>NZ_JBHILQ010000001.1:0-330845 GCF_042193395.1 Bartonella sp. TT29SHDZB
ATGTTCAAAATAATAATAATGACAATAAATATTAGGATGCATATAACTGTAAAAAGAGTCATATTAAAATGAAGTCGATCATTCTTGTAACTTTGATTGTAAACCTTTTATCGGCTTGTGCATTAGCACCAAAGCTAAAACAGCCAAATGATAGGAACCGGGTGCCTATTAATAAAACAATCCCTGCCGAAATTAAGCGAGGAGACAGATGAAAACAAAACAAGCAAAACCAGTGAAAGCCGAACAACTTAGAAGTTATTATGAAGAAAGCCGTGGCTTAGAACGGGATCTTATCAATGAATTTATAAGGTCGCGCAGAACGGCGTGGCGTGTAGCGAGTACTGTGGGTCTTTTTGGCTTATTCGGTATGATATGTGGAGTTGTTGGATTTTCTCAACCAGCTCCAACTCCCTTAGTATTGCGCGTTGATAATACGACGGGTGCAGTTGATGTTATCTCAATCATGCGTGAACACGAAGAAAGCTATGGTGAAGTTGTAGATAGATATTGGCTAAACCAATATGTGCTTAACCGCGAAACTTACGACTACGATACCATTCAACTGAACTATGACACAACAGCACTTTTAAGTGCGGCATCTGTTCAACAAGAATATTATAAAATCTATGATGGAGAAAATGCACGGGACAAAGTGCTTTCCAACAAAGCACGTATCACAGTTAAAGTACGATCAATCCAGCCTAATGGAATCGGTCAAGCAACTGTACGTTTTACGACTCAGCAACTTGACAGCAACGGTGCTGCTACTGGACCAAAACAGCACCAGATTGCAACAATTGGTTACACCTATGTCGGTGCACCCATGAAATCATCTGATCGATTGCTTAACCCCCTTGGTTTTCAAATAACAAGTTACCGTTCTGACCCAGAAATACTGTTGAATGATTAAGGAATTGATTGTTATGAAAAAACTTGCGTTCGTTGTTCTATTGTCTTCGTTTTCTTCTCTTTATACGGTACCTGTGCAGGCGCTCAAAAGTCCATCAAATTCACAATATGATCACCGCATTCGCTATATAACATATAACGAAGCTGATGTGGTTCAAATTGAAACAGTTCTTGGTGTGGCAACACATATTATTCTTGAAGAAGGTGAACAGTATATCACTCATGCCTTTGGCGATTCTGAAGCCTATGCCTTTGCTCATAAAGGGCGGCATATTTTTATTAAACCAAAAGCAGAACTTGCCAATACCAATCTCATCGTTGTAACTGACAAACGGAGTTACAAATTCCGACTACAGTTTCGGAATGACCGTGCGGGATCAACTTATGAATTGGCTTTCCATTATCCCGATTCAAACGATGAAAAGTCAGAAGAAAACAATCGACGCCTTGCGATTGAACGTGGTTTTCACCAAAGCGTCAACGGCTATAATCTCAGTTATACCATGAGCGGTCACCAAGATATTGCTCCGATAAATGCTTGGGACAATGGGCGTATTACTTATTTCAAATTTCCCGCTAACATGGATATGCCATCGATTTATGTCGTAGATGCTGAAGGAAATGAAAGCTTAATACCACGCACCGTTATCGGCAGTTCTAATGATATTATCGCCGTTCATAAGGTCAATCCTAAATGGCTCATACGGCTTGGTAAACGCGCTTTAGCTGTTTTTAATGAAGCCTATGACCCCAATGGCGTACCAAACACAACAGGGACAGTATCTTCGGTGGTTTATCGTATCAATAAAGGAGGAAAATGATGTTTGACAATAAGGAAGGAGAGGGAAAAGGTACAAAACTGGACAACGTCGAGCAAAAACATATTGAAGGTGCCTATGGAGGGTCGGAACTAGGTTCTGAACGTCGTCCGATAATTCCAGGTACCCGTGCATTGTTAGTGGTAGGGCTTATTGTCATAGTAGCGATACCGATTGCCTTGACTTGGAAAGCTTTTAAAATGCGTAATACCGTGGAAGTTGAGGAAGAAAAACCACAACAAATAGTACAGCAAATTATACCAAACTATGTCCCTCGGACTATAGAAGAGCCAAAGATTGTAGAAGAAGCAGAGAAATCAACACAAATAGAAGATTCAAACTTGGATATTCCACCGGCCTTGAGTAAACTTCTTCAAACAGCCATTCCTCCACATATGCTCCAAGATTCTGAAGAATTAGCACGCAAACGTATGCTCAGTTCTAGTCTTAACAACGGTGGTAGCGAAGGATCTACAGATACAAGTAATAAAGCATCGAATAATGATAGAGGTAATGGCGTATTATTTGATAACCTTCAGCCCGTGCGTTTAGGTCAATCACATGCGATGCAACTTCGTAACCGTGACTTTTTGATTACACAAGGAACGCAAATAGATTGTACGTTAGAAACAAAGATCATTACATCGCAACCCGGAATGACGACGTGTCATTTAACACGCGATATTTATTCCACAAGTGGACGTGTTGTTTTGCTTGACCGTGGTTCTAAAGTCGTTGGTTTTTACCAAAGTGGCATACAACAAGGACAAACGCGCGTGTTTGTGCAATGGTTACGCATCGAAACGCCTTCTGGTGTTGTTGTCAATCTTGATTCACCAGGCACAGGTCCTCTGGGTGAAGCAGGTATTGGTGGCTGGGTTGACAGACATTTTTGGGAAAGATTTGGTAGTGCAATTATGGTAAGCATTATCGGTGATTTAGGAGAATGGGTAAGAGGAAAAGTTAATAAAAGCAACAAAGAAGATAAAGAGAATTCACAAAATAAAGGTGCTCCAAATGCTGAATCTATAGCAATCGATGTTCTTCAAAATTCCATCAATATCACACCAACACTTTACAAAAACCAAGGCGAACGAGTAAATATTTTTGTTGCTCGTGATCTGGATTTCAGCAATGTCTACAGTCTCGTCACACGTTAACCCGGTACAGAAAGATCAAGCAGTTTTTCAGCTTCTGCAACCGCTTGATTGTTTTTTAGAAGATCCCACGATCACTGAATTATCGATTTGCCGCCCCTGTGAAGTATGGACAAAAAGCTTTAAGGGTTGGCAAGTACATAGCGTACCAGAGTTAACAACCACTTTTTTGCAAACGCTTATTACAGCTATTATCGTTTATAACGGTATGGCTCCCAGAAGTATTAATTATGTACTCTTGCCTGGTGGACAACGTGGTACAATTATACAAACACCAGCTGTTGTTGATGGTGCTCTTTCCTTTGTAATTCGTAAACATTCTCTTATAGTTAAGACGTTAGAAGAACTCAAAGAAGAAGGGGCATTTGATGATTTTTCTGATGTAAGTTTTAATAAGCCTTCAGCAAAAGAAGCCAATAACTTGTTATCGAGGCAAGACTTCACACGGTTGGAACCATTTGAAGTTCAACTCTTACAAAGTAAACGTGAGGGAAAAATTCTTGAATTTTTGGAAGAATGCGTCCTTCACAAACGCAACATTATCATTGCAGGCAAGACAGGATCTGGTAAAACAACATTTGCCCGCTCTTTAATTGAAAAGGTCCCTGTAGAGGAGCGTATTATCACAATTGAAGATGTTCACGAGCTTTTTCTACCCAATCATCCCAATCATGTACATATGATTTATGGTAACAATGTAGGCCGTGTTTCAGCTGAAGAATGCCTAGATGCGTGTATGCGTCAGTCGCCCGACCGAATTTTTCTCGCTGAATTGCGAGGCAATGAAGCATGGGAATATCTCAATTCGCTCAACACAGGTCATCCCGGATCGATTACAACAACGCATGCCAACAGCGCTTTGCAGACATTTGAACGATGTGCCACCTTGATTAAAAGATCAGAAGTTGGCCGGCAACTCGAGTTAGAAATGATAAAAATTGTTCTCTATACAACAGTTGACGTAGTGTTGTTCTTTAAAGATAGAAAACTCTCTGAAGTCTTTTACGACCCGATTTTTGCTAAATCAAAAATCGCTTAAAGGGAGCTTCCTCTCTCGGTAATATGAAGCAAACAAAAATAGCCGTAACTAATTGTTACGGCTATTTATTTTACTTTTCCTATTCTCTTTGCTTCTCCAATGGATTTTCTACACTCTTCATGAAGAAAAAAAGAAAAAAGTTAATAGACAACAACTCTACGAGAAAACCAAATTATACATAAGGCTCTCTCTATTCTCTTGCCTTTGATCATTCTTTCCATTTACCTTTTGAAAAAGTATCTTTGATGCAAAAAAGAAAAATAGCTGCAAAATAAATATTTAAACAAAAGAAAAGAAAAAAATTTGATTCGCCTATCAATGAAAGCTTCGTAAAATAGGTAGTTTCGATCACCACAAATAATTATCGTCATCAAGACCAAAACTTATCGTTTAAAAATTCTAAGCGCTATTTTCAAATGATTAATAAAGATGTTTTTTAACCAAACAATCTCCAAATACGGAAAACCTCATACGAAATAAATTATCATTTCGATTTAGCATCCATAAACCACATTCTATTTGGTAATAACAAAGTATAGTGGCATATCGACGTCTTCTTCGGACGAAGAAAGATTCTTAACCTCCGGTTGTTCGTAAACAATCAAATTTCCCTTAAGCAAGCCTTGCTAACCATAAACGTGGTGCATATCCCCACCCTAAAGAACGATGCCCATAAAATATACAAATAAGCGCTACTCTGAATATTCCTGCTCTCTTTTCTGCACCTCAAAAAGCAAAAATTCCTAAAAGCACAGATCTACAATCAGTCTTCTTAAGCCACGTCACATTGATTTATAAAGAGTGTTCATTATTTTACATGTTGGATAAAAGATCTTAGTACCGTAGGATTCTCTCATTTCAAAGCTGTTTATTAACCAAAACCATATCTCTTGCACATTACAAGTAAATAAAGCCGTATAGATGAAACTGTACTAAAAAGCACTAACAATGCCTCTTATAAACCATCCCAAATGCCAAAAATTGTCACAACATTGGGAGCGGGCAAAGTATCTAATAGCGCCCAACTTGCTCTTTTATGAAGTGTAAAAATAGGGATACTCTATAAATTTTATATTATTCATCGGAACTTTACCATTATACCATCCACAAACACTGTTGCAAAATGAACTTAGGTACATTAAAGAGATGCTTCTTTAAAACAAGCGCATAAATTGACAAGCCAAGTTGTATTTGGTTCGGGACGTTCTGTTTTACATAAAGGTTTTGATCTCATTAAAGAACGAGAGAAACAAAAGCGTGAAGCAATGCGTAATCTCTATTATTTAAAAGACATTACTCTAGATGCTCTTGAACGTCATAAAACTGAACAAAAAATGACGGCAAAAATGAAAACTGGTTTGCATCTTTACAGCTTCATATTCTCCTCAAATTAGGAGGCTGTATACCGATTTCAAATATTACGCCAAAAGAGATACCTAATACTCTTAACTCCCATCTGATAAGTAAAAGCTGCAACAGCAAAAGCTCTTTTAGAAAAACAACGCCATAAAGTCATTAATAAACCGACAATGAATTGGAGAAATGTTCCAGATTTTTATCAAACACTCTGCAAAGCAACAATAATGATACAACTGGCTTTGCATCTGCTTATTCTTACAAAGGTTTGTACCATTCCTTGCATCAATTCGTGACAATCAGATTGAAGGGGATATATGGACAATTCTTGGCTTGAAAATATGAAAGGAAGGTGTGATTCTACAACAGAATTTCGTGTCCCTTTAGTCAATAGAGATATTAGAAATTTTGAAACACGCGCATCTCAAGCGCATCTACTGTCTCACAATGATTTCTTTTTTTCTGCAACCCGTCGTGATACGCTCGCTGCAAATTGTATGGCTCAATATATTGCAACAGGCTGGGCTTAATACCTACCCGCATGGATTTCGCTCTAATTTACTTAATTGGCTAACAGGATTTCTACCTCTCACCACCTCAAAGGACGAAGCTTCTTACCCCGCACCAATCTGTAAACAATCTGCCTCCTTGCCTAAACATGCTCCACCTTTTAACCACTTTAATCACTACTGTTCAAATAAGGGTATTTTACAGCACAATAGAACACCTCCCCAAACAATAACTGATTACACCATTAATATTTGTAAACCTCTCTTTCATGTTAAGAAATATCTCTATACTGAAAAATAAAAAAGCACTTTTACTGCCTAAACAAATTGCTTCAGCAATACATGCAAACAAAAATGAAATTCAGTAATATAAAAAAAGGAATTAAACCTAAAAATCTCTATTTTCATAGATAAGAACATATAAAATCAGCATCTACGAAGTTCATCAAAATAAAACACATTTTCTTTGATAATTGAATTCATTCAACTCAAACCAACCTATAAACAGCGCTTATTCCATATTCACAATACATTAAAATCCCTACTACCGATTTCTAAATTTCTAGAAAAACCTATAAATTTGATATTTTAAGCCTTTTATGGCTCTTAAATGAATTTAAACTGATGATGTTATAACAATTTTAAATTTTTGTATTCTTAATTGTATAATCTATCGCTATAATCCATAAAGATTTTACACTCTTCTTTAAGAATTATAAATTTTGTTTTTTTATGCGATTAACAAACCAATTCTTAAAATAAAATATGATCTTTAGATATATATAATGATATTATTAAAAACTCCCAATCCCTGAATATCAACAATATTTCTGATATTGTAATATTATAATAAATGTATTGTAAAATTACGAACTGTCATAATGGTCACTACTTTGTATTTTATTTGAATACTTACATGCGTTATTAATATTTGCATCAGAATTTATTTTTTGTGCTCTATTTAAAGCAGGGTAATCATTTTTATAAAAAATGCTTAATTAAATTATGCATTAAAATTCGAATTTTGATACTAATTTAATGAAAATAAAAACACATGGCATATTGGTTTTATTATTTTTATAGAGAATGTTATTTTTCTTGAAGTCTTTATTTTATCTGAAAGACTACTGTATTTTTAAAGGCAATAACAACGATGTTGACCACCTCATGGAAGCCAATAGACTTTTAAAGATTAAACCTCAAGAGGCACAAAAAACACGCGCAATTTTCTGTTTTTCACTTTACTGTTCATCAATTGGTCAATTTTCGAAGACAACACTCAGCCATCAATTTCCTTAATCTCAGCCATTGCAAGGATTTCTTCTATAAGGGGTACTTCATTTTTTAGACTATTATAGCTACTGATCCCTCATAAGCAACCACTGTGCTTTTAGAGTTTTAATTTCTAAAAGCACGCACAATTCTCTCCCTTGCACTTTATTTTCCTCAATCAGTCAATTTTCAAAGGCGGCGTTCAACCATGAGTTTTTTAATTTCAGCAATCGCTTTCGCTGGATTTAATCCCTTTGGACAAGTTTGCGCACAATTCATAATCGTATGGCAACGATAAAGGCGGAAAGGATCTTCTAAATTATCAAGACGTTCACCACACATTTCATCACGTGAATCCGCAATCCAGCGATAAGCTTGAAGCAAAACAGCAGGACCCAAATAACGATCACCGTTCCACCAATAACTTGGACATGAAGTCTGACAACACGCACACAAAATACACTCATAAAGGCCATCGATTTTTTGGCGATCGGAGTGACTTTGTAACCATTCTTTTGCAGGTTCAGGAGAAACTGTTTGTAACCAAGGCTCAATAACTCGGTGTTGCGCATAAAAGCGATTCAAGTCAGGAACCAAATCTTTAACAACTGGCATGGACGGCAAAGGATAGACTTTAATGGGGTGTTTTACATCATCCATACCTTTGGTACAAGCCAATGTATTGGTTCCATCAATATTCATCGCACATGAACCACAGATGCCTTCACGGCATGATCGACGAAGTGTCAAAGTTGGATCAATATGGTTTTTAATAAACAAAAGCCCATCAAGAATCATAGGACCACAAGCAGAACGATCCACATAATAAGTATCTAGATGAGGATTTTCCTCATCATCAGGCGACCAACGATACACGTGAAATTCCGTCAGCTTTGTAGCACCTTCAGGTTTAGGCCAAACCTTTCCCGGTTTTACTTGAGAATTTTTGGGAAGCTTAATTTGTACCATATTTCATTCTCCCCTTAATAAACCCGTTTTTTAGGTGCAATGCGCTTTAAATCAATCCCACCATCAGCTTCAGATGTTAATGGGTCCACATGGACAGGTCGATATGATAATGTCACCTTACCCTCTTTTGACAAATGTGAAAGCGTATGTTTACGCCAGTTTTTATCATCACGCTCTGGATAATCTTCACGAGCATGAGCGCCACGGCTTTCTAAACGGGCTTCAGCAGAATGAACAGTCATGATTGCATTCGCCATGAGATTTTCAAGCTCTAATGTTTCAACCAAATCAGAATTCCATATCAGAGAACGATCTGTGACTTTGAGGTCTGACAATTCCCCCCAGATTTTATTCATCCGCTGACATCCTTGTTTCAAAGAATCTTCTGTACGAAATACAGCCGCATCTTCTTGCATCGTGCGTTGCATTTTTTCACGCAATAGAGCTGTTGGTATCGCTCCTTGTGCAAAACGTAAACGATCAAAACGCGCTATAATTTCGTCAACAGCTTCTTCATTAAGGGGTGGAATTTCTGCATTCCGATCAATAACTTCCCCCGCGCGAATGGCAGCAGCACGACCAAACACCACAAGATCAATTAATGAATTTGACCCCAAGCGATTAGCCCCATGAACAGAAGCACATCCTGCTTCTCCTACCGCCATCAGCCCTGGTTGAATACGATCAGGCGAATCAGCCGTTGGATTGAGAACTTCCCCGTAGTAATTGGTAGGAATCCCACCCATATTATAATGAACCGTTGGCAAGATGGGGATAGGCTCTTTTGTTACATCCACACCTGCAAAAATCCGTGCTGATTCCGAAATTCCTGGTAAACGTTCGTGCAAGATTGCAGGATCAATATGGTTGAGAACCAAATGAATATGGTCCTTCTTAGGTCCAACACCACGCCCTTCACGAATTTCAAGTGTGATACAACGCGAAACCAAGTCACGTGAAGCCAAATCCTTAAAAGAAGGTGCATAGCGCTCCATAAAGCGTTCACCTTCAGAATTGATTAAATAGCCTCCTTCACCACGGGCTCCTTCTGTAATTAAGCAGCCAGAACCGTAAATCCCTGTAGGATGGAATTGCACAAACTCCATATCCTGAAGAGGCAATCCAGCACGTGCGATCATTCCACCACCATCACCCGTACAGGTATGCGCCGATGTCGCGGAAAAATAAGCGCGTCCATAACCACCGGTTGCAAGAACAACCATTTTGGCAGAAAAACGATGTATTGTACCATCATCGAGATTCCATGCCACAACCCCCGTACAAACCCCATCCGTCATGATGAGATCGAGTGCAAAATATTCAATAAAAAATTGCGCATTATGCTTTAAGCTTTGTCCATAAAGCGTATGCAAAATAGCATGTCCTGTACGATCAGCTGCTGCGCAAGTACGCTGAACAGGTGGACCTTCACCAAATTGTGTCGTATGTCCACCAAAAGGACGCTGATAAATTTTGCCTTCTTGCGTCCGCGAAAAAGGAACGCCATAATGTTCTAATTCATACACAGCAGCAGGAGCATTACGCACCAAATATTCCATTGCATCGGTATCACCCAACCAATCAGAACCTTTCACGGTATCATATAAATGCCACTGCCAATTATCAGGTCCCATATTTGAAAGCGATGCAGCAATTCCCCCTTGTGCTGCAACCGTGTGTGAGCGCGTTGGAAAAACCTTCGTAATACAAGCTGTCTTTAATCCTTGTTCCGCCATACCCAATGTTGCACGTAATCCTGCACCACCTGCCCCAACAACAACAACATCAAATTTATGATCTACAGTGCGATAAGGGGCGTTACCTGCTTTAGCGCCCAGAGATGATCCTGTACCCGCCATATTTGTTTAACCCCCTAATGCAATTTTCAAAAGAGAAAAAATAATGATACCACCTATGAGAAAACAAAATAAAATATTTAACGTCAAAAAGAATATCCGGAAACCTTCACGTGGAATATAATCTTCAATCACCACCTGCATACCAAGTTTCATATAATAAAGGACCGAAAAAGTCATCAATCCCATCAAAATAGCAACAATAGGATGTGCAAGCCGTGCACGCACAATGCTATAGTCCTTTCCCACAAGCGAAAGAATAAGAACAATAAAAAATATCAAAAGTGGTAGATTGATAAACCCTGTCAAACGTTCTAACCAAAAATGCTCTGTTCCTTCATGAGCACTGCCACGCCCCCGTACTTTACCAAGTTCCGTTCGAAAATCTTTTTTCATATCTCTTTTCACCCCCAGCTAAACAACGGTATATCCAATAATCCAAATCGCAAAAGTAACAATAAGAGAAATAAACACTGTCGCCCAAGCAGTGACTGTTGCCTTTTCTTTTGCCAAAAGGCAAGGTTTCAGATCCCAAACAATGTGGCGAACACCACCAACCATGTGATGAACCCCTGCCAAAGTATAAAGAAACAAAATACACAATCCAAACCAAGAACTATAAATCTCGTGAACCGTTCTGAATGCCTCCTCCCCACACGCAATAGCAATTAACCAAACAGCAAGAAAAACCGTTCCAACATAAAGTGCCATACCTGTAATGCGGTGTGCAATGGACATAGCCATAGTAATTGTCCAACGATAAATACTTATATGAGGGGAACGAGGGCGCTCTTTTATCCTAGTTGTCTCTGTCATAAAATATCCTGACCTGGTTTTTACTGCAACCGCAATGAACGAGAAAGTTCGCGCAAAACGACTAAATATATTCTCTCGTTTTCACTTGTTTGGCATCTCAAGATACCGATACTACAGGTCGGTTGTCTCAAATAACGGATTAAAGGTCACGCATAAAAAAAACCGATTACTCCACGGATATGATCCGCAAAACTTGCTTTAATCTAATACAATTTTATCTTCACGTCAAAGGCCTAACATCTTTTCTCAAATATAAACAGGCATTTTTTCAGATTAAACTTATCCTTTTGAGTATCCACGATATATACAATGGTCTCTTAAATTGCACCCATGATTAAGAATAATAAAGAGGAAAAAATTGATAGATTAAACATTTTTATATCCCCTCCAAGCCTTTTAAAAGACAAAACGAATCACGAAAGACACAAATAAGCGGCATAAAAGCCGCTTTTGCATAAAGTTTAGCCGATATAATCTTTACTCAGCAACTTGCGCTTCAACATCTGTGCTGACAGATGCTGCTTCTACTTTCTCAACAACCTTTTCAGCTTTTTTCCGATAATCTCTCTTTTCAGCGATACGCGCAGCTTTACCTCTCAAACCACGAAGATAATAGAGTTTTGCACGGCGCACTTTACCACGGCGCACCAGCTCAACACCTTCAATCAAAGGAGAATAAACAGGAAACACCCGTTCCACCCCTTCACCATAAGAAATCTTGCGTACAGTAAAGGTCTCATTCAACCCACCGCCTGAACGTGCAATACAAACACCTTCATAAGCCTGAACACGCGTCCGCGTACCCTCCGTCACACGCACCATGACCCGGACTGTATCTCCTGGCTTAAATGCTGGAAATTGGCGCTTTTCTTCAATTTTTGCACATTGTTCAGCTTCAAGTTGTGCGATAATATTCATTTCTTTTATCCTTCATGTTCTTTATCGAACAGTCAGAGCGCTCAACTCTTACCAAAAAAGCCTTTATTAAGAATAAGGAGCTCTTTAGGCTATGTCTTACACAGGAGCGAATACACCATTCCTTCATTTTAATTTTGGAACTACCAGAAAACCTTTTATAAAAAACTCTCTAAAAAGAGAGCCATGCAATACACCACCTTATCATATGAATCAAGTTTTCTGATGATTTTTATCATAACGCGCATAAAGATCAGGGCGACGTTGACGTGTTAACAATTCGGCTTGGCTTTGACGCCAATCTGCGATCGCTTTGTGATGACCTGAGAGCAATACAGGCGGAATACCCCGCCCTTCGAAAAGAGAAGGGCGTGTATATTGCGGATGTTCCAGCAAGCCATTTTCAAAACTTTCACACTTTGCAGAAGCGGCATTCCCCATCACTCCAGGCAGAAGACGTATGATAGCATCTAAGATAACCAATGCAGCTGTTTCACCCCCTGAAAGAATATAATCACCAATAGAGACTTCTTCTAATTCTCGTGCTTCTATGACTCGCTCATCAACCCCTTCAAAACGTCCACAAACCAACGTTACACCCGTATCACGAGCCAAGCTAT
Source organism: Bartonella sp. TT29SHDZB (assembly GCF_042193395.1). NCBI lineage: Bacteria > Pseudomonadati > Pseudomonadota > Alphaproteobacteria > Hyphomicrobiales > Bartonellaceae > Bartonella > Bartonella sp. TT29SHDZB. The sequence goes on from NZ_JBHILQ010000001.1 coordinate 12,237, forward strand.
GCGCATAAGCTTGGTCAAAAGGGCGCCCACGTGGACTCATCAACAATCTTGGCGAATCCTCTGGATAACTATCAAGTGCAGCCGCCAATACATCCGCCCGCATCACCATACCAGCCCCCCCACCAGCTGGTGTATCATCAACGCTATGGTGTTTATCCAACGCAAAATCCCTAATCTGCACTGTCTCTAGTGACCAAATTCCGCGCTCTAAAGCTTGCCCAGCTAAAGAATACCCTAAAAAACCAGGAAACATTTCAGGATAAAGAGTTAAAACGCGCGCCTGAAACTTCATTTTTATTTTTTCATCCTCATTTTCTTATTCTTAAACAGACTCTTATAGTAAAAATAGCACAAAGCAGACCTTATAACGCTATAGCGTTAATCTAAATCTCCTCCATCTGCTATCTTATGCCATATTCAATACTATCCCTCTCTTCAATACTCGCGCTTTAAAATAAAGATCTTTACTCTCCCCCTCTAAAAATCCAAGCAATATTTAGAATATCAAAACACCAGTATTCCATTTTGGATCACTTGCATTCTTAACATTTTCCACTTTTTATTTTTTTAGATTCAAGCTATTTCCTTTTTATCACTGTCTCCCCCATCAATTAAACCAGCTGCCATGGGATCAACAACAAGAAAACCAGAATCCATACAAATTTCTGGTACCGCCGCCTTACTAAAGGGAATGAGCGCTCTTTTGCCCGTATTCAAACGTATTTCAAGCAAATCACCAGCCCCGAAATTAAAAAAACCACACACTTCACCTAAGGTTTTTCCACCACAATCTTGAACACACAAGCCTATTAAATCGACCTGATAAAACTCATCCTCCATCAAATCGTCAATTAATTGATCACGCGTCACATAAAGGCGAATACCTTTTAAAGACTCAGCCGCATTACGATTTTCTACCCCTTTAAAACGTACAATCGCCTTATTTTTTTGTATGCGAAGAGTTACAATTTCATAAGAACGCCCCATATCATCATAAAGAGTGCTGTAAGACTTGAAACGCTGTGGCTCAGCACTTAGAATTTTAACAAAAACACCACCCTTTATACCATGAGGCATACCAATAATGGCAAGATAGACTTTATTTTTAAGCTTTTCTTTATTATACTTCATGCAAAAATATTATCTCTCAAAAATGAACCCTTCAATCTTATAGTTTTCTATTCAATCTTGTTGCCATATGAGACAATCTTCTAAAAGACCTTTCTTGGTAACAAAAACAAATTAATAAAGGAGAAAGTCTTATGGCAAATATTATGCTATTTTACAAAGATATCACACCAATCAACAAAATTTCCCATAAAAATCTAAAATTTGCCCCTCCAAGTGATATGTCTTTTGCCAAAGATACGCACTGGGTTCCTTTAGCAAGTACTGAATATTTTCAAGCAGCACTAGACTATCCTATTTTATTTATGTGCGCCGAAGATGAACAAAAAAAACGGCACTACACATCCGCAGCTCTTGTCGGTCTTTCTAATGACGAAAATGACTATATCACTTCTGATAAAAGTTGGAAAAACAATACTTATGTTCCCGCTTTTGTCCGTCGCTATCCTTTTGTTTTGGCACAAATTAGCAATGAAAAAGAACTTTCTGTTTGCTTTGATCAACAGTCAGGTATGTTTAATGAAGTTGCAGGAACAGAACTTTTTAATTCTGACGGCTCTATTTCTCCTTTTATGGAAGAACGTATTCGCTTTCTTGAAAGTTTTAAAATTGCTATGGAGAAAACCTCTGAGTTTATTGATGCTCTTGTAGAAATGGATCTTCTAAGCCAAAAATCCATCAATGTGAAAAACGATAAAGGTCTCTCAGCGCAATTGGAACATTTTTGGGTTGTTGATGAAGAAAAATTGAATAAATTATCAGCAAGCCAACTTGCCAAACTTCATAAAAATGGCTTTTTAGGATTAATTTTTGCGCATTTGATGTCAACGCACAATCTTTTAAAAATACTCTCTCTCAAAGGTGAAAAGCAACTTATCAATCGTGAAGAGCAACCCCAAAACAAGAATGATCATTCTAACGATGAAAAATCTAAAAAGAAAGAAACCCTCAACTAGATAATGCCTATCAAAAACGACAAGAGAAAAGGTGAAAATATTCCTCTCATTCCAGCAGATCATGCAGTTTTAAACGCAAGGAAAAATTGGTTAGAGTGTCTTACCCAAACACGTCGTATGTCAGCACAAACAGTGCAAGCCTATGAACGTGATACGCGGCAATTTTTGTCTTTTCTCTGTCAACACTTAAGCCATACACCAACCCTTACAGATCTTTCTCATTTACGCATCAGTGACTTGCGTGCTTATCTTGCTTATCGGCGTACAAACAATGTAAGTGCGCGCTCTTTAAGCCGAGGGGTGGCAGGCATCCGTTCTTTTTTCAAATACTTATCACGTGAAGGAATCGTCAATGTTCCCGCGGCTCAACTTATCCGAAGCCCCAAACACCCCAAATTGCTCCCAAAACCTTTAGCGATAAAATCAGCACTTCACATAGTCAAACAAGAAAACCAGCTAGAAAATGAACCTTGGATTAGCGCTCGTAATGCTGCTGTCCTTATGCTTCTTTATGGCTGTGGAATGCGAATATCAGAAGCCTTAAGCCTCACACCAGAACAATTTTCTGATCCTGAAAAAACAAGTTTATTTATAACAGGAAAAGGGGGAAAAACACGCCTTGTTCCCCTCATCAAAATTGTTTACGAAGCTGTACAAAATTATCTCAATTGTTGCCCATATCCTTTAGTGGATAACCAACCCATATTTCGCGGGGCACGAGGCGGTTCCCTACAGCCCGCCATTATTCAGAAAGCTGTACGCAACTTACGAGCAAGCCTTGGTTTACCAGAAACTGCAACGCCCCATACACTGCGCCATTCTTTTGCCACCCATCTTTTATCACGGGGGGGAGATTTGCGCACGATTCAAGAACTTCTTGGGCACGCTAGCCTTTCCACCACACAAATCTATACCCATGTCGATACAGACCATTTGTTAAAAATTTATCAAAAGGCCCATCCCCGTTCCTAAAAGTGTCTCATCAAAAAATTAGAGTGTTTCAACCTCAAGTGCCAAAGCATGGACACAAGTAGCTAACTCTTCTTGTAAAACTTTATAAATCGCTCGATGTATTTCTACGCGTGTCATATTGGAAAAAGAAGAAGATAAAATTTTCACTCGAAAATGTGTTTCTCCTTTACCATCAAAAGCATGTTCATTATGAGAATGCCCCTCATGAAGATGACTTTCGTTAATCACTTCAAGCTTTTGCGGATGAAAAGCATCCTGAAGCTTTCTCTGGATTATTGTTTCTATAAACATTTTTCATTCCTCAAACAAAATGAACGTGCAAAAATACACCTTTTTCATAATAGAATAAGTGTGAAAACAAATTTTTCAAAAGTCAATTCTTGTAAAATTAATCAATTTTGCATAAACCAATAATATGACAATAACATCTAAATTATTCGATTCAATTCGCATAAGCTCAAATAAAAAACAAAAAGCTGAGCCAGAAGCACAACAGTGTCAGTGGGAAGGTTGTGAAAAAACAGGGGCCCATAAAGCACCAGCAGGTCGAAATCACGAAGGACAATATTTATATTTTTGTATTGAACACGTACGCGCCTATAATAAAAATTTTAATTACTTCTCTGGTCTTAGCAATAAAGATATCGCAAAATTTCAAAAGGATGCTCTCACAGGACATCGTCCGACATGGCCTACAGATCTGAGCAATGGTACATCGAAAAAAACAGCCGCGAATTATGCAAAGATTCGCTCTGGCACAGCTGCCTATCAAAATCGCATGCGCGATCCCTTCACGCTTTTTACTGGGCAGCATTCAAGCAATAAGTTCTCACGAAAATTAAAGCCCTTAGAAGCAAAAGCTTTTGATACACTGGGACTACAGGCAAACGCTTCAGCAGAAGACATCAAAATGAAATATAAAGAGTTGGTAAAAAAGCACCATCCTGATTCCAATGGTGGTAATCGTGCTTCAGAAGAGCGCTTTCGTGATGTTTTACATGCTTACAATTTGCTAAAAAAGTCTGGTTTGTGCTGAAAACATGCGCTTATATGAGTCTATTTTCATTTAGACCATCATTATTTGCGCAAAATGTTACTTTTTTTGCAAAACATTATAGAATACGTAAAAAAATCTTTCTTCAATATCTAAGGCTCTCATTATAGAGCATTGCATAAATACTTTAACTCTTGTATCGTTTCTAATGAATAAATAGCGTCCTCTCCCTTCCAGAAACATAATGACAAATCTTACCGTTGAAAATTTGCCCGATATTACACTTTGTGCTCGCGATCTATTTCATATTGAAACAGATCTGAAAGTCCCTGCTTTTAGCACAAAAAGTCCCCATGTCCCTGATATCGATCCTGATTATCTTTTTGATCAGCAAACAACTTTAGCGATTCTCGCAGGTTTTACCTTTAACCGCCGTGTAATGGTTTCTGGCTATCACGGTACAGGGAAATCAACGCATATTGAACAAGTTGCTGCACGTCTTAACTGGCCTTGTCTTCGCATTAATCTCGATAGTCATGTAAGTCGTATCGATCTTGTAGGAAAAGATGCTATCGTTTTAAAAGATGGTTTACAAATCACTGAATTTAAAGAGGGCATTTTGCCATGGGCTTATCAAAATAATATTGCTCTTGTTTTCGACGAATATGATGCGGGGCGTCCCGATGTTATGTTTGTTATCCAACGCGTTCTTGAAACCTCTGGAAAACTAAGCTTACTTGATCAAAGCCGTGTCATCTCTCCCCATCCAGCGTTTCGTCTTTTTGCAACGGCAAACACCATTGGTCTTGGTGATACAACTGGTCTCTATCATGGTACCCAACAAATTAATCAAGCTCAAATGGACCGCTGGTCTATTGTTACAATACTCAATTATTTACCCCATGATAAAGAGGTTAATATCATTTGTTCAAAGGTCAAATCCTTTCAAACGACTGAAGGAAAAAAGATAATTTCACAAATGGTTCATGTTGCTGATATGGTACGCCAATCTTTTATCAATGGAGATCTTTCAACTGTCATGAGTCCACGTACCGTCATTACTTGGGCAGAAAATACAACAATTTTTCAAGATGTCGGCTTTGCCTTCCGATTAACCTTTCTCAATAAATGTGATGAACTCGAACGTGCCACTGTTGCAGAATTTTATCAACGCGCCTTTGGACAAGAGCTTCCCGAATCACTCATTCATGGTGTTTCGCCTTAAGGAATCTGTCACTCATGGCTACCGATATTGGCGACAACAAAAATCCGGCAAAAGATTCTTCCAACAACACTCTTAATACTGAAGCTTTTAAAAAAGCACTTTCCACCTGTATGCGTGCGATTGCAGGCACAAACGACCTTGAAGTTTCCTTTAGTCATAACCGACCATCTTTAAGCGAAAGTTGCGCGCGTTTACCAGAATTACCTCAATACGCAACGAATAAAGACATCACCATTACCCGCGGATTAGGTGATTCCATGGCTCTGCGCAAAGCATGGCATGACAACCGCATTCACATGCAATTTTCTCCACTAGAATCAGAAGCACGTGCTGTCTTTGATGCCCTAGAACAAACACGTGTTGAAGCAATTGGTACTTTAGCCATGGAGGGGCTTGCAAAAAATCTTGATATCATGCTCGCCGATAAATACAAAAGAGCCCATTATCATAAGATTAGCAACCAAAGTGAAGCCCCCATCCAAGAAGCGATTGCACTTTTATTGCGTGAAAAAATAACAAAGCGCACAGCTCCAAGAGAAGCGGGTCCTGTCTTAGAACTGTGGCGTCAAGAACTCGAACAAAAAGCAGCAGCAGAACTCAATGAACTCCCACATCATATTTACAACCAACAAGCTTTTGCACAGATTGTTCGCCAAATGCTTGTTACACTCAAAATGACAGTGCAACAAGCTGAAGCTTCTAACAGTGAAAACAATAAAAAATTAAAAAACGAATGTGAACCTCAAGACCAAGCAGAAGAAGAAAGTAAAAACAAAAAACGCGCTCAAAGTGAAGAAAAAACCAGCACTGAACAAGAAAGTGATGTGCAAGATGACGGAAAAACACAAGCGACACACTCAAACAACAATGATCAAGCTGACGGCGAACAAAAAAATGGACCTTGGCAAGAAAAGCCGAGCAGACCCAAACACCTTTTTTCTGATTCGGAACAAATGGAAAGACTTGGCAATTATAAAATCTTCACCCGTCAATTTGATGAAATTTTGGAAGCAACAGATTTTTGTTCTGAAAACGAGTTAGATCACTTACGCCGTTATCTTGATAAGCAAATCAATCATCTCCAAAACATTGTTGGACGTTTAGCAAACCGTCTCCAGCGCCGCTTGATGGCGCAACAAAATCGCAACTGGAACTTTGACCTTGAAGAAGGATATCTTGATACAGCACGGCTTCCACGTCTTATTATTGATCCAACACAACCCCTTTCTTTTAAAATGGAAAGCAACACCCAATTTCGGGACACAGTTGTTTCACTTCTCATTGATAATTCTGGCTCAATGCGCGGACGCCCCATTAGCGTTGCAGCAAGTTGCACGGACATTTTGGCACAAACTCTTGAGCGTTGTGGTGTCAAAGTTGAAATTTTAGGTTTTACCACTAAAACTTGGAAAGGGGGAAAGTCACGCGAAAAATGGCTCGCACAACATAAAACTCATCATCCTGGACGCCTCAATGATTTATGCCATATCATCTATAAAAGTGCTGATACCCCATGGCGTCGCGCACGACGCAATTTAGGCTTGATGATGCAAGAAGGATTATTAAAAGAAAATATCGACGGAGAAGCTCTGATTTGGGCTCATCAACGCCTTTTATCACGGCGTGAACAACGTCGCATTCTTATGGTCATTTCTGATGGTGCCCCTGTTGACGATTCGACACTATCGGTCAATTCCAGCAATTATCTAGAAAAACATTTACGCGCAGTGATTCAAGAAATCCAAACACATTCTCCTATCGAACTTATTGCCATTGGAATTGGTCATGACGTCACACGTTATTATCAACGTGCTGTAACAATTATGAATGCTGAAGAACTTGCCGATGCCATAACAAAACAATTAGAAATACTTTTTAGTGATAAAAGGACTTATATTCATAAGAAATAAACTTGCCTTGAATCAGCAACGATTACATTTTAAAAAATTATTTCTATCATTAAACCATCGGAATTTGATGGCTAACAACCTAAGAAGATAATCCCACAAATTGAATATCGAACTTTAAGGAAGCTTCTACTTTACTGGATGCATTATGAATTCTAAAAGAAATGCTCCAACCATCTTCAAAAATTATAATGAGTTTGTTTTTACTTTCCGGTTTTATTGCAACGGATAAAATTTTGCTTAGAACTTTCCATTTACAACCATATCCCAGAGTACCCTTCAAATTAAAAGACTGAATAATCACCCGTTTTTGTATCGATCTTGTGTTATTTCATTATATTTAAATATACGTATATAGAAAAATATCTCCACTAGACATAGCTCTAAAATGCTGCTCTCACAGAAAATATAATGCCTAGACTTTCACCTTCAGTAAAACAAAAAGATAAAAATCATTATTTATTACAAACAAAAGAAGAATTATCCTTTGAATGACTTTGATAAAGAGGAAGCTTTACGATGTTAAGAATTGTTCCATAAGGAATCAACATCAACAGACTCATAATAATTTTTACCGAAAAATCACCAAAAGCAAGTGAGAGCCAAACTGGCATGCCTATCCCTCCCAAAACAGTACTCTCCACCAGTGAACTATCAGCATAGCCTGTTATCTTATCAAGAACGGCAAAAAAGCTAGAAAAAGCAAGAGAAAAAAACAACACTGTATCCAAAGCCGAACCAACCAACGCTGCTGCTAAAGGTGCTTTCCACCATGTTTTACGTCGCAAAGGAGTAAAAACAACAATATCAAGGAGTTGCCCAAATAAAAATGCAAAACTAGAAGCAAGAGCAAGTCGTGGTGTCGCCAATATCCAAGAAACAAAGACACCCGCAAAAAAACCAGCATAAACCACACGCCGCGCCGCAGATGGCCCATAAAAGCGATTGGTCAAATCATTGATTAGAAAAGCAAATGGATAAGTAAAAGCCCCATAAGTCAACAGCTCATTCAAATCAAACCAATAGACAGGATATTGAACTAAAATATTAGAAGCTGTGACAGCAAAGCACATTGCAAAAATAGAAAAAACAACATACCTTTTCTTTTGCTGTTCTAATAAAGGACCGCTTGAAGACATTTTTTTAACCTGGGATATGGAACCAATAAAACAGCGCGATCAAAAAGAAAAAAGCCAAAAACAATAACGCTGAAAATTACGCTGCCTGCTCAGCCTTCTGCTCACCTTCTTGCTCAGCTTTTTTCTTAACGATTTGGCGTTTTAACAAACGCGCACGTTGTGACAACTCTTTATCGTCTGCTTTAATCAAAAAACCATCAAGACCACCGCGGTGCTCAACAGAACGCAATGCACTTGCTGAAATGCGCAAGCGATAACTTTGCTGTAACACCTCTGAAATCAATGTCACATTGCAAAGATTTGGTAAAAAACGACGCCGAGTCTTATTATTTGCATGGCTAACATTATTACCATACAAAACCGTCTTCCCTGTCAATTCACATGCACGAGACATAAACCTCACCCTTAAACTCTAAGAAACTTTCAAATCCCCATACCCAAAGGACACAATGAACGCAAAACACGCACAATGCAACCTTGAACGGGCATCATTGGGAAGTTTCTTTCTAATAGGGGGTCGACAACAAAAGGTCAAGTCTTTTATAAAACCTTTTTCATCTCTTGTTGGCTCATTTTTCATCTTTTTCCTCAATAAGACGTGCAAATTCCGCCAAAAAGCGTACAAAATGTTTTTTTTAAATATATACCATGTTAGAATAAAAGCCTATTGTCCCGAAAGGAAGCATAAATCATGAGCAAAAAAGAGCCCCCCATGACAAAGCTTCAGGGAAATTCTTGCTGTTTTTCTTCTTTTTTGTTTGGGACTTTATGTATTTGTTTTTTTCTTCTCTTCAGTGCATTAGGTATATGGCAAGTACAACGGTTAAACTGGAAAACAAATCTTATCACCAGTGCCAATCAGCGCATTCATTTGCCCCCCATAAAAGCTCCCCTAAAAAATCAATGGTCAGATATTACTTTTGAAAAAAATGAATATCAACCTGTTGTTATCACAGGAAAATTTTTAACAGATAAAAATATTTTAGTCACTGCTGCCGCTCAAAATACTACAGGCTATTGGGTTTTGACTCCTTTACAAACTGCTGATAATACACTGATCTTTATCAACCGTGGTTTTATCCCTATGGATGAGCGTAACAATTTTCAACACTCAGAGCAATTACATAAAAATGCTTCATCTCAGCAAAATTCTACCACGGACACAGAACAAACAACGATTATAGGTTTATTACGCATGAGTGAAAAAAATGGATTTTTCCCGCGTAAAAATAATCCTGACAAAAATTTATGGTATACGCGCGATCTCCCCGCTATGGCACAAAAACTTGGTTTGTCCACTGTTGCTCCTTATTTCATTGATGCCAGAAAAACAACCCCACAAGCAAACCTTCCTGTCGTTGGTCTTACGATTATTCATTTTCGAAATAATCATCTCGTTTATGCAATCACGTGGTTTATTTTAGCTGCTGGTGTGTTAGGAGGTTTTCTTTTTCTGCTACGGCAAAAAAACTAAAAAAATACCTTTTCCATCTCAAGTAACAAAAATTTTTAGAATCTTGAAAACTGATAAAGAGAACAAAAGCTACCAACTTGCGCCTTTGTTAAATTAAAGATCGTAGGCATACAATGAGCTTTATACCATTCACAAAAGATTTACGCGACACTCTTAAAAAAATTGTCATAAACGCTTTTGAAAAACATAAAGTTAAATTTAAAAATGATAGGAAAGATAGGCACTCATTTTTGTCTTTATAATTTTATATTCTTGCTTCATTAGATTATTTCCCATTTCAGAAATTACTCCAATCGATACACGCAATACTTTCGCCTTCATCTAGTATAAAGGCTAATATAGCAGAGAACATACGGAAGCATTTTTTGTTTCACAACTGCTATAAAAATGAGATGTTGAGTTATAAGCAACAAAAAAACATTTAATGTCTCAATGAGACTTTTATACCTATCATCACACCTCAAATGAGAGGTTTTTACAGGATAATAGAAAAAGGTGAGTATTCTATATTCTAAAAAGACAGTTTATCCTTTCAGTGTATTTTGCTAAAGGCTTATGCTATAAATGTATAAGCTTGTTTTACTAGAATTTTAACTCTTTCATTTTTAAGGCTTCTATTATGGGTGTTGTTGGAAAAAATTTTCCCATACCTGATCTTCATCAGGTTCGTCGTGTTCTTCTTTCTGTGTCTGATAAAACGGGTGTAGTTGCTTTTGCACAAGCTCTTCATGCTACCTACAATGTTGAATTGATTTCAACAGGAGGAACAGCCAAAACCCTCATAGCGGCTGGTTTACCCGTAAAAGATGTTGCTGAAGTTACTGGATTTCCTGAGATAATGGATGGACGTGTAAAAACACTCCATCCTTTGATTCATGGTGCTTTGTTAGGAGTAAGAGAAGATCCTAGCCATAGGGAAGCTATGGAAAAGAACAGCATTTATGGAATTGATCTTTTGGTGGTGAATCTTTACCCTTTTGAAGAGACGATCCTATCGGGAGCTGATGGACAAACGATTCTTGAAAATATTGATATCGGTGGACCGGCGATGATTCGCGCCGCGGCAAAAAATTATGCTTATACCGGTGTTGTAACAGCGATAAAAGATTATGATTCGATTCTAGCTGAATTAAAGCAGCATAATGGATGTTTAAGCTTATCCATGCGTCATCAGCTAGCAATGCGCGCTTATGCACACACCGCTGCTTATGATACGGCAATAGCATCGTGGTTTGCACGGGATTTAAAAATTGAAATGCCATCATGGCAGAGTTTTTCCGGTCATCTTGAAAGTGTTATGCGCTATGGGGAAAATCCACATCAACAGGCAGCATTTTATCGCAATAATGAAAAACGTTTTGGTATTGCAACAGCAAAACTTTTACAAGGCAAAGCGCTTTCTTATAACAATCTGAATGATACAGATGCAGCCTTTGAGCTTGTGGCAGAATTTGATCCGCAAAAAACCGCTGCTGTCGCTCTTATTAAACATGCCAATCCTTGTGGTGTTGCGGAAGGAGAAAATTTGAAAGAAGCTTATTTGAAAGCTCTTATGTGTGATAATGTATCGGCATTTGGTGGAATTGTTGCTTTAAATCAAACCCTTGATGAAGAATGTGCAGAAGAGATTGTTAAAATTTTCACGGAAGTGATTATTGCGCCTGACGCAACAATGGCAGCACGTGAAATCATTGCGCAGAAAAAAAATCTTCGTTTGCTTATTACAGGTGGTGTCCCTGATCCACGTTGTGGAGGACTTCTTGCGAAAACACTTGCAGGAGGCATTTTAGTGCAATCGCGTGATAATGTGGTGGTTGATGATCTTAAATTGCAAGTAGTGACAAAGCGGGCACCAACTCAAGATGAAATGCGTGATCTTCAATTTGCTTTTCGTGTAGCAAAACACGTTAAATCAAATGCTATTGTTTACGCGAAAAATAGCGCAACAGTTGGAATTGGAGCTGGACAAATGAGCCGCATCGATTCAGCAAAAATTGCTGCAAGTAAAGCAGCAGAAAGTGCGCAAAGAGCAGGCTTAACAGAAACTCTCACAAAAGGATCTGTTGTTGCATCAGATGCATTTTTTCCTTTTGCAGATGGTTTATTAGCAGCAGCTGAAGCAGGGGCAACAGCAATTATTCAACCAGGAGGCTCCATGCGTGATGAAGAAGTTATCGCCGCAGCGGATGCACAGGGATTAGCGATGGTTTTTACAGGAACACGACACTTCCGACATTAATAATTTTGCTGATTCCCTCTTCGTATGAGACAAATGTTTCAAGGAATTTTTCATAATTATCGTATAACTATTGATAACTGTTGAAATGGAAGCAGTTATTCAATCCAAAGAATCTACACGTGAAAAAGTTTATCACCGCAGAAAATGCACATAATTTAGCCATTGTTTAGGGATAAGATGCTTTTATTAACATTTTAATGGTTGCCCTTTCACATGAGGAAAATGTTAAAGGGATATTACTTTTTATGTAATTGCATACCTGTTATGATATTATAACACAACTCTTTTTAGTAATATGCTCTATTCTTAAACTAGAGAGTGTAATGAAAAGTTTGAGTAGAGGATATGAATATTCTACGTTTTTATAGTAATTGGCGCCGTTATCGTCGAACCGTTAATGCGTTAAGTCGTCTTTCAACATATGAACTCAGCGATCTTGGCATTTGTCGAGGTGATATTGATTCGATTGCACGACGTTATTCGCGTAAATCTTTATGAAAATTGTTTGAGATATTTGAGAGAATGCTTTGCTATAAAAAAGCGCGCATTTTGTGGTTTGTTATTATGACTTTATTTTTAGTATAATAACAAAGAGCAGAAGAGTTATTTTTCTCGGCCATTGTTATGTATTGTTTCTCGAATTTTCAGTGCTTCTATGATGTACAACTTTTGATTTGTAATAATAATTTAGCGTTATTCATATTAAATTAGAACCCTGAATACCGTAAAATCCCCCTCGTTTCAAATCTCCCCCTCGTTTCAAATCTATGTATGTTGAATTAACCAAAACCATTCGCCTGCACGTTACAAGCGGGGAGAGCCGTATGGATAAAAAACTATTAAGAAAAAGCTAAAAATACCGCTTATGAACCCTCTCTAGTGCCAAAAGCTGTTACAAACATTGGGCACTGATCAATAGTGTGATAGTGCCGAACTGCTCTTTCATAAGCATAAAGATGGGGGGTGCTTAATGGATTTACCGTTATACCCATCACGGGCATCGTCGCAAAATAGGCTTGGAAGCGTTAAGGGATTTTTCTTTAAAATAAGTCCGTGAATATACAATACAATAGCGCTCTGTTTTTCGTGAGGAGTGTAACCCTATGTAATGCAACTCTCTCAGAGAGAAATGTTGATCCCAACATCACAACTTAAGAACTTATCGAAGATAAGCAACGGCTTAATTTTCTCTCCATATCTTTAAAGGATCAAAATCCTTAACTGGTACCCATCTGTCAACAATGATCTTTCAAAAACCTTTTTTCTGAAGCCAATCCCTTTTAGCATCACCTCATGAGATCCTATGAGCAAACCTTGCCTAAAAACATTCAACCCATACTCCAACAAAATGCTTCATGTATAAAATTGATATAATCTTCAAATTTTGAGAATATGACCACAATAAACGATAATGTTTTGCAACACGCAAGATAAAACACAATATACTATGGGTTGGAACAATGTTCTAATTTTTATCAAACGCTTTACGGATAAAACGCCAACGAACTTTTTCCTGAAATGCAGGACGAAAATATAAAACAATCTGTTGTGTCCGTTGTGGACCTGTTAATTCTGCAAAATCAATTGAATCTTCAAGACAAATATCTGCGTCAGGCGATATAAAATACCATACTTGTTCGCTCTTCTCGTTCTTTACGGCTAAACACACACGTTTGCCATCATAGTTAACTTCAACTTGTGGATGAAGATGAAAGCGAACAGCAACATGATCTTGTTCATTTTGCACACTCTTGTGTCTCTTTCCCCCTTTATTGGGCATAAAAAAGCGATCAAAACCTTCGATCGTATCTCCATTTGTCGCCAAAATAAGACCACGCTCATGAATAAGATTAAAGGGTCGCACATAACCATTATGACTCGCAATAAAACCCGTTTTTTCTGAATCCTCTATACGGCGCACTTGAACATCTGTTGGTCCATCAAACAAAAATGGCGCGCCATTTTTCTTTTTATGATAAAAAGCACCCACTGAACAATCATTAAGCGTAGCTGTTGAATGTGCTGCAGTAACACGCCCTAAATGTCGATAATCCTCCCGCCCATCAGGATTAACACCGGTATTGATAATAAAACGGTGCCCTTGAGAGGACATTTCAAAAGACAAACACCCCGAACAAGCCTGCTGTGCTACAGAGCGGGGTGGAAACTTTCCTGTATCTGCAAGCACTGTTGTTTGATTGGCTTTTAAGCGCTGAAATCCTGAATAACGGGCATAACTAAAAGGATGCCCTCCTGTTTCATCAAGCTCCAAAAGCGATGATAACCGTTCCGACACAAGGGGACCAACCCCATTAAAATGAGCCAACGTTTGATCCTCATGGATAAAGAATCGTAAAGCTGGCAACATACGCTCAACAGAATCAATCAAAATACGGGGTGCTGTTTCATTGCTACGCATAAAAAGATGCCGTAACGACAATAAATCCGATAACAAATTCAGCAAAATAACAGGACTACGGGAAATATGCCCACCATCAACTAGGATTTGACGGGAAAGCTCCTCTATAAGTGTGGTTTGTACCTTTTTTTTCACTGCCGCAGAAACAGGCAAAGCAAGAGATGCGAATGTCAAAGCTACTGCTGCTTGTAAACGCTGATCATTGTGCTCCATACTACAAATTGTTACGCGCAAATAACGAAATTGCAAACCAAGTGCACGCAAAAAGCGTTTTTCAAACCGCTCACTTGCCCCTTCTAACAACATTTTCGAATGACAAATCCATGAAATCAAGCGCCGCGCCACAACAGGACCACTCCAAGCAAGTCCTTTTACCTTCTTGCCAGCATGGTCAAACCAATCTTCTAAAAGAGAGCGTGCATGTGCAGAAGCTAAATCACTTCCTGCTGCCTCCATATGGCGCAACCAATGAAAATCATGTAGAGCCGCTTCCCATTCAAGCGTTGGCGGGACCAATGAAAACGGCGAAACAGCACCAGAATGAACAATGTGACCAGCAAAAGCAAAACGACCATGATAAAATTCATGCGCCATCATCGGATCAGCTACATGCAAATCCATGGGATGCGCTAAAATTTTATGAGGACGAAACCCTGAAAACCGCCAACGAAACAATGGTCCAACCCATAAACGCCGCATAACATTCTGTATCGTATCGATACAGGCTGCCACTTTTACCTGAGGAGCTTTTACCGCAACCGCCAAAATTTCATCTCCATTTATGCTGAATCAAATACAATTTCGACCATTTTTGTAAATGAAGCGTTAATTAAGCAATTTTTCGTAAGCGCGCAGCAAAAAAACCATCCATTCCTAAAAATACGGTTTTCTCAGCATCAAAATTTTTATGACAAAAATCCGCAGGCGTTGTCCGTAACATCCCCCCACAAAGCAAATGTTCCAGTGCTCCCATTTCCTCTGGATAAATAGGATCTAAAACAATGTCATTGCGTGTCGACAAAATTTTCTCAATAAGATCTTCACCTTCTTCTCTTGCCAATGAACAATTGGAAAAAACAATCCGTCCCCCCTCCTTTACCAAAGAAATTGCTGCGACAAGCAAATCATATTGCAACGCTGCTAACTTGACGATATCATCTCTCGATTTCGTCCATAAAATATCTGGATGACGACGGATTGTTCCTGTAGAAGAACAAGGAGCATCAAGAAGAACCGCATCAAAAAGCTGTGTGGGATAGAAATTTCTCACATCGCCCTGCCAAATGTGAACTGAAAAATGAAGCCGTTCCATATTTTCTTTTAAACGCTTTATGCGGTTAGCAGAAAGCTCAATTGCAGTCACCTCAGCCCCTTGCAAAGCCAATTGTGCTGTTTTTCCTCCAGGGCTCGCACAAAGATCAGCAACGCGTTTACCCTCAATACTCCCAAGTAAACAAGCAGGCAAAGCTGCTGAAAAATCTTGGACCCACCAAGACCCTTCACGATAGCCTGGTAAATCAGAAACAGAACACTCCAGACGCTTCAATCGAACAGAACCATTGGGCAATACCACACCACCAAGCCTTTCAGCCCATCCACCACTATCAGATTTCACTGTCAAATCGAGAGGAGGTTCCACACTTTGAATTGCGATAATCTGATGTGCCTTTTCTGTTCCGTAAGCTGACACTAAAAGCTGTCCAAACCACACTGGAACACCTTCAATGGTAGGAACTTGTTGGCGTAAAGGCTCTGCCTCACGTGCAACATTGCGCAAAAGAGCATTCACCACCCCTGAAAAACGGCGCATACGAGGATCAAGTTTCGCCACACGCACAGCTAAATCAATAGCCGCATGATCGGGAATATCAAGATAAAGAATTTGTGCGACACTGATATGCAAAAGATGCTGAAGTGAAAGTGCTTGTGAAGGCAAAGGACGCGCTAAAAAGCGTGAGAGAGCCACTATAATCTGCCCTCGATGACGCAATGAAGCTGTCAAAATAGCCCGACACAACAAACGATCTCGTTGTGAAAGTTTTAAATAGTGTGGATGTCCGTGTTCATTATCTGTCAAACCAGAAAGAGGCGTGTACTTATCAATTACCGCCCCTAAAAGACGCACACACACCTGTCGAACAGCTAATCCTGGAACATTTTTTTCAGACACATGCCCCGCTTTTTTGTGTTTCAAAACACCACCTTTATATCACAGTTTTCTCAAAATCTCCCTCAATAACTCTATGAACGAGATCTTTTTGAATTTTCATAACGAAGCCAAGAAGGACGTTTTGTAACACGCTGAAAAGAACTGTTTTCTTGTTCACCTAATACATGAGCCTGACCACTATGAAAATCTCCATAATTCATCCCGCTGCTTTTTTCATGTATAGCGTCTTCTTTATTCCATCCCACACTTTTGGTAAGAGCCCCTTTCATCTCTTCTGCTTGCCGATAAAGAGCAGCAATACGATTTGCAGTTGCTGGATGTGTCGAAAAGAGACTATCCGCTCCCTCACCGCTCAAAGGATTAATAATAAACAGATGCGCGGTTGCTGGATTATGCTCTGCTTCTTCATTGTATACCCCATGCGCCCCATCAGCAATTTTACGCAATGCCGAAGCCAACCATAAAGGATTACCACATATTTCAGCCCCTCTCCGATCCGCAGCATATTCACGTGTACGGCTAATCGCCATTTGCACCAGCATCGCAGCAAAAGGTGCCACGAGCAAAGCAATAAATCCTCCAATTGCCCCTGCCCCATGAGAATCTTCTGAAGAGTTGCGCTGTCCTCCCATAAAAAAAGCAAAATTACCAAGCATTGAAATTGCCCCTGCAATCGTTGCGGTTAGAGTCATTGTTAACGTATCACGATGCTCAATATGTGCGAGCTCATGCGCCATAACGCCGGCAATTTCCTCTGAACTCAACCGCTCTAACAACCCCGTACTTGCAGCAACAGCTGCATTTTGCGGATTACGTCCCGTTGCAAAAGCATTTGGTTGTGCATTTTCAATAACATAAACCTTTGGTTGAGGAAGAGAAGCTCTTTGTGCTAAATCGCTTACAATCTTATAATAAACTGGTGCTGAATGCTGATCAACTTCACGTGCCCCGTACATGCGTAAAACGATTTTATCTGAATTCCAATAAGAAAAAAAGTTTAAACCACTTGCCATCAAAAGAGCAATGACCATGCCACCACCCCCTCCAACAAGATAACCAACTCCCATAAAGAGAGCAGTTAAAAAAGCCAAAAGCATAGCTGTACGCATTATATTCATTACTCAAAAAACTCCATGATAAAAGTCAATCAATACTATATGATGGTGTTTTCTTTCTGCTTCTTCAATGGAATAGGTGTAAAATGAATAAAAAAGATGAGAAAACAAGCAAAAAAAATGCAACTGACGTTAAACAGCAATCTCTTTCTCCCGCAGCACAACGCGCTCTCCAAGAAGCTGAAGAAAGACGAAAACACGCAGCAAAAAAAGAACAACCTTTAGAAAATGGTGGACGCGGCGGCAAAGACCCTTCCCGCTATGGAGATTGGGAAATTAAAGGCCGTGCCATTGATTTTTAAAACCATTGATTTAAAAAAACCAAGCGATTTAAACAAGCAGCTTTTTAAAGAAGATCCGTTTTTGATAGACAAAAACGGATAATATTTATTTTTCTAAAGCTTTTAAAAACACGTTGATTAAACAACCATGCTTCTTATGCTGTAGCAGATTCTGCTTCAGCCGCTGCCGCTGCTTCTTCTGCCGCTTGCTTTGCTGCTGCTATACGTTCTTGTGCTTTTTTACCCGGTTCACCTTTATGTGGATTATTACGAGTTGGACGCTTTTTCAAGCCAGCTGCATCTAAAAACCGTAAAACGCGATCTGTTGGTTGAGCCCCTTGCCCAAGCCAATATTGGATACGTTCTTCATTAAGTTTCACCCTCTGTCCATCTTTAGGCAACATTGGATCCCATGCACCAACACGTTCAAGAAACCGCCCATCGCGCGGACTACGAACATCTGCAACGACGATATGATAGTAAGGACGTTTTTTTGAACCTCCACGGGACAAACGAATTTTCAATGCCATATTTTATCTCCTATTGTCAGCTCTGGCTTTCGTTTAAATTGACTTTTTTTGTTTTTTGCTCTTCAGCAATAACTTCATGATGACGCACAACTTCTTTAATAATAAATTTTAAAAATCTTTCAGCAAAATCAGGATCAAGATGACTATCTATAGCCAATTGCCGCAAACGCGCTACCTGATATTGCTCACGCAGAGGATCTACTTTAGGCAAATCATAACGC
Organism: Bartonella sp. TT29SHDZB; assembly: GCF_042193395.1. NCBI lineage: Bacteria > Pseudomonadati > Pseudomonadota > Alphaproteobacteria > Hyphomicrobiales > Bartonellaceae > Bartonella > Bartonella sp. TT29SHDZB. The sequence continues at coordinate 31,007 of NZ_JBHILQ010000001.1, forward strand.
GCTTTTAAGCGCCCAACAGCTTTCGTACAACGAAACCGCTCTGCTAAGATATGAATCAAGGTTGCATCAAAATTATCAATGGATGCTCGTAAATGTGCCAATTCATTTAATACTGTTTCCTGCATCATATTCCTTTCCCTCTTTACATCTTATTTTTTCTTAGGATGCTGAGGAAATTTTCCCCTATCGGCAATGCCATTGGAAAGACCAGGAAATGTAGGTCCACGCTTGGGAAGTCCGGGCAAGAGATTCCCTCCATTACCATTTTCAATTTGCTTTTGAAGCGTTGAGAATTGCTTTGGATCCAATCCCGACAAATCCGGCATAGCTGGAGAATCCCCCCCCAAGTTTCCCATACCACCAAAACCCATTTTGGAACCAAGACCTCCCAACATTTTTCCCATAAAACCACTTTTTCCTTTACCACCCATGGCTTTCATCATATCAGCCATTTGGCGATACATCTTCAAAAGTTTATTAATATCAGCTGCTGTCGTACCAGACCCCTTAGCAATTCGTTGTTTGCGGCTATGTTTTAAAAGCTCTGGATTCGCCCGCTCTTTCGGTGTCATAGATGAAATAATGGCCAATTGACGATCAAACAAACGATCATCAAACCCCGCAGCCGCAATCTGCTCTTTGACCTTCCCCATTCCTGGCAACATGCCCATAATACCGCCCATTCCACCCAGTTTTTTCATTTTCTGCAACTGTTCTGCAAGATCATTCAGATCAAATTTTCCGGCTTGCATTTTTTTTGCAAAAGCAGCAGCTTTCTCATGATCCATTGTTTCAGCAGCTTTTTCAACCAAAGAAACAATATCCCCCATTCCGAGAATACGATCAGCAATACGACTGGGATGAAATTCTTCTAAAGCATCTATTTTTTCACCAGTTCCAATTGCTTTAATTGGTTTACCTGTAACAGCTCGCATAGAAAGAGCAGCGCCACCACGCCCATCACTATCCATACGTGTTAAAATAATCCCTGTAATCCCGACACGCTCATCAAAAGAACGAGCAAGATGAACGGCATCTTGCCCCGTCAAACTATCAGCCACCAACATAATCTCATGAGGAAGGGAACATGCTTTAATTTCAGCCAATTCGAGCATTAAAGCTTCATCAATATGATTACGTCCTGCTGTGTCAAGAAGAAGCACGTCATAACCACCCAATTTAGCAGCCTGCACGGCACGTGATGCAATATCAACGGGCAGCTGACCCGCAATAATAGGCAAGCTTGCAAGTTTCGCCTGTTCTCCCAATTGGCGCAATTGCTCCTGTGCAGCGGGACGGCGTGTATCTAATGACGCCATGAGAACTTTTTTATTGTGCTTATCAGTAAAACGTTTTGCAAGCTTTGCTGTTGTAGTTGTTTTTCCGGAACCTTGCAAACCAGTCATCATGATAACAACTGGAGCTGGTGCATTTAAATCACTCAGAACGCTTTCATTTCCAAGAATATGAACCAATTCATCATGAACAATTTTAACCACCATTTGGCCTGGTTTAATTGATTTAACGATTTCGGCCCCAACAGCTTTTTGACGAACTCTATCGGTAAAAGAGCGCACAACATCAAGAGCAACATCAGCTTCCAATAAAGCGCGACGAATTTCACGCAGCGCCTCTACAACATCCTGATCCGATAAAGCGCCACGTCCCGTCAAATGAGACAGGATAGAACCAAGTCGCTCTTGCAAGGATTCAAACATCATTTACCTCATTGTTGCATAACAAACAAACCAAAATAGCATCCGAGAACGCATCGCGCCGTCGGATGTTGACCTCTGAGATCTCTTTATACCCTTAAACTGGGGTCTCAGTCGGTGGCTCCAAGTTAATTTTGTCACTGAAAGCTTGCTCCTTCAAACAATAAAACCCCAGCTTTGTCAAGTTTTATCATAAAATATCTTTTTATACGAAGAAATAAAAACAACAAATACTATACTTCAAAACTTTCAACTTCAACACGCATAAAACAACCTGTTTCCTGTTCCATGCTCCATAATTTTCCGCTAGAGATATCAAACCAAACCCCATGCAATGTCAAAAAACCTTGATCTTTGCGAAGCTTTATCCACGGAAACGTCTCTAAATTTCTCAACGAATGGCGAATAGAAAGCTGCTCTAATGCCGTCTGTTTTTCTGGCCAAGACAGCGACTTATTATTCAAAACGATTTCTGCTGCTGGTGCTAAGAGACTGATCCATTGACCGATAAAATCATTTGATAATAAAGATTTATATGTCTCATTAAGAGCAGTACGAATGCCTCCACAATGGGCATGACCAAAAACGACAATATGTCTCACCTCAAGCAATTGCACAGCATATTCAAGAGCTGCTGATGTTGCGTGATATTGGTCATCAGGAGAAAAAGGAGGAACCACATTCGCCACGTTGCGCAGGGTGAAAATTTCCCCTGGCTTAGCATCAAAAATCATTTCTGGTACTGCACGCGAATCACAACAAGCAATGACCAAAACTTCAGGTTTCTGCCCCTCAATCGCCAATTGCTGATAATCTGCTATTTTATATAAAAAATGATTGTTTATAAAGTTTTGGTAACCACTTAAAAGTCTTTCTGGTAAATGCGCCATTCTCTTTTTACTTTTACTTCTTTTTTTACTTTCATTTTGTATATTTAAAAAAACAAACTATTAACATACAAAAATACTAAAAATACCCTTTCCTTGACGCAAAATATTTCTTTAACGTACAAACTATTACTAAAAAATAGCAAAAACAAACTCATTCTTTCCAAATAAAGAGCTATTTTCTTCAGAAAGAAGGTGTTACAGTATATAAAAAATATATATGGTCTGCTTTTAAAAAGAGAAGAAAAGACCCCTTAAGAGCAAAAAGGGAGAGTGAATGTGTTGCAACAAAAAAAAACAGAAACAAAAAACACCCAAGATAAAATAGAACAAATCCTTTTTGCCCAAACCGATAAAGAAGATATTACTTATTACGAAAATGAAGAACTTCAAAAAGCCACAGCCATCGCAGTAAAAGCTTTTAATCTCCATCAAACGGGAAAAAACACCATCTGCTTTGAGCAAAATTTAACCCGTAGTAACAGACCTATAACCGTTATCACGCTTGTCAATGATAACAAACCCTTCCTTCTCGATTCTATTTTAAATGTTTTTAATCAACACAAAAACCATATCTATTTGATTGCACACCCCATTATTGATTGTGCTTCTGGAAAACGCATCAGTCTGATGCAAATTCACATCGAGTCATTAAACAAACAGCAAATACAAAAACTTGAAAATGAACTCACCTTAGTTCTTGAACAGGTTAATGCTGCTGTACAAGACTGGAAACCTATGCTTGAAGAAGTTGAAAAGCAGATTCATGCCTACCAAATAAGTCTTCCCCCGCACTACAAACAAGAAGGCGAAAAAGCTATTGAATTTCTTCACTGGCTAATGGACGATAATTTCATTTTCCTTGGTATGCGCACTTACAACTTCATCAAAGACCAAAAACCCCTAAAATCCTTTACAGCGAGTAATATTGAACTTGGTATACTCACGGATGCTTCTATTCATATTGTTGACGATAAAAGTATGAAAGAACCTCCTCAAGAAGTTTTATCCTTCATGGAAAGCGATAATCTGTTTATCGTGACAAAAGCGAACAGCCGTTCCAAAATTCACCGTTCTGTTTGGCTCGATTATATTGGTCTTAAAATTTTTGATAAAGAAAAACAACTCTGTGGAGAATTACGCATTGTAGGGCTTTTTACCTCCTCAGCTTATACACGTTCTATTTTGCAAATTCCTTTCTTAAAAGAAAAAGCCCGAACTATTATTCAACGTCTTGGACACAATCACGCCGATTATTCAGGAAAAGCACTCATCAGTGCTTTAGAAACCTATCCAAGAGATGAAATGTTTCGCTCTGATGTTGATACATTGACAGAAAATACTAAGCTTATTCTACAATTAGATGAGCGCCCACGTTTACGGGTTCTTGCCCACACTGATTCTTTTGGGCGCTTTGTTTCTATCCTTGTCTACGTACCGCGTGACCAATATAGCAGCAGCCTGCGTGAAAAAGTTGGCGAACATTTTGTTGAGCTTTATAAAGGCAACTTTTTTGAATCTTATCCGCTCTTTTTGGAAAGCACCCTTATACGTGTCTATTATATCATCCATCGCAAAGGAAACGAAACTGTTCCCCTTTACGAGCGCTCTACACTTGAAAAACATGTACGTTCGATAGCACGAAGTTGGGAAGACAGGGTTCAAGCCATCGCTCTTACCCAGAAAATAACAGAGCAACAAACACGTCTAGCCAGTGAATTCCCCAACAGCTATCGTGATTTATTTTCAGCTGAAGACGCTATTAACGATGCCGGACATATTCTAAGTCTTCATGATGAAAAGCCCCTTTTCGTGATCTTTTATCACGCACAAAACAAAGAAAAACAGTACATTTCTCTTCGGCTTTTTCACCGCCATGAAGCTCTTGCCCTTTCCAAACGTGTACCACTCCTTGAAAATATGGGGTTTCGCGTTATTGCTGAACAAACCCTTGAATTACCAGATGGCAATGGGCGCTCTGTGTATCTTCATGATATGCAGCTAGAAAGTACTTTCCAGCGCTGTATCGATTTTGAAAAAGACGGGCAAAAACACGCCGAAACCTTTGAAGCCATTTGGGCACAAAATGCTGATAATGACGGCTTTAATGCTCTCACACAAACAGCTGAGCTTGATTGGCATGAAATTATTATTTTGCGCCATTATGGGCGCTATCTCCAACAAACTGGAATTCCTTATTCGCAAGATCGCGTTGCCCAAACTTTAAATGCTTATCCTGACATTACCCAAGATCTTTATGCTTTATTTCATTTAAAGTTTCATCAAAGCCATACAGAAAAAGAACGGGAAAAAAACCAACAAGTCATTCAAAAGCGCATTGAAGAAAAATTACGGAAAGTCTCTGGTTTAGATGATGATCTGATTTTACGCCGTTATTGTAACCTTATCGAGGCAAGTTTACGAACGAATGCCTTTACGCCTCTTCCTGATGGAAATCCACGGCGTATTTTAGCCACCAAATTAAATCCGCGCCAGATTGAAGGTTTGCCTGAACCGCGCCCTTACCGAGAAATTTTTGTTTATGGACCAGAAGTTGAAGGGGTCCATTTGCGTTTTGGACCTATCGCTCGTGGCGGCATTCGTTGGTCTGACCGTGCATTAGATTATCGCACCGAAGTGCTTAGCTTAGTGAAAGCCCAACAAGTTAAAAATGCGGTTATCGTTCCTGCAGGTGCAAAAGGTGGATTCTATCCCCATCGGCTTCCCCAAACAAATGACCGTGCTGTCATCATAGAAGCAGCACGACAAGCTTATACAGACTTTATCACAGCTTTGCTCTCCATTACAGACAATCTGATTAACGGCAAAATAAGTTCTCCCCACAATGTCATCTGTCATGATGACCCTGACCCCTATTTTGTTGTTGCGGCAGACAAAGGAACAGCAACTTTTTCTGATACAGCCAACGCCATCAGCCAAGCAAACCACTTTTGGCTCGATGATGCTTTTGCCTCTGGAGGCTCAGCAGGTTACGACCACAAAGACATTGGTATTACAGCTAAAGGTGCATGGGAAGCCGTCAAAAGACATTTTAGAGAGTCATTTAATCACGATATTCAAACAACGCCCTTCACCTGTGTCGGTGTTGGCGATATGTCTGGTGATGTCTTTGGCAATGGAATGCTGCTTTCCAAACAAACAAAATTGATTGCCGCTTTTGATCACCGCGATATCTTTATTGATCCAGATCCGAACATAGACGAAAGCTATGCAGAGCGTACGCGTCTCTTCAAACTGCCTCGCTCAAGCTGGCAGGATTACGACCAAAGCAAATTATCAAAGGGCGGTGGTATCTTCTCACGAAAAGAAAAAACCATTACTCTCTCACCTGAAGCAGCACAAGCCATTGGTTTCGAAAAACAAACAGGAACACCCTTTGAAATTATCTCTGCTCTTCTCAAAGCCCCTGTTGATCTTTTATGGTTCGGTGGCATTGGTACTTATATCCGCGCAACAACCGAAAACGATGCCCAAGTAGGTGATCGTGCAAATGATGCAATACGCATTACCGGAGAACAAGTGCGTGCAAAAATTATTGGTGAAGGAGCTAATCTTGGTGTTACACAACGTGGACGGATTGAATATGTCTTAAATGGTGGTCGATGCAATACGGATGCCATTGACAATTCTGCTGGTGTGAATTGTTCTGATATTGAGGTCAATCTCAAAATTGTTCTTGCATCAGCACTACGTGCCAAAACACTAACCCGCGAAGAACGCAATAAGCTCTTGAAAAAAATGACACCTCAAGTCGAGCAACTCGTCTTGCGTAATAATTATCTACAACCTCTTGCGCTTTCTTTGGCGGAAAACCAGAGCACTACTGATTTGCCCTATCAAATACGCTTTATGCACGACTTGGAACAAAAAAAGCTTCTAGATCGCAGAGTTGAAATGCTTCCTGATGAACAAGTTTTACAGCAAAGAACAACCCAAGGCAAAGGTCTTCTCCGCCCAGAACTCGCCGTTATTTTTGCCTATGCTAAATTGACCTTAAAAGAAGAAATTGCTAATAGCCCCATTGTTGATGATCACTATTTCAATACAGCCCTGCTGAACTATTTTCCAACCCAAATTCAAGAAAATTTTAAGAAGGAAGTTATTAACCATCAATTGCGTCGTAATATTATCGCAACGCTGATTGCCAACGATATTGTAAATCGTGGAGGCCCCACTTTTGTTAATCGATTACACGATGCAACAGAACAAAAAGCTGAAAATATTATTCGCGTTTTCATTGCCATCCGCGATGGTTTTGAAATTCCTCAATTGTCTGAGCAAATTGATAAGCTTGATAATAAAATACCCGGTCTTGTCCAAAATAAATTCTACGCAACAATGACCCCAATGCTCTTTGAAACAACCAATTGGGGTTTGCACAACATAGATCTCTCACGTCCATTAGAAGAAGTTGTAAAAACAATAAAACAAGCCCGTAGCGTTATTGAAAAAGAGCTTATGCATTCTCACGGCAACGATATTAAGCAAAAGATTGAAGAAAAAGCATTACACTACAGCGAAGAGGGAGCACCAAAAGCATTAGCGAAACAATTAGCCCTTTTGGAAGCTGCTTCAACAATCTGTGATATTTCTTTAATTGCAAAAAAAAGCAACAGTGATCTTATTAAAACTGCAGAGATCTACTTTTCACTTGCGCAAATCATTCGTATAAACCGCATTAACGAAGCAAGTCGTATAATCCCTGTAGTAGATTATTATGATAGTATGGCTTTAAGCCAAGCCAAAGAAAATGTTTCTGAAAGTTTTCGGCAAATCGTTATGAAAATCCTCAAAAATTATGGAAAGAAAAAAGATCCTTTTGACACTTGGAAAAAAACAGAAGAAGATCATATTCACAACATTACAAACCGCATTAGCGCCCTTATTGAAAATGATCTCAATATTTCTCGTTTTACTTTTGCAGCAGGATTGATTTCTCAACTTCAAAATATTGGCTTTCAAACCTAAAGCAAATACAAAACGCCCCATTCAATCTCCCGTTCTATCCCACCACCACAACAAACCAACAAAAATAGAGAGCGGGAGTTTGCATTTTAAACATAACACCAAAAATAAAAATCTCGCTATTTATCACAATAGAATTGTTTGCAACAATGTCAAAAAAACAGCAGGATTGATTTCTCACCCTAAAAACATAAACTTTCAGACTTAAAAGCAGTACAAAACAGCTAAACTTTTGCCCCGTTCCATCCATCCATGACGAAGCAGCAAGGAAAGAACGGAAGCGCTATCCCGCATTTTTAGACAGAGCACTAAAAATAAACTCAAATTTTACTGTCAAATATCCTTCATCATAAAAATATAATATATTGATTTACAATTATAATTTTATCATTTTTATGATGACTGATAATTCGATATTCTAAATTTGTCTCATTTAAAATTTGTTTATATTCAATCAATTAACCCCATTTCCCCTTGCATATTGCAAATGCGAAAGCCGAATAAATAAAAACAGTAAAGAAAGGACTAAAAATGCCCCTCATAAACCGCCTCAAGTGCTAAAAACTACAGTAAGATTGGGAGTTAGCAAATATAATATGATGGTTATTCCCCCTAGCTTGTTAGTCCATAACCGAAAAGATGGTGGTGCTTAATGGCTTTATCGTTATACCATTCATAGGCGACATCGTGAAATAGCAAGCACTGAGAAATATTATTTTAATAAATGCGTAAATATGCAATACAAATATATTCTGTTTTGCGTGGAAGACATATGGCTTCATTAAAAAACATCAGAAATAAAAGGATAAGCTTAATCCATTATTTAAAAGATATAACTGTAACTGCTTTTGAAATGCGTAAAATCGAATAAAAAATGACAGTAAAGATGAATGTTGATTTTTCTCTTTACAACTTCATATTTTTCTCCAGCTAGTCTGTTTACTTGTTTTAAGAGGTTACTCCCAAACAGATATATGCAATATGCTGCTCATTCCATATATAAAGACAAAGGTTCCTAACAAGCACCACACCACCTGTATAAAAAGGCAATTCAGCATGCTTTAAAATGACACTTTTCTATACAAACACTGTTACTATATGTAGTTTGATATAAGATTTTGTACTAAGTGAAAAGAGGTTGGACGAGTTAGGAGTAGGTGGTAATTTTTTATTTTTATAGCTATTTTTTTTACCATTAAATACGCATTTTGTTAAAATAGATTTTGACACTCTAAAATTGTAAAAAAGTATGAAAATCAGAAAAAATCGAAATTTGGTAGTAAAAATGAAAAAAGGCTTTGGTACAACACCTAAAGCGGAGCAAGACGACCAAGTTTTAAAAATCCCAATTTTACCCACCCGTTGTCAATGAGTAAGGAAAGAACAGGAGCGCCGTCCGCATTTTTAGGCAGGGTACCCAAAATAAAAAATAACGCTTGAAGATTATTGGTTTGCGTGGGAAATAAATGCTGCAGAGTGTTAAGAAGCTTCATGGACTGAACAAGGACAAGTTCAAATTTTGCTGTCAAATATCCTTCATCATCAACAGAAAAAGGTCCACTAATACGCACTGCACCACCTGTATGAAAAGCTAATTCACCTTGCTTTAAAAGTCCACTTTTTCCATACAATCGCTGTTGCCAATTTTTTCCTTCATTTTCAAACAGAAGAGAGGCATCATTTAAAATCCATTTCAAATTGCCATCAATTTTAGGAATATCAACAAAAGAAGATTTTAAAAAGGGAGAAGCATCAAAACCATCAAAAGTTATATGTCCCGATAAATCATTCTTTTCATGTTTAAGATCAAGTCGAAAAAATTCTGCCGTTATTTTTTGGGAAGCTTCTTTTGGCTCTAATGGCTGAATAATCACGTTATGCGTATTTTGCAAAGATACTTGATTTTCAACATTTTTTTGTGTCGTTTTGTTATCTGTCGTTTGTGCTCCTAATGCTTCTTGAAGCTTTTGATCTTCAGGGGAAGAGGAAAAAGGTGAAACCTCAAGCCCTTCAGCTATAAACTTCAATGTCTTACCCGTTTTCCAATAAGGTTCTGTTTCAATCAGCAAATTGCGCCAACTGGATACTATGGAAGTTTTTCCAGAAAAAACAATTAATGCAGGAGCATGAACATTAAACTCGACCAAATGAGGTGCATAAATTGGTGCACCAGCTGTTAAACGCCCCGTCGATACAGAAACCCCATGTAAAGGCCAAGAAAATTGAAACTTGTCACAAACAACACCGACATGTAAAGGATAACCATCCTTGCGCATATTCTCGCATACCGCCACTATATTATGGGAAGATATTTTTGCGAATATATCAGAAACATAGTCTTCTATTTTACGTGAAAAAAAAACCAGAGTGCGCTATAAATAAATATCAGAGCAAGAAAAAAGCACCCCCAAATTAAATAACTCAAAGAAAAACTTTTTTGTGATGATGGTATTTGAAAGGATTTAGACAATATTCAAACTTTCTATATCTCTTAACTTTTTTCTCACCTTAAAAAGGATAAAGATTCCTCACCCACACTAATCTGTAAATAATCGAGCTCCTTATCTAGCGCGCTTTATCTTCTGATCACTTCAAGAAGTCCCTATACATCGTTCTAAAGTATAGTATCTCATAAGCTCAACAAACAAGATTTTCTTAAAAAAACCCATTACACCCTTTAACAAAAAACACCTCATGTGTAAAGTTTTACATAGATTTTCTACCTCTGCCTTAAACCATACTGTTTTACAGCACAACAAAAATGATAATGAATAGTGTCTCTTAACGATAAAGCCATTGAGCCCCCCATCTTTACGCTTATGGAGGAGCAAACCAGCACTATCATTATAATTTGGCTAACCCCCAAATGTTGCGCAGCCCTTGGCACTTAAGACAGCTCATAAGAGGCATTTTTAGTCTTTTCCTATATAGTTTTTCCCACACGCCAGCCCTACTTGTGACATATAAGCAAGAGGTTTTTATTGAGTCAACATACACAGGTTTGGAATGAAAAAACCTTACTATATTCGGGGTTCTCATTCAATATACAAAACCGTGAATTACCTATATAAATCAATTCGTTGTCAACAATCACACAAGTACGGGCGGTGTACAAAAAATCTGGTGTAATGCGCTTTCAAACCATTGGCTCAAAGCTCGATCATAGATTAAACGACCTTTCAAATGTGCACAAGCAGGTTGAGCACCTTTTTCAGTCAATTTATGTGCCGAACGCACGACCAAACGCCGCATCATAGCACGTGTAAATTCAGCATGAAATTGCAAGCCCCATGCATTGCTTCCATAACGAAAAGCTTGTGTAGGATATGTATTCCCTGTTGCCAAAAGCATTGCCTCTTTCGGTAAATCATAAATACCTTCATCATGGAAATGGTAGACCATCTCTGGCCAATTCATCAATTCCTTCCCTTGTAGGGTTGCTTCTAGTGGATACCAGCCGACTTCAACAGTCCCATCACTTCTTGTACCAACGCGCGCCCCTAGATTTCGCGCTAACATTTGTGCTCCAAGACAAATACCCAAAAAAGGCTTATTTTCCTTTAGCGACAACGAAATCCAGTCAATTTCGTCACCAATATAGGCTTCGCTGTCATTCACACTCATCGGTCCCCCTAAAATAACAACACCGGCATAATGTTCTAATGTATCAGGGAGTTTTTGTCCAAAAATAGGACGATAAATATCAAGAACAAAACCATTTTGTTGTAAAAATTTTCCCAAACGACCAGTGTAGGTAGAGTGCCGATGAATAACAACAGCAATCCTTGGTTTGTTATTTTTTGGTTTTTTTCCAAGACATCTCTGATTTAAAAACATTTTTTAACCAATTACCTTTGCAATCAAGCAAAACTTCATTTTTTAAGCATAAGAGAATAATTTGATTGAACAAGATTAACGATAATTTTTTCTCCTACATTAATTATTTCTTCCGACAAAACGCTCAGACTACCCTATTAACACAATTTAAAATAAACGAAATTTCTTCCTCGATAAAGACGTTTCTTCTTCTGTTTTAACCCCTGGATCATCAACATTTAAGTGAGTTTGGCCGAATGTATTTACATCTTGTTCTTTTATATCTTGTTTCTCCACCTGCGCATTATGCAAAAAAGAATCATCTATAGGTGTTAATTTTTCAAGCTTCTTATCTTCAACATCATCACTTTTTTCCATAACATACTCTTTGTCTTGCTTTTTCGGCACAATATTGTCCGCCTCTAATGTGAGAGAAGGCATACAAGGAGGCGCCTTCCATTCAAAACAGCCCAAACGTCCACTGATTGGAGAAACCGCTGACCAAGAAGAAAAAATGGCCCCATCACACATCCATACTGGATCACGTTCAGCACGAAGTGCTAAAGAAAGCCATTGACGTACAGCAGCCTGATTGTTTCCCTGTGCCTCTTCAATATCTGCCAATAATAAATAAACACTTTCCCGTGGATGATACTGCAATGCTTTTTGTGCCTGCTCTCTTGCTAATACTGTTTCACCAGCATCCAAAGCTGCTTTAGCAATAAGGAAAGCCGACTCAAATGCATCTTCATTATAAGCAGCAAGTGTCTTAGCCCTTTTCAATCGCCCAATAGCTCCTTCTTCTCTTTCCAGATAAAGTGCTCCCAAGTCAGGATGAGGATTCTTTTGCCAAGCCGCTATAATCATTTTATCCGCTTTACGCGTTTCATTTAACTTATAAAGAATATCAGCAGCAATCACTGTTATTGGAACAAAATCAGGCGCCAATTTATGGGCTTTCAAAATGGCTTCACGTGCTTGTACAGGATGTGTATCAAACAAAGAAAGTGCCTGCCCACTTAGTAGTAAAACCTGTATATGCTGCCGCTCTGGAGTCGCGCGAACAGAACGCGGGAGAGCTTTATTTGCTCTTTCAAAAACAGTAAGTGCCTTATCCCATTTACCCTCAGCACTTAATCGATCAAGCACCGCCTGATGCGCCCATAAAAGTGCTGGCGATAAAGTCAGTGCCTCTTCGGCATATTGTTGCGCTGCCTCATAAGCTTTACTCTTCATCGCTTCACGAAACAAACCATAAAGTCCAACCAGTTTTGTCGAATCTTCCTTTCTCATCTCTTCATAAAGACCGATGGCGCGAACAGAATTATTTTGTAAAGACAAGGTTTGCGCTTGTAAAAGTTTTACCAATGGCTCTTGTTTTCCTGCAAGATATTTAGCAACCCGTGCTTCCATTTTTTGCGCAACCATACTATCACCAGCAAAAGTTGCGAGAATCCCCTTTGAAAGAGCTTCGTAACCACGCTTTTGATGGCGTTTATAAAAATAATTGGAAAGAGCACTCGGTATGGAAAAAAAGAAAGACAATAACCACCATAAAAGCACCAGCGTTACAAAAAATAAAATAAGCACACTTAACACTGTAAGCAATGAAGCAGAAAATCTGAAATGCAAAAATGTGAGAACAAAAATACCATTGTGATTAGCTACCCACGTGAAAGCTAAACCGAGGATACAAACAACAAAAATATAAATAAAAACACGTATCATCTTGGGCCTATTTACATCTTTGTTGCTTTAAAAGATCCTTGGTGCACAGACAATAACAATTGCTGCAACAACTGTTGAATAGCAATATGTCTTTCAAGCTGCTTAATAAAATCCCTTGAAACATCTTTTGCACTTTGGGGCAATGATTGCCATTCGCTCAAAGCCTTTTCGTAATCACCAGCTTGAATGGCAACTTCCATGCGTGCCGCAATAGCCCCCAGCGTTGTCCCTTCAACATTTCCAATCGGTCGCGAAACAATGAGCCCTTTTATCCACGCTAAAATTCGGTCAAAAAAACCAGCATCTGATGCAACAATATTTTGCGTACCAACAATTGCATCGGCAACATGAGCAAAATCAACTGAAAGTTGTGCTGAGCTTGGAAGACCCACTGTAGCTGTTTTTTGCAACACATCAAGTCCATTAATCGAAGGCGATAATTGTTGTAACAGCTTTAATTCATTATTATAAGATCCACCACGTTCTACAGCATTTTTTAATGAACTAATTGCAGTAAAGAGCGCGGTATTTATTTCTTTTTTTTCACTATTTTTAACAGCAATTTCTTCCTGTAGTGCTTCTAACTGTTGTTTTAACGCAGCAAGATCATTTGCATTGCTCAACCCAACAGACAAAGCCGTCTCTATATCTTTCGATTTTCTAATAAAGGTTTGTACAATTTCTTCAAGAGCTTTTACTTTTTCCTCTAAAATCGCAAAAGCTTTTTTGCTTTCTTCTTTCGATAGTTCATCATTTTTCGTTGTTTTAAACTGTTGTGATGAAAAAGAAGAAAACTCTGTTTTTAACGCATCGATTTCTTGAAAGACCCGCCTCAATTGTTCCTTTGTATCTTCACCTTGACTTTTTGCAGCTTCAGCAATCTGCAAAGCTTTTTCCCCCCCAGCAGAATTTCCCACAAAAGGAGAAGGAAAGAAACCAGCCCATTGAAGCCCCATAAAAATTCCCAAAGCAATGAATCCCCCCAAAATTCCAGAAAGGGACAAGAAAAGCCAAGTTGTACCAGAGATACTTTTATCCTGACCTTGCATATTCTGTTTTTCTCGCGCATGAGATTCTACAGAATTGTGGTTTTTTTCCTCTGAATCATGGGGAACAGCTTCATGTTCAATAACTGGTTTCTTACGGCGCGTACCAGCATAATGTGGTTTAACTTTTGGTTTTGAAGAATCGACCATCTCTGTCACTTTTCGTGCACACTTTTTTTAATGATAAAGTAATAAAATGAAAAAAGTTTTAAAAACGCAGCTTTTCTCAATAATATTTACAATTATCGCCTTTAATAGACAAGTTTTTAAAAAAACATTTGCATTTTATACTCGAAAATACAGCTTTATTTTTTAATCAACGATATCATAAAATTCAAAGAAATAGAAAAATCAATTCTAAGAGAAATACTTTGCATCTTTTTCTGTTCATGGTACGCACGCAGGAAAGAAGCTTCAATATAAGGTTTTGTTTAAAATGCGTCTGCTGGGAATAGAAACAAGTTGTGATGAAACGGCAGCAGCTATCATTGAATATAACAATGAATCAAACAGCCGAATTCTTTCCAATGTTGTTTGGAGTCAAATTGATCACCATGCACCTTACGGCGGTGTTGTTCCTGAAATTGCTGCTCGTGCCCATGTTGAAGTTCTTGATCATTTAATTCTGCAAGCACTAACAGAAGCAAACACAAAATTAAAAGATATTGATGGCATTGCAGCCACCAGTGGACCTGGTTTGATAGGAGGATTGTTGGTAGGCGTTATGAGCGCAAAAGCACTCTCTCTTGCCACTGGCAAACCATTTATTGCGGTAAATCACTTAGAGGGACATGCTTTAACAGCTGTGTTAACGCACAACGTCAGCTTTCCTTATTTATTACTTTTGGTTTCAGGAGGTCATACACAAACAATCCTTGTTCATGGAGTAGGCAACTACCAACGTTTAGGAACCACTATTGATGATGCATTAGGAGAGGCCTTTGATAAAACAGCAAAACTTTTAGGTCTTCCTTATCCTGGTGGACCAGCACTTGAAAAAGCAGCTTTATTTGGTGATAAAAATCGCATCCCTCTTCCACGTCCTTTAAAAGGTGAAAAACGATTAGATTTTTCTTTTTCAGGACTCAAAACTGCTGTTCGACAAGCCGCAACAGCCATAGCTCCTCTTACAGAAAATGATATTGCTGACATTGCCGCAAGTTTTCAAGCCGCCGTAACCGATACAGTACGTGATCGCGTTCACCTCGCTCTACAACACTTTGCCCACCAATATCCTCTCTCTCATAATCAAGAAAAACGTTCTCCTGCTTTGGTTGTTGCGGGCGGCGTTGCCGCAAACCAAGCCATTCGCTCTACATTACAAGAACTTGCCCATCAACATGGTTTTGAATTTATAGCCCCTCCTCTTTCCTTGTGTACCGATAATGCTGCAATGATTGCTTTTGCCGGTGCACAAAAGCTTGCACGAGGAGAAACAAGCCCTCTTGATATTGCCCCTCGCTCACGCTGGCCATTAGATGAAAAAGCCCCCCCCTTGATCGGGATGGGTCGCCGTGGAACAAAAGCATAAGAAAATTGACGTCCCACACACACCTTAAAGAACGAAGATTTCTACTCAATCCGGTCTATAGATAGCCTGAATTCTCTATCGAGCAGCTTCCACCTGCTTCCCACACACACAATTCACTTAACCCAAAGCTCAACACGTAAACCTAAATATTCACCACATATTCTGAAAACCTTCATGTTTCAAAAAACTGCCTTATATCATTACATTTCAAATGACGGTATTTTACAGCATAATAAGATCTACTCTCTCCCACGAAGCATAAATATGAATGCCATTCGTTGACCTCTTCATCTTTGACCATTCATTCGTTTCATTGCCATTGTAATCTTAAAGCTTTTTAGAACCAATTTTCTTCATTTTTTCCCAAAAACTCTTATAGTGACCGCATTTCAAACCATAGCTGAAAAGATAAGAAAAGAGCAAAATACCTTTATACAACATGAAATATTAATGGAGCGCGTCTCTCTATTTTGAAACAAGAAAAAACAGATAATAGCCGTTCTTTACCCCATTTTAAAAATCATCGTTGATGGTATTACAAAGATACTTATAAAAATGCATAACAATTTATGAAAAAGGTGAACTTATGGCTTATTGGCTTTTTAAATCTGAACCCTATAAATGGTCATGGGAGATGCAAAAGAAAAAAGGAGCTAATGGCGAACAATGGGATGGTGTACGCAATTATCAAGCCCGTAATAATATGCGCGCCATGAAATATGGTGATAAAGGTTTTTTTTATCACTCAAATAAAGGTTTAGAAATTGTGGGCATTGTAGAAATATGTGCTGAAGCACACCCTGATTCTACAAGCTCTGATCCACGCTGGGAATGTGTGGATATCCGTGCACTTTGTGACATGCCAACACCTGTTTCATTAAAACAAATTAAAGCCAACCCCAAACTAGCAAATATGGCGTTGGTCAAAACCAGCCGCTTATCAGTGCAACCCGTGACAGAAGATGAATGGAAAGAAGTCTGTTTGATGGGCAACCTTAAGAGGGAAATGCTTTTATCTTAAAACAATAATTTTTATTCATTAACTCATATAAAAAGATGCTTTATAGCGCAAAAGAATAAGCACAACACATCCTTCTGTTGAGGTATTCTCATGCTAAATGCATAAATATGATATTTTTCTTTGTCATTTTTTATCCTGCACTCTTTCTCAATACAGTCTCCTTCCAAATTACACAAAAAGCCTCTTTATGATGCATCTTTTCGGCATTGCTAAAGGCAAAGCTTGCTCAACGATTATAATAAGCAACACCACGAACATAACACTCAATCCCCTTCGCACACAAATGCAACAAAAAAACAAAACTGAACGTGGATAAAAAATAATAAAAATGATCGTGAAGTTCTCCTAAACAGTGCATATGCGCTAGGTTTTGCACAATTCTCTTCACGCTTAAAAAACGCATCATATTGCGTGTTCATTGTTTTGCATGTTGGACGAGTGCGCCTCATACCGCAGGATTCTCTCATTCCCAACCTGTTTATATTGAATCAATCAAAAGCTATTTGCTTGCACATTACAAGCGGAGAAAGTCCCATATGGATAAAAACCGTGAAAGAAAGAACTAAAAATTCCTCCTATGAATCGTCTCAAGTGCCAAGGACTGTCCGCAACACCCACGAACTAGCAAAGTGAATGATAGTGCCACCTTGTTTCTCCATAAAGCGTAAAGATGATGACACTCAATGGCTAAAACACGTTCTAGAACATAAAAAACGCTTCCAACCAATACGTAAAATACTCTACAGACGGAATACCTTCTTTTCAGCAAGCAACCATTAGAAATTATAAAAATTTATTTTTTAGAAGCGCTCTCTTTTAATTTTTCTTGCATGAAATCTCATTTTTCATGAAACTATACCAATCAGTGCATCAACATGCCTATAAGGAAAAACATGAACCACTATACTCTTTTAATCGTTGAAGATGATGATCTACGCCCCATTTTAGTAGAACAATTGCAAATGCATCAAGAGTTTAAAATTTTCCAAGCAAAAACAGCAGAAGCGGGAATGAGAATAATCCAAGAAGAAAATATTGATCTCACTATTTTGGGATTTCAACTTCCTGATCTTGATGGCTACAAAGCCGTTAAACAATTACGCACCCAAGGATTTCGTGCCCCCATTATCATGATAATAAATTATGATACAGACTGTGATAATATTTTAGATCTTGAAACAGGCGCCAATGATTATGTAACAAAACCCTTTCGCTTTGCGGTGTTATTAGCGAGAATTCGAGCACAGTTGCGCCAATATGAACAAAATGAAGACGCAACCTTTCATATTGGTCCCTATACTTTTAAACTAAGACAAAAACTTCTTCTTGATCAATGCAACAATAAAATCTGTCTCACAGAAAAAGAAGCAGCGATCCTTAAATGTCTCTATCATGCCAATGATAAAATTGTCAGCCGTGAAACATTGTTAGAACAAGTTTGGGGATATAATGAAAATATTATCACCCATACTTTAGAAACCCATATCTATCGTTTGCGACAAAAAATCGAAAACGATCCCTCCAATGCACAAATTCTCATGACAGATCAAAATGGTTATCGTTTAAATCTTTAATTCGAGATTTACTGTTTCAAAAATAATTTTAATATCCTAAATGAAAACAAAAACGAGATAAAAAAACTTCGCATATAATAATTCGAATGCTATTACATAGAACTTACTCTTATGACAAAAGATATAACATTATGAATAAAAAACGAAATATTCCAACATGAGAACCAGAAACAAAAATGCTTTCAAACCTCACAATATACTTTGTAACTTCTGTTTCACATGCTTTTGTTCTTTTTAAAATTTTTAATATGTTCCGCATATAAATAATCGTGATATCTTTTAGCAACATTCTTGATCATAACTATCATCTTTAGATGAGTGCTATTTATGATTATTTTTTCAGAAACACCGCTCCACGCACTGCTTTATCTCACATTCACTAGCCTAAATTGAGAGATGTTTTTTATCTTTATAGTTTTCCTCCATTCTTTATGATTTTATATTCTCTTAAGAGATGGTATAATTTAATGATATAACGCTAAATATTTATCCTAACGATAAAGCCATAGAGCACCACCATCTTTACGCTTATAAAAGAACAAACCGGCACCATCACACACTTTGTTAGATCTCGATGTTGCAAGAGGAGCCCTTGATACTTGAGATGGTTCATAAGAAGCATTTTAATCCTTCCTTGTACAGTTTTTAACCACCATGAACCATATTATGTAAGATCCCTTGGACTCTGCTATTTTTATGCTTACGAAGATACCAGCATTTTTTCTCTTAAAATGTTTCCACTATTCATGAAATATGGTTCGGTATATAGATACTTGAGATTTTTTATTCACATGCCAATTCCACATATTAATGTACAAAGGAATATTTTTTAATTGTAAATGCAAAAAATTGAAATAAGAGAATGCCTCTATATTTGCGGTTCTTATGACAATGACAAAATGATTAATTATCTTTATAAATTAAAATATTTCTTGTCTGTGGTGATAAAGCAGGAATAAAAATACGTCGCGACTGACGACGCTGTACGAGCAAACCCTGATAAACACGTTTTTGTGCTTGACACATTAAGAGTCCACCAAAATAAGGCAAAAGATAGCGAGCAAATGGCTCATAAAAAAATGAGAACAACCGCGAAAAATACCCCGTAGAGGGCATATAGTGTACAATTTCTTGTATTGGCCCAGAAACAAAATTTGTTTTTTCGAACAAACGAATAATCTGTTGCCGACTATAGGGTTCGCCATAACCAAAGGGCGTAGTAATATTGCGCGCCCAAAAACCAGAGCGATTAGGTACAATAACGATCAAGTGGCCATTAGGTGCTAAAACACGCCATATTTCATTCAACGTTTCAAATGAATTTTCTGTATATTCTAATGCATGGACCAATAAAATACAGTCAACTGACGCATCAGGAAGGGGCAAATCTTCTTCAAAAACAAGCGCTGTAGCAACTTGCTCAGCACAAGGCCAAGGCGAAGCACCCTGAGCAGCAGGCATAAAAGCAAAACATTGTTGGGCACGTTCACGCAATACAGAAAGATAAGGAAGCGCATAACCCAACCCCATAATTCGTTTATCGGTAAGATCAGGCCACCATAAATTCAATTGGTCACACAACGTCTTTTGCACACGCAGCCCAAGTGCAGAAGCATAAAAATCTTTCAGCGTAACGATATCCAACTCAACATACCATGTAGAAACAAATTTCAAACATTACAGATTTTCATATACCAAACCTATATGGACTTCTGCTCTTTTTCCGCAATAGCGAACATTTCAATATTGCATATTTTAAACTTAAATGATCAAAAAATCAGTACAGCAGGATGATTATTGCGTTACAAGCACTTTAATCATTTTTTTAGAGATGAACTCCATAGAGGTTCTTCATACACTGTTTTTGACATCAATTAAGAAAAAAGCCAACATTGGTTAATTAAAATGAAGCAATCTTTCAAGATAGTTTTTTTCTTCTTCTGGAAGATGCTCTTTACCAAGACGTTTGCGAATTTCATCCAAAATCTGCCGCGTACGCATTTGATCACTTTCTTGTGGTAGTGCCTCACCTTCTTGTTTTTCATCTGTTTTTGAAGAAAGTGGACGTCCTAACGGATCTTTAGGACCAGAATCAGCATTTTGATCATCTCCCGTTTCTTTGAGTGTTTCGCGCATTTTTTTCAAAACATTTTGTGCACCTTGCCTCAAAGATTCCAAAGCATCAGACTGATTTTGTATAGATACCTGATGATTTCCATTATCAAGAGCATTTTCCGCAGAATTCATTTTTTCTTCTGCCATTTTTAATGCGCCCCCTGTTTCAAATCCTTGTTCTGATAATTCTTTTTCCAATGTTGATAATTCAGACTGCAATTCAGCTTGACGTTTTTTTAAAGATTTTTTTTGTGTTTCCGGTACATTTTCTCCGCGTTTTTGTTCCATCTCTAACTGATGTGTTTCATTGAGAATTTCTTGCTGACGACGCATTAAATCTCCAAGCTGGTCCATCTTTTCTTTCATTTGTGCAGATTGGCTTTTTTCTCCCTCATTTTGATTGCCTTTTTGCACCTGCAAATGATCAAGCGTCTGTTCAACTTCCGCCAAGAGTTGTTCAGCTGCTAAAGAAGAACCCGTTTTAGCCATTTCCTCAATTAAATTTAGTTTTTCTTGTAATGTAGCTTCAGAAAGATTAGGACTTTTTGAGCTTTTAGAATTTTTAGAAACTTGACTATCTGGTGTTTTTTCAGCCAAAGCACGAATATACTCATCCATAGCTTGACGTAAATCTGCCATAAGCCGTTCAATTTCTGCCGCTGGAGCACCGTAACGCAATGCATCACGTAAAGCAGCTTGTGCTTGTTTTAACTTTTTTTGCACGGATTCAAGTTGATTGCCTTCAATACCCAAAGCAATTTGCCATAAATAATCCACCACATCGCGCAAATCCTCGTCTGTTTGTGCCAAAGAAAGTCTTGTCCACGCACTTTGTAGAACAATAAAATGCGATGCATTTTGCAGCCCCTTTTCTGGACGCACAAGCAAAGCAGAAAGCATATCCAATACACGCTCTCTCGCAGAAGCATCAAGCGCTAATAAACGACGCAATTCAACCACTGCGCGTGCAACAGGATTCGAAAAAACACGCTGTGGTAATATCATAACAAAAGTTTTGCTACGCCCTTTCTGCCCCGCACCATCTTCTGCCACCAAAGTAATTTTAACTTGCGAACCCGCCCATGGATGCGCTGATACATCGTGCACCGTCCGCATTTTCCCCTTTCCACCACGCGGAAGAAGAAGCTCTATTTCCGGAGCATTATAAAGAGAAGAAACACTTTTATTCTGAGGAAGAAAAGGCTCTATTTCAACAAAAGCCTTTGTCACACCATAATCATCATCCACCACATATCGTAACTCCAATGATCCCGTTAAAATCCTCCCTGGTTTTTCCAACCAATGAATTGTTGGAAGCGTGTCCTTAATTATCTGCAAATGCCATTGCTGTTTTTTACGACGTGATGATACAAATAAATTTATTGAATGCTTTAAATGTGTTTCAAAATGAACGATTGGATCATTCAAAGTTGTTTGTTCCGTTTTCTCTGAAAACGAAACTTCCCTCCCATCTTCTACAGACTTTGCTTTTACTGTAATGCCAGCCCCATTGACAACGCGCACAACAACATTACTCCCTTCAGGGATTTCTCGTTGTGTTTTCTCATCTTTTGTCAAATAAATCGGTGCCACACCGGTATAAGCAGGGGGTGTTACCCAAGCATCAATCCGCATGAGTTTTTCATCAACGACAGGACGAAAATCAAAGGCATCAGCCAAACGCCCCCCTTGTGAACCAAAAGAAAAACTAAAAGCGCACACAAAAAGAAGAGCACACAAAGCCCTCAAAGCCAAAGGATCATAATCCGCACTATTAAGAGAGATAAATCCAGTTTTTAAATGGTATAATTGCTTTGCCATTCGGCGTTGATGTTCACGCCAAATAACAGCACTAAAATCTTCATCATTTTCAGAACATAAACGATCTGTCTGAATATTCAAAGGCTGGTGTCTAAGATCATTGACGCGTTCAAGGCGGCAATTTACTTCCCGCATTGTGGGAAACCGAAAACGAATAAGAAAAAATAAACTCGCCCCAGCACAAACAAGTATAACCCCAAGTAAAAGCAAATGTGACCAATAGCCCAAAATGCCAAAAAGTCCCAACCAGCTAAACGAACAAAAGAGACTAAGAACGAGGAAAAATGGCAACAACCGTACCCACATCCGTTCAAATGAAAGGATCCCCCACATCAAAATGCGCACACACAAAAGTTTCATTGCAAAACCTTTGATGTTTTTATTTTTCATAAACAAGCATTTATCCCCTTTTATCGTGGTGCATTAAGATCATAAACCCCATACAAAACAATTTCTAGAAAATAAATTGTTTCATCAAAGTTTAGTAAAAATAAGACCCAAAATATTTAATAATGCTCAATCTAATTTTGGCTCAATCCAATCTGGAATATGATCACAGCCTATCAATTGTGCATAATCAAGGCGTGGACGAATGACTGCATAACGTGTATCCTGAACTAGAACTTCCGGCACCAAAAGTCGACTATTATAAGTGCTTGCCATCACTGCGCCATAAGCCCCTGCTCCTGTTACCATCAAAACATCACCCGCTTTTAACACTGGTAAAGAACGTTCCAAGCCTAAATAATCACCAGTTTCACAAATAGGACCAACAATATCAGCATTAATCAGAGGGGCATCTACTGGTGTTTTTTTCACTGGCATTACATTTTGCCACGCATCATAAAGCGTTGGACGCATGAAATCATTCATCGCCGCATCAACAATAACAAAATTTCGTCCTTCCCCCTTTTTTAAATACACAACCGATGTTACCAACACACCGGCTTCACCAACAATACTACGCCCAGGTTCTAAGATAATATTGATCCCTAAAGGCGCAATATGTTTCTGTACCAGTGCTGCATACTCAAAAGGAGAAGGTACTGGATGCTTCTCATAACCATAAGGAATACCAAGCCCGCCCCCAATATCGATATGGGTTATCGCATAACCATTATTCCATAATTGACGCACAAAATCTGCAACAATAACAAATGCATCTTCAAACGGTTTTAAATCACAAATTTGACTGCCAATATGGAGATCAACACCACACACATGAAGACCAGGCAATTGAGCTGCTTTTTTATATGCATCACCCGCCAAAGACAGTGGAATACCAAATTTATTCTCAGACTTACCTGTTGTAATTTTTTTGTGAGTCTTAGCATCCACATCAGGATTAATGCGTAAAGAAATACGAGCTGTTTTTGAAAGCGCAGCAGCCCGCGCCGATAATTGTTCAAGTTCTGGCTCTGATTCAACATTAAAACAATAAATATCTTGTGCAAGAGCAAAATCTATTTCTCTCACTGTTTTACCAACACCAGAATAAACAATATTCTGCGCAGGAATACCAACAGCAAGTGCACGCCGTAATTCCCCTTCTGAGACCACATCAGCTCCCGCTCCATTGTTAGCTAAAAGTTGTAAAACTGCTTGATTGGAATTCGCTTTAACCGCATAAGCAATTAAACTCGGCATATCATGAAATGCATTCTGATAATCTTTAAAATGTGCAACGATTGCGCTAGCTGAATAACAATAAAAAGGTGTTTCAACTTCCCGCGCAAGTTCCAAAAGAGAAAGACCTTCAGCGTGAAGCACACCCTGATGATAAGAAAAAAAACGCATAAAAATTCCTATTGTATTAACCGATCAAGAATAAAAGGTTTATCTGTTTTACCTTGAGAAACAAAAGTTCCTTGTGAAGAATTCACTCCTGTTGAAGGAGGTAACTCTAATGACCCTTTACGCCCACACCCAACGATACCCAAGCCCCCAAAAAGGACAATTATCAACCCCTTTAATATAATTTTCATCTGTCCTCTTTCCTCATCTCGATCTCTTTGTTACCTTTAAAATACAATCACTCAAGCGCTCACGAGACGCTTTTTCCAATACGCAATTTGCCGAAGAACCTCTGAAGGCGCTGTTCCCCCAAAGCTTTTACGACTTTCAACAGATTTTTCAACGGTCAAAACATCAAAAAGTGCCGCATTAATATCAGGACAAATTGCTTGAAGTTCATCTAATGATAAATCCTGAAGGCGACACTGTTTTCTTTCTGCCAATGCTACAGCACGCCCCGTTATATGATGTGCTTCACGAAAAGGAATCCCTAATTCACGTACAAGCCAATCAGCAAAATCCGTAGCTGTTGCATATCCTAAATCTGCTGCTTGTTTCATGGCTTTTTTATTCACTTTCAAATCAGCAATCATCCCTGTCATTGCTGCTAGTGATAATTCCAAACTCAAAGCCCCATCAAACACATATTCTTTATCTTCTTGCATATCCTTTGAATAAGCAAGCGGTAATCCTTTCATCACCGTTAACAATCCCATAAGCGCACCATTCAATCGACCTGCTTTCGCTCGTACTAACTCTGCCGCATCAGGATTTCTCTTTTGTGGCATAATGGAAGACCCTGTTGAAAAAGCATCTGATAAATGAATAAAACAAAACTGTGCACTTGACCAAAGAATTATTTCTTCCGCCAATCGCGAAAGATGTGTTGCACAAAGAGCGCCAGCGCTTAAAAATTCCAATGCAAAGTCACGATCTGAAACACTATCAATTGAATTGCGTGTAGGTTCGCGAAAGCCTAGCGCTTTTGCTGTCATAAAACGGTCAATTGGAAAGCCTGTCCCCGCTAAAGCAGCCGCCCCTAAAGGCGATTCATTCATTCGCTCAAGAGCATCACGCATCCGCGATAAATCTCGACCAAACATTTCAACATAAGCCATCATATAATGACCCAATGTTATGGGTTGAGCCAATTGTAAATGCGTAAAGCCTGGCATAAAGGTATCAACATGTTGTTCTGCGCGAATAAGTAATTGCTCTATCAATCCTTTTAAAGCTTGTGCTATCTTTTGCGTTGCTTCACGTACCCACAAGCGAAAATCAACAGCAACTTGATCATTGCGTGAACGCGCCGTATGCAAACGCCCAGCTACAGGACCTATCAATTCGCTCAACCGCGCTTCAATATTCATATGAATATCTTCAAGCTTTCGTGAAAAAACAAATTTACCGTCTTCAATTTCTTGGCGAATAAGTTTCAAACCATGAACAATTTTTTCATAATCTGATTGTGAAATGATTTTCGTTTGCGTTAACATAGCCGCATGAGAAAGAGAACCTTCAATATCTTGTCGATAAAGTTTTTGATCAAAATCAATAGAGGCATTAATTTCTTCCATAATTGCAGCAGGACCTGCCGCAAACCGACCACCCCACATTTGGTTCTTTAACTTCTCATCTGTCATATTCTGAAAACACCCCTCCAAAGGACAAAATTATGATTTTTCAAATTTTCATCAGCAAAAAAAACAATAAAAAAAGGCAACTTTCCCTTGCATTCTTTATCATTGCATTGAGTTTATACGCAACCATAAACTACGATACCAAAAGAGAGTTTTTTCTTTTCAATTTCATTTCAGCAGCACAAGCACAAGAAATAAATACTAATAAAGCACGAGCAGAAAAAATGATGGCGATACGAAAAGCAGCAAAAGGCTTTTTTAGCCACATACGATTTGCTGATACGCCCTCAGATATGAATAAACTCTCTTTCAAGGATATTCTAGGAAAAGAGCACACACTCAGCGAATTTACTGGAAAACCAATGCTGGTCAATCTATGGGCTATTTGGTGTGCACCTTGCCGCACAGAAATGCCTGAACTTGCGCAATTAAAACGTGAATTAGGTGGAGAAAACTTTGATGTCATAGCTATTAATATCGATAAAACTGCTTCTCCTGAAAAAATTCAGCAATTTTTACAGAATATTCATTCAGATAATTTGCTTTACTATCGCGATGAAACAATGGATATTTTCAATAATGTTAGAAAACAGGGGCTCGCTTTAGGACTCCCCATTACATTGCTCATTGATAAAGAGGGATATCTCATTGCTTCTTTCAATGGTGCAGCTCCATGGGCCAATGACGATGCCAAAGCACTTATAAAAGCAGTCATTAAAGAAGCCCTATAACTTTAATAACCGCGTCTTTTTAAACGTTGTATAACAAGATCCAGTGCTGACAAAAAAGCAGAACGGTCTTTACGAGAAAAAGGACGGGGACCACCTATTATACTGCCCTGTCCACGCAAATCTTCCATCAAATTGCGCATCGCCAAAGCCTGACCAATTGAATTTACATCAAAAATACGCCCCGTTGGCGAAAGACAAAAACCCCCAGCTTGCACAACCCGTGCTGCTAAAGGAATATCACTGGTAATAACGATACTTGCCTCATGCACATGTTCTACAATCCAATCATCAGCACCATTGAATTCACCAGCAACGACCACTCTTTCAATGAGTGCTTCATCTGGAAGGGACAAAGAACGATTTGCCACAACAAATGTCTTAAGCTGATAACGATTCATCACACGATAAACTTCATCTTTTACAGGACAAGCATCCGCATCAATCAACAAAGTGATAGCAGGCTTTATTGGGATATTCATACCTTGGCTTTCAAGCAATAATAAGCTCTTTCATTCATCTGAATGTTGCAAATCCTTGCGATAAAACATTATCGCCGCGTTTATTTCTCCTCCCAAAATAAAAATTGCACTCAATATGTAGAGAAAAATAATAGCAACCATAATAGATGCCAACCCTGCATAGGTAGAAATATAATCAAACATCGTTAAATATTGCGCAAAAGCGATAGAAGCCATAAACCATATAAACATTGTCACCACTATTCCTGGTAAAATATCTATAAATTTCCGCCGCCCTGCTGGAAGCCATTTATGAACAATCAAAAGACTGATAAACAAAATAACGATTGCAACTGTATAACGCCATACACGAATAACAGCAATATATTCAGTCATAAAAAAAGAATGATTTTGCATAATTTTGATCAACAAAGGCGCCAGAATCAATAAAAAGCTAATCACAACAAGACCAACAGCTCCAAGGATTACAAAAAACAGACTTTGAAAACGACAAAACAACAAACTCCGTCGATCAGTAACACGGTAAGCTTTATTTAAAGCCGTACGCAAAGCCTCTATCCCATTAGAAGCAAAATAAGCCGCTCCAATGACAGAAAGCGTCAACACACCGCCTCGATGAATGGTTAAAACATTGACAATTTCTTGGGATAAAGGCTCTGCAATGACATCCGGCAATAACTGCACCAGTGCTTTAATTTTTTGCGGTGTATAGGTAAAAGCCCCTAGAAAACGAGCAAAAGATGTTCCGAAAATAAAAAAAGGGAAAAATGCTAAAAGCCCCGATAGCGCAACATGGCTCGCAAAAGCACTTCCATTATCACGCCAATAATGACTTATTGCATCACCAAAAATACGATAACTATACCAAAAGATATTTCTTAACAAACCTCAATACTTTCTGGTAACACCCTTTTTTCAGTTATCCTAAGCTTTATAAAAACCATCAAAACTTTAAACAAACGCCTGTTAGTATAAAGGGCAATAATCCATGCGGTCAAGTCTCACTCTGTCCCAAAGCTTAAAAGAACAAGTCAAAAAATTTTACTAATCAATTATATTCTGTTTGAAGCCTTTTGTTTTACGTGAGCAACCTAACCAAAGAACGCAAAAAACAAAATGTGAGGTAAAAATATTTCCATGAATTTTTTTGCACTTTACACATTGTAAAGCTTAATTAAAAGGAGATAGATGGAATGGAAATGATTTTTTACCTTTATATCTTTTATATTGTTCTCAAATGAAGTTATTTTCCCGCTTCAAAAGACAAACCAAACAGATACAAGCAAGATTCTCCTCAACCTGACATACAAAAGCTAAAAAAACGAACACACTGAATCATCTTAATATTTATCTCAACCATGTTACTGCATAAGGTTTGAATGTTAATAGACAGGAAACAACATCATAAAACGAAAAATATACCAGCTATAGATTGGAGAATTACCTCTGCTTTTTAAAAACATTTGCGCAATAACAACCGTAATATACCGAGCTTTTTATTTACTTACAGACGTCCGCATAAATCTCCCACAAATCTCTTGTGTCATATTCATGAAAATCAAATTGATGGAAATATAATTCTCAGTATGATAATAGGAAAAGTGGTACTTTTTATATGTCTTTACTTTCAAATATAAAAAACTATTCAGTTTCCCCATTATTTTCCCAAAATAAATTCTTCCTTTCTTTTTCCATATGAAATAAATCAAACTTAAAGCATATCTCTATGAGTTTTGTTTTAATTTATGCGATTAGCTAACCAAAACCACAACTGCCCCTCATGAGGATGCAAAAATCATTTTAGAGCACAAATGAGAAAACAAAGGTAAGCGCACTTACTTATCGTACAAACTATTGAGAATAACGCCGTATCTTCATACACAACACACAATTTAAAAGAACAAATATCCTAATCAAGAGATATGATAAGAATAAGCAAAACAACGAAAATTCAAAAATTTCTTATTTTACATTCCCTCTTTAGAAATGTTATGACGCCCAAAGTCAGGGGCATCAATTTCCTGCCCTGCTGCGATGATATTACGGCGCACAGCACGTGTACGCATAAAAAAATTAAACAGTGTTTCACCATCCCCTAAACGAATTGCCTGTTCTAAAAAAGCAAGCCCCTCATTAAAACGACTCAACATCTCTAAAATAGCATCTTTATTATGCAAACAAATATCTCGCCACATAACGGGATCAGAAGATGCCAAACGTGTAAAATCACGAAAACCAGAAGCGGAATAAGCAATTACTTCCGAATTTGTTACTTTTTCTAAATCACTCGCTGTCCCAACAGTATTATAGGCAATCAAATGCGGCAAATGCGAAACAATTGCCAAAACAAGATCATGATGCTTAGGCTCCATCTTTTCGACACGCGCACCACAAGCTTCCCAAAATGCTGTCAATCGTGCTACAGCCGCCGCATCACTATCCGCAAAAGGCGTTAAAATACACCAGCGATTGATAAATAAATCAGCAAAACCAGCATCCGGACCCGAATATTCCGTTCCAGCAATAGGATGCCCCGGAATAAAATGAACCGTTTTGGGCAATAAAGGCGCCATTTCTGTAATAACCAACTCTTTTGTAGAACCAACATCACTCACTATTGCCCCCTGCCTTAAATGATCATGAATGTTTTTTGCCACCTCTGCACTTGCCCCAACAGGAACAGAAATAATAACGAGATCTGCACCTTCAACAGCCTCTGCATTATCCGTTGTATAAAAATCTCCAAGTTCTAATTCGCGCGCTCTTTCCAATGTTTCTTGACGACGGGTTGCAATAGAAATTTGAATTGAAAGATTTTTCTTTTTAATCACCCTTGCCAAAGAAGATCCAATCAGACCGATCCCAATGAGCGCTATTTTTTCAAATTGAATATGGAGCATCTTTCACCTTTAAGGATTCTTTACAAATGGCAACAAAGACAGTCGTAAAAATCATAATTTTCCTGTCTGTTTATTCAAGAGTTATGCGCAAAACATTAAAAAACTACAACTAGGGAATAAAGAATAACGCAGTTTACCAATCACCACCTGCGCCAAACTGACAACAGATCATTTTACTTACAAAAACACAAAAAAATGAGTGACGAAAAATGTAACATTAAGCTCTAAACACTCACTTCATTGCTGACCAGAGCGCACCACTGAAACAAAATAAAATGCATTCTCATAAATTCTTTATCAAGACAATAACAACCTTACACAAATCTCATCAGGTTACTTTAATCTCACTAATTTACTCTCAAAAAAACGTATCAAAAGCGTAAGCAGATACCCTTCTAAATTACCACAATACATTATATTGATTGGTACAATTGGTAAATTCTATAACATCAACACAAGTTTTGCGAGTATTGAACACACCGTAAAATAACGCATTCTCAAAAATACAGCTTCTTCAACCTCTACTTGATAATACAACAGTTTTAATTGCTGAAAATGCCTCTGTATTGTATTCAAAATAAAAAATCATAATATTTTTAAAATACTAAGCTGCCATCTGGCGTCGTGCAATAATTGTAAGTCCTAACAAAACTTGACGAATGATAGCTTCACCCAAAAGCGGATTTTTACGGCTGTCCAAAACAGCACTCTGAATTCTTTCCATTGCGTAAGAAATCTGTTCTAACTTCCAATATTTTAAAGCTTGTTCAACGGTTTTTTTCCGTTGAAAAAAAATAGGGGGACGTGCTTGAGAAACTACCGTAAAAGGCAATTTTCCTTCAACCTCTACCTGATAACGCAATAGCTGTAATTGCTGAAAATGTCTTTGAGCTGTACTCAAAATTAAAAAAAGTGCCCCATGCACTGCTGCATGTCGGTTAAAATGCGCTTCAAAGCCTGATATATCGCCCAATAAAAGAGCATCAACGACTTCATCTTGAGAAAGAGCACTGACATCGCTTACAACAGCTTTCACATCTTCAAGAGTAATATGAACATTTGCAGCGTAAAGACAAAGCTTTTCTAATTCACCGCGTGATACAAGACGATCCGCCCCTAAATTTTCATGCAACCATCTACGTGCATCCAAAGAAAGAGTCTTCTTAAACTGCCCTAAAACCTCATCAATCAAACCGTCAAGAGAACGCATATCATCGGCAAAACAAGGTAAAGCCATTGCTTTTGATGCCGTTTCAACAGCATTGCGCAACCCTGTTCCTTTTTTTAAATCCCCTGCTTCAATGAGAATAAAACAGGCTTCTGGCGGCTTTTCAATTAAAAGCTTTAAGGCAGCAAGAAAACCTTTTTGGTTAGCAGCATTAGAAATCCATATCAAACGATCTCCCCCAAAAAGCGATAACGTACGCGCTTCATTTTCCAAACGTGCAGGATCTTTATCAATTTCAGCAGCATCCAAACGAATTGTTGAAAATGGATCTTCTATAGCTACCCGTGTAAGCTTAGCAAAACATTGTGCACGCTCACAAATAAGACCACGATCTGTCCCATAAATGAGAACAATAGGAAAAGCACGTGAAAAACGCGTTAGAAACTGATCAACTTCATGTGCTTTTTTCTGAGCCACATTATTAATCCATTAACAGTTCATCTTCATCAAGAACTTCCCCGCGAACTTTCTGAAACATACCAATTAAATCATTGACATCCAAGCCCTTACGCTCTTCATGACAGACATCCAAAATCACTTTTCCACCATGCAACATCAAAGTGCGATCTCCATAATCAAGAGCCTGACGCATAGAATGGGTCACCATGATAGTCGTTAATTTTTTCTCTTCAACGATTTTTTCAGTCAACCGCATCACAAAATCAGCCATTCCAGGATCAAGTGCTGAGGTATGTTCATCAAGCAATAAAACATCCGCATGCGCCAATGTTGCCATCACAAGACAAACTGCTTGGCGTTGCCCACCTGATAAACTATCCATAGGATTATGAATATATGCTTCAAGACCAATGCCTAATTGAGCAATTTTCTCTCGAAAAAATTGCCGTTTCTCATGATTTAAAGCCGCACGCAAACCACGACGACTTCCTCGAAGAGCAGCAAGAGCCAAATTTTCTTCAATTGTTAAAGAACCACAACTTCCCTCTAACGAATCTTGAAAAACACAAGCAATCTTTCCAGCGCGTTCACTGACTGATTGCCTAGAAACATTTTGTCCATTAATAACCACTTTCCCTGTTGAGGGAAGCGTTGCACCCGCTAAAACACTGAGCAAGGTTGATTTACCAGCACCATTTGAACCAATAACCGTAACAAAACTACCCTGCTCAATTTTGAGGTTAATATCAATTAAAGCCTGTTTTTCCAAAGGCGTTTGCGGTTTAAATGTAACCCCAACATGAAACAACTCAATCACGTTTATGCCTCCTCCAATAGCGTGGCACAATAAGGGTTAAAACAACCAACAGCGAAGTAATCAACTGAAGATCTGTCGACGTATCAATACCAATGCCATTTGCTTCAAATGCAAATTGCACCGCCACACGATAAAGCACAGACCCCATAATACAGCTGATTATAATCCAAAAAATATTGCGCGTACGAAAAAGAGTTTCACCGATAATCACAGCTGCCAACCCAAAAACAATTGTTCCAATTCCACCGGTAATATCTGTTGCAATCGCAGTTTGAATATAAAGAGAACCACCAAGTGCCACACACGCATTGGACAGCCCCATTCCAAAGTATATCAATGCTGATGTATGAACACCTTGCGCCGTCGCCATGCGTGGATTAGCGCCCATTGCACGCATAGCAAGACCAATTTCACTTTCCAAAAAGCGCCAAATCAAAAACGCCATAACCAGCAATACAATACCAACGAAAAGAGGACGCACAAAAATATCAGATAAACCAAACATATTATAAAAGGGCGTTAACGCGGTATCAGCAAGAGCTAAATTAACATTAGACCCTCCCATAATTCCCATAATACGAAGATTAACCGTATAAAGTGCTGACATTGTTAAAATAGAAGCTAAAAGATTCAAAATACCAAAACGCAAATTCAATAGAGCTGTTAATAAACCAGCCCCCATACCTGCACAAAAAGCGCATGCCATAGCTGTCCATGCATTGAAACCCAAGAGAATCAAAACACCACAGACACAGGAACCAAGAAGAAACGATCCATCAACTGTTAAATCAGGAAAATCTAAAACCCGAAATGAAAGATAAACCCCTATAGCAACAAACGCATAAATAAGGCCTAATTCCACAGCACCAGAAAACGCAAATATATTCATGTAAAGACAATCCCCATGAAAACTTAACGTATTTTTATTGTATCAACACCCTATTAATAAAAGTTATTGAATCACCTTTGTCGCACGGTCAATAACTGCCTGCGGAATAATAATCCCTGCTTTTTGGGCTGCTTTCAAATCAATTCGAATGTCATTATTAGCCGCCTGCACAACATCAATATCACCAGGCTTTTCACCCTTTAGAATACGCACAACCAATTTCCCAGCATCAACCCCTACATCATAGAAATTCACACCTTGCGTCATAAAAGGCCCACGCCCGATAGTATTAGCATCAACAGTAAATACAGGCATATTGGCTTCCTGTGTGACCTTTATTGCGCCCTCTAAAACAGATAAAATCGTATTATCAGCAGGAATAAAAATAATATCGACCTTACCAATTAAAGCGCGTGTTGCTGCCTGAACATCTGAAGGCTTTGGTGCCGATGAAGGAACGATTTCAATTCCAGCTTTTTTCGCTACATCTTTTAACACTTTAAGTGTTGAAACAGAATTTGCTTCGGAAGCATTATAAAGATAACCAATTTTTTTCAAATCTGGTTTTACTTCTTGCAAAAGTTTAACACTTTCTGCAACATCTATACGATCCGAACTCCCTGTTACATTACCGCTAGGTTTGGTAAGCGAAGAAACTATTTTAGCTCCGATAGGATCAGAAATCGCCGCAAAGACGATAGGAATTTGTTTTGTTGCTGCAAGCATTGTTTGCGCTGAAGGCGTAGTAATAGCTACAATAACATCGGGTTTATCACCAACAAATTTACGTGCAATTTGCGTTGCTGTTGAAATATTGCCCTGTGCTGATAAAAAAGTAAGTTGAAAATTTTCACCTTGCTTATAACCATTTTCTGCAAGAACATCTTCCACACCTTTACGAACAGCATCCGCAGCAGGATGGATCATAATTTGTGTGAGTGCAACTTTAATGTGTTTAACTTGGTCATCCGCTTTTACAACACTGTTCATCATAAAAACAGTTGCAATAATAATCCCTAATATATTTATTCTCTTCAACATTATATTCCACCCCTCTCCATGTAAAAATTAAAAAAGGAATAATTTATGACTGAAGAATTTTCTAAAATCAATCTTTATTTCATTTTATCGAAACATGGACAAAATAAATCAAACTAAAATGATATTTTTTTGTTGCAATTCGTAGAAGCCTACGCCATACAGACAAGACATATATCGAATCGGTAAGCGGGTGTAGCTCAGGGGTAGAGCACAACCTTGCCAAGGTTGGGGTCGTGGGTTCGAATCCCATCGCCCGCTCCATTGAATTTTGTATTTATTCGTTCTTGTGTGGAGTTAGAGCTTGTCATCGGTTGTTGTAGCTGTATGTATGTAGTTTACCAGCAGGTTTTGTATATTTTGCCACTAGGTTTTGTACCAATTTATTTTTTTCAAAGAGTTTTTAAGGGGTTCTAAAAAGGTCCTCAAAGACCTTTCAAAGATCATTTAAAGGTCCTTTATGCGTATTGTTTCTTTTTTTATATCACAGTTGATGATGAAAAATCTCTCACGCTAATTGTAATTATTTTCAAACGAAATAAACTGTTTTCACCTATTATTTTAGAGTAAATTAAGTTTTTGGGATTTCTGGCACATCATTTGAAATACCAAAGAAATGTTCCCTTGTACTTGTGTAAACAACGTGGACATCATTTGATAATCCTCTTTCTTGAACAAATTCTTATCCAGAATAGTCTTCAACAAAAAAATAAATCAATAATTTGATTCATAAAGATAATTTATCATTATTCATATTGAGCAAGCGTCTCAAATATCATAGGATTATCTCATTTCAAATCTCTATACATTAAAATCACTCACAATCATCTGCTCACGCATAACAGGAAAAATTGAGGCATCAATAACATTCACTTGAAGAAAGGAATAAAAACTCTTCTTCTGAACGCTCTGAAATACCAAAGATTATCGCAACATTGGGAGCTAAAATAGTATAGGGGGTACCCCTTTCACCTTAAAAACGTAAAAATGAGAAGCATAATAGCTTTATACACTTCATAGAGGCTTTAGACCATTCACGAACGTTATTATAAAATGGATGTGACACACCTTGAGAGAAATCTCTTTAAAATAAACATGTGAATTAACAATATAAGTGCATTCTATTTTACATGAGGAACGTAACTTCAAATCAAGATAAGGTAACATAAGGTGTTGAAACCATCATAGTGCACAATAAAATCAGACCATTTTAAATGTTTAATGGTAACATCTGCTAAACAACAGAATGAAAATTCAATTTTGAAAAGATTAAACCACACGCTACAGGTCTATTGAAACTCCGATTGTACGATCGACTATCTTCTCGCTAAAACTTAATCACTATAAATATAAAAACCTTAAAGCCCGCTCTAAATCCGTAAAAATTTCTAGATCTTGCTGTATTAAATGTTGAGGCTCCTCACGACTTCTCATCTGAAACGCCAATGATTCCATAAAGCAGTTCCATAAAAAGAGGATAATGACGTTATAATATCCGAAAAAATTCACCACATCACCTGAAAGATCATTGATAATTCCATCAGAAAGTATCAATTTCCATTTAGAAAACCCTACCCATGCCGACAAAAAGCTTTGTAAATGTTAGATATCTTCAATAATTTTGGCTCATCCTGTTTTGCCACCAATATAAGAAACAGCGAATATAGTGGATCCGCCAGCTTTAATATCGCCTTGTAAAAGGTCTTTCCCTCTACTCTTTTTGCTATCAAATCCTGATTTTACAATTCCTTGCTCTCTTTTTTATACTCAAAATTGCCTCTGAAACAGGATAGATTAATCGTAAAAAATATATAAAATAAGCAAATTATAACATTTTTTCTTATCCTTCTTAATACAAAATAACTGTTAAGCTACAATACGCTAACATTTATCAGTCATAAGTCCAAAACATCATATAATGACGAAACAAATTCATAGAGTGAAGATTTTTCACAATCAATCGTTGTATTAATCTTTCCATAATGCATAAAAATGATGAAGCGGCCCTCGCCCTTTCCCTACTTTTAAAGCATCTGAGGCAGTTAAAGCGCCATGCAAATAATCTTTTGCTTGTTTAACAGCGCAATCCAAAGGTTGAGTAGGTAACAGAGCTGCAATGGCAGCAGAAATGGTACACCCTGTCCCATGATCATGAGTGGTTGAAAGACGAGAGGCTTCAAGTATAACAAGGTTTTCACAATCACAATAAAGATCTGGACTAGAACAATCGTAATTTTCTGTACTACTTTTGGTAAGCGTATTCAAATGTCCCCCTTTTAACAGAACGGCATGACACCCTAGCGCCAAAAGTTGCGGACCATATTGATACATAGCCTCTAAAGACCATTGCACTTCACATCCCAATAACAATGCAGCTTCAGGCAAATTTGGCGTGATCAAAGTTGACATCGGCACAAGAACATCACGCATAATTTCAATTGCATCAGGCTTTAAAAGAACATCACCACTTTTTGCAACCATAACCGGATCAAAAACAATGAGGCGTGCTTTATGATAAACAAGACGTTCTGCAATAGTCTGTGCAATCTGAGCATTTGCAACCATACCAATTTTAACGGCATCAACATGGATATCCTCAAAAACAGAATCAATTTGATCTGCAACAAAAGAAGCATCTAATGCCTGAAAAGAACGCACACCCTGAGTATTTTGTGCAACAACAGCTGTAACCACACTCATACCATAAGTTTTCATAGCTGAAAAAACCTTCAAATCCGCCTGCATTCCAGCGCCACCAGAAGGATCTGTTCCCGCAATAGATAAAATCCGTGGAATAAAAAGTTTATCTTTTTGTAATTCCATTAACCTCTTTCCTTCTGTTTTTAAATATCGGAAAATGAGTTACCGAAAAAATAGATGCTTGAGAAAACATAAAGAAGATGTTTTCTCATGTGAATTATATTATATATGAAGTCTTCTTATAGATATAAAATGGAAAATGTAGTGCTTATCCTTCGTTCTATTCTTTTTACGTTCGCTTTTTATACAACAACTTTCATACAAATGATTCTTTACGCTCCCGTTTATTTTTTAATGCCCCGCAAAAAGGCATGGATTGTCCCTAAAACATGGGCACGCGTTACACTCTTTTTGCAAAAATACATCGCAGGCACAAGTTATGAGATTGAAGGTTTAGAAAATCTTCCCAAAGGACCCTATATCATTGCTCCAAAGCATCAATCGGCTTGGGAAACTTTCAGTCTTGTTCCTTATTTTGATGATCCCACTCTCATTTTAAAACGTGAATTGATGTGGATTCCATTGTTTGGCTGGTATATGGCAAAAACGCAAATTATCCCCATTAACCGCACAACACCCATCAAAGCCTTAAAAATGATTATACAAAAAGCAAAAGAGAAAGTAAAACAAGGGCGCCAAATCTTGATTTTTCCCGAAGGAACACGCCGACAACCCGGTCAAGAACCAGATTATAAGTCAGGAATTGTCGCGCTCTATAATGAATTAGGACTTCAAGTTGTCCCTATTGCACACAATGCGGGTTTATATTGGCCACGCGGTAATTTTCGCCGCTATCCCGGAACAATTCGTGTCCGTATTCTTCCCCCGATAGAAGCGGGTTTAAGCAAACGTGATTTTCTAGATCAACTTGTCCAAAAAACTGAAAAAGCGTGTGATGAACTGCTTCTCTTAGCAGCTCAAGATCCTACCCCTCCTCCTATGCCACCATACGCTGTTCAGAAACTTCAAAAACTAAATCATCATGAAACAATGCACTGATTGATAAGAATAATGCATAACTTTGTATATTGAGCGGAGTATAGGGAACAAAAATATAAGAAAGATACTTCAAACTTTCTAATTTAAAATTGTAAAACACTTGTACATGATAAGAAATGATCAATGTGTAAATTTTTTTGAAAAAGAATTCTTCCTCTCTTTAAAATCATTTAAATAACATACATCTCATTGATTTATAAGGATATTTTATCGTTATTCAACTTGAATGAGAACCCTGAATACCGTAAGACTCTCTCATTTCAAATCTATTTTAGGTTGAATCAATTAGAATCATTTTCTTGCACATTACAAGCGGGGATACCTCGTGTGAATAAAACGATACGAGAAAAGATTGAAATGCTTTTTACGAACCGTCTCAAGTGCCAAAGGCTATCCTAACAGGAAAGCAAGAAAAATGTATGATTATGCCGCTTCGTTTCTTCCTAAGAAACATCAATCCTCCCAAGAACCTGAAATCTTGTATAATCTTCATTATTTAAAAAGTATTTCTTGAGATACTTAAGTCATCAAACAAAATTCAAGGGGAAAATAAAAATGAGTGTTGGTTTTTATCCCACATACACAACGGATACAGCAATTAACCATCTTTTCTCCCTAACCTAGACTTAAAAGCTTTGTGTGCTACATTAAAACAATTCTAAATAACGAATAAGAGGGAACTAGATTTAAATTAATGCAACGTCTCTTCTATAATTTATTTTTTTCTGTGATTTTGAGTTTATCCAGCGCTGTTGCTCTAGCGCAGCCTTTTATTTCTGTTGATGTTACAACGGGGCATATCTTAAAACACAATCAAGCTTTTGAGCGTTGGTATCCTGCTTCCTTGACAAAATTAATGACTGCTTATGTTATTTTTCGTGCCATGAGCCGAGGGGAAATTTCACCAAAAAAACATATCACTATCAGCGAATACGCAGCAAAAGCTCCCTCATATCGTTCAGGCTATAAAGCTGGTTCTGTACTCACACTTGATACAGCCTTAAGTATTACCATGGTTAAATCTACTAATGACTTAGCCATTGCTATGAGTGAAGCCGTTGCTGGTTCACAAAAAGCTTTTGTACGTAAAATGAATAGCGAAGCTAAACGTTTAGGCATGTTTGGCACCCATTTTGCGAACGCAAGTGGTTTACCAGACCCTCAAAACTACTCTACGGCACGCGATATTGCTCTTTTAGCCGTTCAAATACGTCGAGAATTTCCACAATATTCTCATTATTTTTCTATTCCAGCCATTGATTTTGGTAATAATCGAAAAATCCAACATAACTCAAACAACCTCATTGGCCGTTTTTATGGGATAGACGGTATGAAAACAGGCTTTATTTGTGCCTCTGGTTTTAATCTTGTTGCCTCAGCCACCCGCAATAAACGTACAATTATTGCTGTCATTCTGGGTGCTAACAACATAAGTGAAAGAGAAGAAAAAGCTGCACAACTTCTTGAAATAGGATTTTTGCACCAAGGAAACCCCCAATTAACACTAGCAACATTAAAACCTTATGGGAGCAACATAACACAAGCCAACAATATGAGACAACAAACATGCACACCTGAAGCCATAAAAATGCATGCAAATTCATATGATGATCAAGGAAATATTATTCTCACCTCACCTTTTATCACTGCTCCACCTTCTTTTTCTCATCCTTTATCAGTACACCTCATTCGTACGCCACAAACACCTAAAATGACAGTAAAACCACTAAGAAAACCCTATATTCCGTATAAAAGGCACGCAAACCATTCTATAAAAAGCCATAAATCATAATCTACAATTAATTATAATACTTTGATTTATAATGATAATTAATTATTTTGTAGCTTATGTCAAAACCACAAGTATTGTAAGATTCTCTCATTTCAAATCTGTATTTGTTGAATCAATAAAAACTAGTCTCTTGCGCGCCACAAAGTGGATGAACATGTAGATAAAATAATTAAAACAAAAAATAAAAATCCTTCCTATAAGTCCTTTCAAGAACCACGAATTAT
Source organism: Bartonella sp. TT29SHDZB (assembly GCF_042193395.1). Taxonomy (NCBI): domain Bacteria; kingdom Pseudomonadati; phylum Pseudomonadota; class Alphaproteobacteria; order Hyphomicrobiales; family Bartonellaceae; genus Bartonella; species Bartonella sp. TT29SHDZB. Next base: position 70,937 of record NZ_JBHILQ010000001.1, read on the forward strand.
CATAACATTGACGCTAAAAAGTGTATGATATACCCACCTACATCTACCTTTATAAGCGTAAAGATAGTGATACAATGGATTTCATGGGGGGTAACCATTATATCCCTCACGGACACCATTATAAATTGGTTAAACGTACTGAGATATATTTTTTAAAAACAAAACTATGATTGATGATTAACATGAAAATAAAGCGCATCCCCCTCACGCTTATTACAGGTTTTTTAGGCTCTGGCAAAACAACTTTGCTTAACCGTATGCTACAAGACCCTCTTTTAACAGAATGTGCTGTTATCATCAATGAATTCGGCGAAATCAGTATTGACCACCTTCTGGTTGAAAAGGCAACAGAAGGAATTATTGAGCTTGCCAATGGCTGCTTATGCTGCAATTTACGCAGTGATCTCATCGACACATTAATTGATTTAATAAATCGCGTTCAGACAGGACAGATCAAACAACTCCATCATATTATCATTGAAACCACAGGGATGGCTGATCCCGCCCCTATTTTACAAATACTTTTAAGCCACCCGTTATTTATTCAAACATTGTCCATAAATGCTGTTCTTGCAACATTTGATACATTAAGCCCACTTTCCATATGTGAGCGCTATCCTGAAATATATAAACAATTAATATTTGCTGATAAAATTATTCTCACCAAAACAGATCTTAGAGACCCACAAACGCTTTCAGATACACTCCTTAGCACACTTAAAACAATGAATCCTACAGCGCAAATCATTGACGCCCATTCTGAAGATTTCTGTTCAAATCTATTAATAAATAACTCATTATGGGATGAAAGAGTAGAAAATACAAAACTTAAACAAAATCTTACGACTACCCCGCATGATCATACGCCCCATAAAACCATTCGTACCTTTTCACTAAACTGTGAGGGTCCTGTTGATTACGCCACAATTGAAGCTTTTTTAGATCTCCTACAAGAGCGTTATGGTACAAAATTATTACGTATTAAAGCCATTATCGCATTGCGTGATGACCCTTATCGCCCACTTGTACTCCACGGCGTACAAACATTTTTTCACCCTCCCATAAGATTACCAGCATGGCCAAAAGGAATAAAACAAACACGTTTTGTCATCATTGCCGATGGTGTTGAAAAAGAAGCTATACAAAAACTCCTCAATGCTTTTTTTAATAAACCAGCAATAGATACTGCAGACAAAACAGCTCTCTTAGAAAATCCTCTGGTCATTCCAGGAATAAAATTTTAATTTTTTCTCCCCTTCAATGATATAACATTAAATTCATTGGCACCACCATCTTTATGCTTTTAAAGGAGCAAACGGGCACATCATTACACACTTTGCTAATTCCCGATGTTGAAACAAAAAGCTTTTGGCACTTGAAACGGTTTGTAAAAAGCATTTTAGTCTTTCTTGTACAATTTTACCCACGCGGCTATCCCTGCTTGTAACGTGCAAGCAAATGGTTTTAATTGATTCAACATGGAACAACTTTGAAATGAGAAAATCTTACGGTATTCAGGGTTCTAATTCAAATGGAATAATAAATTATCTTTATAATCAATATGTTATAAATTTATAAAAAACTTTCATAAATATTTCTATTCAAGTTTATTAACATAATGGAATAAAAAATAAGAAAATACACATTTTTAACAATGCTTTCTGCACAATAATGCCTCTCATAAAATTATTCGTACCTTTTCACTGAGCGGCAAAATCCCCATAGACTACCACAATTGAAACTTTTTAGCTCTCTTACAAAATCACATGCCGGAAAATGACTATCTATTAAAACACTCCAGCGCTAACATATTACCCTTATCTGTAAAATCGTCGCCCTCACATAAAATAGAATACCATTGTATCACGAATTCACGCACTCGTTTAAAAACACCGTCTCTCAATACGCATTATTCCTATTTCAAGACGCTACCCATAAATAATATAATACAAAATTCTCCATGAAATGTATAAGGCCCATTCTCCATCTTTACTCTATAAATATGTAAACTGATCGCCTCATACTTTTGCCAGTTAAAAATGTTTTGAAAAAACTTGGCACTTTAGAGTACTCATGAGAACTATCTGTACTCCTTTCTTTAAGAGTTTTATTCACATGCCAATCCAATTTTATGGCGTGCAAAAAGTGGTTTCGATTGATTCACCATAAACAAATTTTAAGATAAAAGGATCTTATGATATTTAGTCCCTAATTCAAACTGAAAAATTATAAACTATCATTATAAATCAAATTGTTATGATAAAAATTTTTAATATCCATCAATCTGTAAACAGATTGTTTTCTCTCTAAATGCGCTTCATCTGCAAACCACTTCATGTGATTCATTTCACAGACAGATTGGCCAAATTCTTGGTTCTAAAATATTCTGCTCAACTCTATATTTATTCAAGCTAATTGAAATCAAAATCCCTGTTAAGAAAAAAACCAAAATCAGACAGAGGCAATATCGCATTTTAAAATATGTGAATGTATCTTATATAACAGCACGACAAGACAATATTTTACAGCATAAAAGAATAAAACTCTTTGAAAGAAATAAAAAGAGAGGCACATTCCATGTTAACTTACTCTTCACTAAAAACGAAGATTGATACCAATACCGATGTGCAAACAATCCAACTTCTTTGAGAAAATTCCTCTTGGCTTCCCACTTCATCTGATTTACTTACATAAGGCTCTATGAAAAAACTCTGCGCTTTAAAATATTGACTACTCACTTAAACACCTTATGTGAAAAGTTTTTGCATATCCTGTATCGCCATTATTAAGTGATAGTGTTACAGTGCAATAGAATACAATAACACTCACGGCATTCGAGAAACTGAAGTTTTATCAATATCGCGATTAAAAACGTAACGTTTTCCATAAACCTCAACAGTTGGAGGTTGACGATTTTTTTCAAAAAAATCATAACCTTTCTTAAGCATAACCCAGAATTGATAATGAGGATCCTTGCTATGACGTGACATATTATCCTCGGTCATGCGGAAAGGAAAAGCCTGTAACTGAAACTCTCTTTGTCCTCCTTTAAAAGCATCCCGTGCAAACGCATAAATCTGAGCCATGTTCTTATCACTCATAGAATAACAACCTGCGGAAAAGCAAGAACCATGCACCATAAGATTGCTTCCTGTGCGACCATTTTCTTGATCATAAAGGTTAGGAAATCCTATATTAAAAGAAAGATAATATTTTGAATAAGGATTCATTTGGTTTGCGCTAATCGTATAAAAACCCTCTGGTGTCTGAAGATCCCCTTCTTTATATTTAGGTCCAAGCTTACCAGACCATTTGCAAATGCCATAGCGAGCAACCAAGATAAAAGGTCCTGAACGAGATTGTTTCCAAACTTCAGCAAGATTTTCTTCCTTGAAAAATCGCATTACAATTGGTGCATAAGGATCAATATCGTACAAAGCCATTCTATTCTGGATTTCTTGCGGCAACGGCTGCTCAACCTTAGCACGAATAGAAGCTGGTAATCTTCCTTCACATGCCGTCAATATTCCCATTACAAACAACATGCACACAGCAAGGAATCTGCTAAATGTCATCGAATAAAACTCCAATCCAACACCCCTCACAAAAATAACCTATGTTAGAGATCGACCAATTTGAAGATATTTTTCCCTTCGCTCTTGTTTAAGGGCTTCCCCATCTTTTCCAGCCATAGCTTTTAAAGCCTCTGAAATAACATCACCCGTTGCATCAATGGCAATCTCTTTGCCACGATGTGCTCCCCCTAAAGGTTCCGAAATAATGCCATCAATAATCTTTAAGCGATACAAATCTTGAGCGGTAATACGCATATTCATTGCAGCATCTTTCGCACGAGCTGGATCACGCCATAAGATAGAAGCTGCTCCTTCTGGTGAAATAACAGAGTAAATTGCGTGCTCCAACATATAAACTTTGTTGGCAGCCGCGATTGCTATCGCCCCTCCAGAACCGCCTTCTCCAATAACAACAGAAACGACAGGAACTTTCAAACGCAAAGTTGTAGCTGTTGATTGGGCAATTGCTTCTGCCTGCCCCCGTTCTTCAGCACTTACCCCAGGATAAGCGCCTGCCGTATCAACAAAAGTGAGAAGTGGCAAACCAAAACGATCAGCCATTTCCATAATACGTACAGCTTTACGATAGCCTTCTGGACGTGCAGAACCAAAATTATAGCGCAAACGTGTTTGCGTGTCATAACCTTTCTCTTGACCGATATAAGCAACAGCCTCACCTTTAAAGCGTGCAAACCCCGCTTGAATAGCTTCATCTTCAGCAAACTTACGATCTCCGGCCAAAGGCGTAACGTCACTCAATAAGCGTTTAGAATAGTCCATAAAATGGGGACGATCCGGATGACGAGCGACTTGTGTTTTTTGCCACGGCGATAATTTTTTATAAATATCGCGCAACGCTGTTTGGGAACGCGTTTCAAGACGAGCAATCTCATCGCTCATATCAAAACTGCCTTTTTCCTGAGAAATTTTTTTTAATTCAAGAATTTTCCCGTCAAGATCAGCAACTGGTTTTTCAAAATCAAGATAATTATACATTTGTGTCAACTCATTCAGTGTCACTTATACACTTATAATTTGCTTTATAAAGTCTTTTTCAAAAACATCACCTTTTCTTTAACGAGCCTTTTGCTCATCGGCAAGTGGGTGATGCTCATTGACTAAACGATAAAGTCCCTCTTCCAACACATGGGTATAAATTTGAGTGGTAGCAATATCAGAATGACCTAACAAATGTTGAACAGCACGCAAATCAGCACCATTTTGCAAAAGATGACTAGCAAAAGCATGACGCAACACATGGGGAGAAAAGCTATCACTTTCTATTCCTGCTCTTCTAGCGAGATTTTTCAACTCCCGCGCAACGACTTGACGAGCAATATATCCTGTCTCGGAATGCGCAGGAAAAAGATAAGAACTCGTAGCATCCTTTCCCTGATCACGCAAGTTTAACCACTGTGAAAGAACTTGGCATGCTTTTTTTGATAACAGCACCATTCGTTCTTTTTTGCCCTTACCACGAACCAAAACGCTGTACTCCTTCCTTCGAACAGACTGAACCGGCAGACTCACCAATTCACTGATGCGTAACCCCGTTGCATACAGCATTTCAATCAATAGCTGAAGACGCAGTGCACGGAAATACCCTTTGGACCCATAGTCTGCTTGATTGACTTCTAACTCCGCAAAATCAAGCAATTTTATCACTGCATCTTCACTCATGATTTTTGGCAAAGGACGCCCCTGACGAGGTGCGTCAATATCATGAGAGGGATCATCTGCTCTCAACCCTTCAGCATAAAGAAATTGATAAAACTGACGCAAAGTCGATAAACGGCGCGCTTGCGATGATGCCGCAAAACCAAAAGTATGCATAAGTGACAAAAGAGTAATTAAGTCTTCTTTTTGTGCTGAAAAAAGCGAGACAGAGTGTGAAGATAATTCGTCTTGTGCCCACTGTAAATCATGCTGATAAGCCGCAAGCGTATGAGGTGAAGCTCCTCTCTCCGCACTCATCATCTCAAGAAAATGATCTATCACAGCACCACTTTTCATTTCATTGATTCGCTTCCGTAGAAAGATTCCATGAATCCAAGGGAACATCGATGTACATATCCACAGTTACTGGTTCAACCCAAACTACAAGAGCACCCATTATAATAAAAAGGACAGAAAGCAAAATGAAAAGAATCATCAAAAATCTGGTCAATGTTGGCATAAGACAATAACCTATCCAAAAATATTCTATCTCGTATTATGCCTTACAAAGATTAACAGGAATTGACTTTAAGATGGATAAATGCCGAAATAAAGTTATGAAAAGCAATCGACCAAAACGCGTCCCCATAACACAAATAAAGAATCAGCTCTTATCGTCCCTTGATAAAAGAGCACTTGTCCTTGTTGGTCTTATGGGGGCAGGCAAATCAGTGATCGGAAAACGCGTCGCCACCATGCTCCGTTTACCTTTTTATGATTCTGACCAAGAAATTGAAAAAGCTGCACAAATGACAATCACGGAACTCTTTGAAATTTATGGTGAATCCGAATTTCGTTCTCTTGAACAGCGTGTTATTCTAAACCTCATGAAAAAAAGGCCCCTTGTTTTAGCAACAGGTGGTGGTGCCTACATAAATGAAAATATCCGAAAAGCCATTCACAAAAATGGTATATCCATATGGCTAAAAGTCGATCTTGATATCCTCATGCAACGTGTCTCAAAGCACCCAACACGTCCCCTGCTTCAAACAGCCAATCCTAAAGAAACCATGCAAAAACTCATGGAACAGCGTTATCCTATCTATGCAAAGGCAAACTTAACAATTAACAGTCATAAAGAAAGCCGTCATACCGTAGCACAAAATGTTATACGATCCGTACAGCACTACCTATACACAGAAATTAACAATAGGGATAACCAGCATGCAAACCAAAACCGTCACTGTTAAACTGGACAAACACTGTTACGATATCATCATTGGTCCGGGTCTTATTACACAAGCTGCTTCACAAATTAAACATGCTCTTAACAAAAAAGATCCTCATCAAACGCGCTTGGCACTTGTTACAGATACAAATGTTGCTTCCCTTCATTTGGAGATATTGCAAGCAGAATTAACAAAAAATAAAATTCATACTGTCCCTATTATTGTAGAAGCAGGAGAACAATCAAAATCATTTTCAACCCTGCAAGTTGTCATCGATCAAATTCTTGCTGCGCGTTTAGAAAGAGGCGACTGTGTTATTGCTTTTGGCGGTGGTGTCATTGGTGATCTAGCAGGATTTGCGGCAAGTATAATCCGCCGTGGCATGAACTTCATTCAAATGCCCACAACGCTTCTTGCACAAATTGATTCTTCTGTTGGTGGAAAAACGGGAATCAATAGCCAATATGGCAAAAATCTTATTGGTGCCTTTTATCAACCACAATGCGTTATTGCTGACACGTGTCTTCTTGATACCCTGCCACCGCGCGAATTTCGCGCTGGCTACGCAGAAATAGTAAAATACGGTCTCATTAACCAACCTGACTTTTTTGAGTGGCTTGAAAAAAATGGGCAAAAAATTTTCTCTAATGGCCCAATACGAACAGAAGCCATTGTTCGCTCATGCCAATTTAAAGCTGCCATTGTAGCACGTGACGAACATGAGAAAGGAGAGCGCGCACTCTTAAATCTCGGCCATACATTTGGACACATGCTTGAAACAGCAACCGCTTATGACTCCAACCGTTTAATCCATGGCGAAAGTGTAGCAATTGGGATGATTCTAGCTCATCAATTCTCTGCTCAATTAAATTTAATAAGCCCCACGCTTACACAACGCATTGAAGCGCACCTTAAAGCAATAGGATTACCTACACAATTAAAGGATATCCCAGGGTGTCTACCAGATGCTGAAACTTTAATGACTCTCATTGCCCAAGATAAAAAAGTTTCGCAAAACAATTTGACTTTCATCTTAACACGCGGACTTGGCCAATCATTTATTGCAAAAAATGTTTCACCAGATGCAGTTTTATCCTTTTTGGAACAAAAATTAACAGAAATTCGTTAATTCATATTGAATATAATTGATTCGTTTTTATACTTCTATTAAAGATTAACATGATGATGTCTGCGTAGCTCAGTAGGATAGAGCACAGGATTCCTAAAGAAATTGGGCACTTTGAGAAGAAATCCTCAAAGTGAATCTGCTCAAATTCGGGGAAAGCTTCATGGGCGACTATATGCCAATCCCGAGCCAAGTCTCTCTTCAAATGAGAGAAAGGTGTAGAGACTGAACGGGCAGCACCTAAAGAGCAAAAGCTTCAAGGTGAAGAGACAGTCCAGACCACAAACAGCCGATAAGGCTGGCGGTGAAAATCGAAGTGGTATGAATCCTGGGGTCGCAGGTTCGAATCCTGCCGTAGACACCATCGTATCAGTCAAATTATTCTTTGTGCACAATATTAGGAATATAGGGAAGCATCATGAAAAAAACTTTGCACATTTTAGGATTTTTCACCGCTTTAAGTTTATCACTCTTCAGCTCAAACAATAGCTTAGCTGGTTCTTTAATCATTGAAGTACCAGACAATCCAGAGCCCAAAACAGAGATCATTACCTATCAGTGTGAAACTGGAGCAGGTAAAGAGCGCGTTGAGGCAGTCTATCTTAATGCTGACAATATTTCGTTGGTTGATTTCAAATGGAATGGTGATCGTGTCATTGCTGCTAATGTCATCGCTGCGACAGGAGCAAAATTTGCAGGAGCTCAGTATATCTGGTGGGAGAAGAACAAAGAAGTCACGCTTTATGACTTGGCTAAGGATCCAGAAGAAAAAAAACCTATCCTCTGTAAAGATGAGTCAACATTATTATTTTAAATAACACGGGAAATATTATGAAAAAAATTTCTTTTACTAAACAATTTTTCATTACTTTAAGTGTGCTCCTCCTCGGTTCAATTAATGCATTAGCAAGTTCTTTAGTCATTGAAGTACCAGATGATCCAGAACCAACAACAGAGACCGTCTCCTATCAATGCGATATGGGAACAAGCAAAGAGTATGTTGAAGCAACTTATTATAATGCTGGCAATATTGCGCTTGTTGATTTAAAATGGAACGGTAAGCGCATCGTTGGTTCTAATGTAATTTCCGCTTCTGGAGGAAAATATGTGGGTGGACAATACATTTGGTGGATAACTAAAAATGAAGCCATATTTTACGATCTTATTAATGATCCAAAAGAAGAAAAGCCCATCCACTGTGTAGAAGAAAAAAGCACAGAATAAGGAAGATTCTTACATTTCAAGAACCGCGCTGGCTCCCATCTCTTGATGTTCCTTCTGACGTGGGTAGTTTTTCCTCCGTCTGGTGTAATAAAAGAGCCAGCGGTTTTTCTGATTGTTTTTCTGAATGATGCCGATAAGCTGCTGTATGTGAAAGCAACATAGAAGCTACCGGTGCTGTTAAAAACAAAAAAAACATCAGCAACACTTCATGAAAAACAAAATAATGGTCCACAAATATTGAATAAAGAAATGAAGAAATAAGAATACTACCAACGCCCCAACTCGTACAGACTGAAAGCATATGCAAACGCTTATAAAAATTAGAAAAACGCACCAAACCTATCGTTGCGATCAATGTCAATCCAGACCCTAATATTAAGAAAACTGTGATAGCAATAGCAACCACAAGCGATACATCATCTTTCATTCAATAATCTCCCCTCGCATGAGAAATTTCGCCAAAGCAATACTCGAGACAGAACCCAACAACCCAATAATGAGAGCTGCGACAAAATAAGTGGTTGTTCCTGAACGAATATCGAATGTAAGAAACAAAAGAATAGTGCTTATATAAAGGGCATCCAAACCCACAATCCGGTCCTGCGCCCGTGGACCACGAATCAACCGAAACAGCGCGAAAATCACCGCTAAACTTAAAAAAAACTGTGAAAAGAAAAGCCCCCAATAAAGAATCACCATACTCATAAAAAAATCTCCAAAAGCAATTGCTCATACCGTTGTTTGATCAACTGTTTGTAATCATATCCATTTTTTAAATTTAAGACATGAAGCAAAAGTTCACCCTTTTTACTATTATAGGCAACCCAAGCAGTTCCAGGGGTTGCTGAAAGGATGCATGCTAAAATAGCCAAAGCAGTGCGATTATGAAGCAGAAGAGGTACTACAATAAAACCAGATTTCTGCTCTCGAGACCTTTTTGTTAAAACAAACCAAGCCACCGAAACATTTGAGAATATAGAATCTATAAATACTCGAAAAACGAGACGAAAAACCGCACTCCAGCTTTTAATAACAACCTTCTCCGGCTCCAGAAGCCGTATCATCCAACCACAAAACAAAGCGGTTAAAATCCCTAAAAGCAATTGCCCTAAACTAAAACCATTTAAAATAAGCCACATAAGGACAATGACACCACTGAAAAAAGGGGAAGGACAAAAACGATTCATTTACTTATCTCCCTATTTTCGAGAGAAAAATCCGTTAAAACGCTCCCAATATAGTTTTGAGGTTCATACAAAGTCTTAGCAGTTTCAGACATATAATGACTAACAGGACTAGCTACAATTGTTATAAGAAAACACAAAGCAAGGAGAACGGCAATAGGCGCAAATTCTATCACTTGTACACGGGGAATACGCCCTTCAAGAGAAACCCAAAAAGTCCGGATACCCGTTCGTGTTAATGCAATCAAAGCCGCAAAACCAGAGAGGGTGACAAAAACTACAAAAAGCCAATCTTGGTAAACCGGAAGAGAAGCAGAAAAATCCTCTCTACTGTGGTTTAAAATTGCCATGAACATCATAAATTTAGCAACAAAACCAGAAAAAGGCGGCAATCCAATAATCAAAATGGCACAGATACCAAAACAAGCTCCAAGAATTGCCAAGGTTACCGGAAAATAGATGCCAACTTCATCTTCTTCCTCCTCTTCATCGTCACCATACACCTCCATTGTGACAGCAAGAACATTAGCAGCCACATCTTGACAGCGTTCAACCAACTCTACCAAAAGAAAAAAAGCTCCCAGTGCTAAAGTTGAAGAAACAATATAAAAAAGTGCGCCTGCTGTCAGTGCTGCATTGCCTATCCCTATCGCAGCCAACAATGTACCAGAAGAGACAAGGACACTATAAGCTGCCAAACGCACCAAAACCTGGCTCGCCAATACCCCAATAAAACCAACAATCATAGTGGCAAGCCCACCATAAAACAAAACCGTATGACCAAAATGGTTAAAGTATTCACTTTCAGGACCAAACCATAGCAACGTTAAACGTAAAATAATATAAATACCAACCTTGCTCAAAAGTGCAAAAGAAGCTCCAACGGGCGCTGCTGCTGCACTGTAAGTTGGCACCAACCAAAAATTAAGCGGCCACATACCCGCTTTAAGCAAAAAAGCAATACCTAAAAATGCAATACCTATTTCGAACAAAACAATATCTGTAGAAGATATATATTTTATTTTAACAGCCAAATCGGCCATATTAAGAGTACCAACGACTCCATAAATGAGCGCTATACCAACTAAAAAAAATAATGAAGCAACAAGATTAACCACGACATAATGCAACCCTGCGCGCACGCGTGTCTGACCAGAACCATGCAAAGCAAGCCCATAGGAAGCCGTTAACATAACTTCAAAAAACACAAATAAATTAAATAAATCGCCGGTCAAAAAAGCACCATTTATCCCCACCATAAAAAATTGCATCAGTGACTGAAAATGAGAACCCGCTTTGTACCAATGAGCCCGCGCAAAAACCAACACGCTAGTCAGCAACAAGCTGGAAAGTAAAAGCATCATAGCGCTTAAGCGATCAAGGACTAAAACAATTCCAAAAGAAGAAGGCCAGTTACCAAGTCGATAAACATCGCAAGCCGGTGCTATTTCAAGAGTACGTATAATCAATAAAATGGCAGTAACGACCAACATTCCCGCAGAAGAAAGACTGATGAATGATTTCAGTTTTGCACGACGTTCATCATAAAAAAGAAGAAGTGCTCCAGTGATTAACGGCAAAAGAATAGGCAAAATAAGGAGATGATGCACCCCTACTTCCATTACTGCACCTCACGTCCATCAACGTGATCAGAACCCGTTAAACCACGTGACACCAACAAGATAACTAAAAATAAAGCTGTTGTTGCAAAACCAATCACAATCGCAGTTAAAACCAAGGCTTGTGGGAGAGGATCGATATAATTATCTGGATTAATAACAGTGGTAGGATCAACAATTGGAGCAGCATTACTACGCAGTCTACTCATTGAAAATATAAAAAGATTAACCCCATAGGAGATCAAGGACAAACCAAGAATGACTTGAAAAGTACGTGGACGCAAAACAAGCCAAATACCTGATCCGATAAAAACACCGATACCCAAAGAAAGAACAATTTCCATTAATTTTCCTTCTCTTTTAAAATAGGTCTCTTACCGATTCGGTAACTCCGAATTGACTGGTGTGCAAGTGCAATTAAAATGAGAACAGTTGCTCCTAACACAAGAGAAAGCACACCAAAATCAAACAAAAAAGCAGATGCCATGGGAACTTTTCCAATTAACGGAAGATGAATATATCGAAAAAAGGATGTTAAAAAAGGATATCCAAAAAACCAAGAGCCCATCCCCGTTACGACTGACAACAATAAGCCAAAGCCTATCCAACGCAAAGGTAAAACTCTCAAATGCGTTTCCACCCACCGAATATCGCGTGCAAGATATTGTAAAATAAACCCTATTGCCAAAGTAATACCACCGACAAATCCACCTCCTGGCAGATCATGCCCTCGCATGAATAAATAAATAGCAAAAGCGATAATAATCGGAAAGAGCCAACCCATAATAACAGCAGGAACAGCTAAATAATTCAATACTGTATCTCCCACATTTCGATTAGGCTGTGCTATATCAAAGGCTTTCTGGATACGTTGTTGAAAAGGCGCATCAATACTCTCAGGCGCAGGACGAAAACGTCGTAAGAGGGCAAAAACAGTAAGGGAAACAACACCCAAAACCACAATTTCTCCCATGGTATCAAAACCACGGAAATCAACCAATAACACATTCACAACATTGCGACCACCAGCATCTGAGTAAGCATGTGTTAGAAAAAAATCAGAAATCGTTGTGCCTTGAGGACGTGTCATCACTGCAAAAGAAAGCCATGCTACACCAGCACCTCCTACAAGGGATATGATGAAATCACGGAAACGACGCAAGCGAACCCAAAAATGAACAGCAGCTGGCCCAGGGTCATGCAAACGTTTAGGCAACCACCGTAAACCAAGCAATAATAAAACGACTGTAACAACCTCAACAACCAATTGTGTTATTGCTAAATCAGGAGCAGAAAGCCATAAAAAGGTTGCACAAGTCATCAAACCAGCTCCCCCTAAAAGCATAAGTGAAGCAAGACGATGAAACTTTGCTCTCCAAGCAACTAAAAGCGCACATAATCCGCCAACCAGCCAAAGAGCGAGAAAAGGAATATCAAGTGGAAAAAGCGGTAATGTCCCCACTGGAATGAAACCATCGCACCAAAGTAAAAGACCAACAAAGGCAAAACAGACCCAAAAAATCCAATGCAATTGGATCTGCAAACGGCGTGTTGACAAAGCAGATTCCACCGCACGGGCCCATTTCCAAGAAATAATTACGAGAATGCGTTCAAAAATACGCGGTCCTTTTAAGTGACGGAAAAAAGGAGCCCCATCATCACAGGATAAAAAATAACGATGCCCAACAGCATAGAGCAATCCGCCCCCTAATAATGCAACAAAGCTCATCACTAATGGAGTGTTAAACCCATGCCAAACAGCCAAACTATAAGGAATTGTCATTGGTCCTAAAACAGACACGACCGCATTATCTAAAATAGGTCCTATTGTTAAATTAGGGAAAATACCAACCGCTAAACAAATAAACACCAAAAGCTCCATTGGTAAACGCATAAAATGCGGTGGTTCATGGGGAGTCTTGGGTAAATTGTCAGGCTTTGGTCCTAAAAAAACACCGTGAATAAAGCGTATAGAATAGGTCACACTAAACAGACTAGCTAGCGTTGCCACATAAGGCGCAATCCAATCGAGCCATGATTCCATATGCGTTTCAACAGCTTCAGCAAAAAACATCTCTTTCGATAAAAAACCATTCAACAAAGGAACCCCAGCCATCGCTGCACTCGCAACTAAAGCAAGAGTCGCTGTAATAGGCATAGAACGATAAAGCCCTGACAGTTTACGCATATCACGTGTTCCCGTCTCGTGATCAATAATGCCAGCAGCCATAAATAAAGAAGCTTTAAAAGTAGCATGATTGGCCATATGAAAGATCGCCGCAACACATGCAAGTGGACTACCAAGACTTAAAAGTGTTGTAATTAATCCAAGATGACTAATAGTCGAGTAAGCAAGCAGTCCTTTCAAGTCTTGCTGAAACATGGAAAAATAGGCACCTAGAAGAAGAGTTGAGAGACCTGAAAAGCCAACCAGCCAAAACCAAGATTCTGTTCCAGAAAGCACAGGCCATAAACGAACAAGCAAAAACAATCCCGCTTTTACCATTGTTGCCGAATGCAAATAAGCCGATACGGGAGTTGGAGCAGCCATCGCGTTAGGTAGCCAAAAATGAAAGGGAAATTGCGCGCTTTTTGTTAACCCTCCCAATAAAATACAAATAAGGATAGGACTATAAAGAGAACTTGACCGGATCATATCTCCAGACTGCAGCACCTTATCCAAATCAAAACTGCCAACAGTATACCCAATCAATAAAACTCCAATAAAAAGGGCAAAGCCGCCAAAACCTGTGATCGTTAGAGCCATACGCGCACCCTCACGCGCACTTGCATTATGGTACCAATAGCCGATTAACAAAAAAGAAAAAATACTGGTGAGTTCCCAGAAAACAACCAAAAAGACGAGATTACCTGATAAAACTATTCCTATCATTGATCCCATAAAGGCCAAAAAAAAGGAAAAAAAACGAGGTACAGAATCCGCTGGATCCATGTAATAACGTGAATAAATGACAACAAGCAGCCCAATCCCTGTAATGAGCAAGCAAAAAAGCCACGACAAACCATCTATACGAAGAATCAAATCGCTTCCCCATTCTGGAAGCCAAGAAATATCTAAACGCACTATGTGGTTTCCGCGAACTTCCGGATAAAGCATTATTGTAAAAATAAGACAGAAAAGCGCGACAATCCCAGCAAACCAGGCTTCATTATTTTTTGCTGTCGAACGAAAAAAGCCAATGACAGCACTTCCACCAAAGGGAAGCAAAACGAGCAATACCAACATTGCTTCCCGTGTTGTCATTCTTTAAACTCCATTTTGCCTTAATATTTTGTCATCGACAAAACAAAAACTTATATTCTCACCCCCCATTCCACACTTAATGATAATAAGATTTAATAAAACTTAAAAGCATTTAAAATTTTAAAAAAAACAATGCTGGCATGAAAATACTGCGCACCACACAAGTCTTCTCTTTATTGTAAGAACAATAACGCCCACGACAAGAAGCATTTAAAATTTTATTTAATTTCTATCCTTTAAAAAAGCGTGATAAACACTGTTTACGAGGTCCATGAAAAGGCTGGAAACTATTATCTTTTTTATTATAAGAGCGATAACGCGCGCGGCAAGATTCAATATGCTGGAAAAACATCCATGGCTCTTTTTTTTCCAATTTTTCTGAAGAAGAAGCTAAAAACTCTCTTTTGGTATCTGATACAACTTTTAATGATGCGCCTTTTGTGCTTAAGTGCGAAGATATAACAAATGCCGCTTCAGGATACCACCAGTTATCACTGTATTTACGATAACCACGCCGATAATGACGATAACCTTTGAAACCATTAAGTTCTCTACGCCCCGTAAAAATCAAAGGCACCGAACTATCTTGAACAGAAGTCTGCATAACCAGTTTTGCTTTAGCATCACTTCTATTTTGCCCCCAATTAACAAGAGTGGTTGTTATAATGAAAAAACTGCTAACAAATACAAAAGCTAAAGCATAAGATATTTTTTTTTTCATACTCATAACAAAAAACTCAACATAATAAACAATAGTAATTACAGAAAGCCTTTCTCTTGCTAGACAGAAAAAGATTCTTTTCTTAAGACTCTTTTTTCTTGAGACATTCTGTTACTCTTTGTACTAAACGTTGATCTTGGCAATAAGATCCTTCAAAAAAGAATGAATAAATGATGATAAAAACCCCCTATTATCTTATAGACAAATCGAAACTCATCAAAAACATGCAAACGATTTCTCGTTTACGGGAAATGTCCGGAGCTAAAATTTTACTTGCTTTGAAATGTTTTGCCACATGGAGTGTTTTTGATTTAATGTCTGAGTTCATGGATGGAACCACATCATCATCCCTTTATGAACTGCGTTTAGGAAGAGAAAAATTTGGCAAAGAAACCCATGCTTATTCAGTGGCTTGGGCAGATGATGAAATTGATGAAGCCTGTGGTTATGCAGATAAAATCATCTTTAATTCCATCCAACAGCTTCAACGCTTTTCTGATGCAACAAAAACCATTCAAAGAGGTTTAAGGTTAAATCCAGGAATCAGCGCATCAAATTTTGATCTTGCTAACCCCTCTCGCCCTTTTAGCCGCTTAGGAGAAACAAACCAAAGCGCTATCAAAGAAGTTCTGCCTCTTATCAACGGATTGATGATCCATAACAATTGTGAAAATGCTGACTTTAATCTTTTTAACCAAATGCTTGGGTATATGGAAGAAAAATTTGCAGAACTTTTTTCTGCTGTTGACTGGATAAGCCTTGGTGGCGGAATCCATTTTACGGCTGAGAATTATCCTCTAGAAGCTTTCGCAAAACGCTTAAAACAATTTTCTAAAACCCATGGTGTCACTCTTTTTCTAGAACCAGGAGAAGCTGCTATTACTAAAAGCACCACATTAGAAGTCAGTGTTCTTGACACATTGTATAATGAAAAGAATCTAGCCATCGTTGATAGCTCAATTGAAGCACATATGCTTGATCTTCTCATTTATCGTGAAAGTGCTAAATTAGAACCCAATCAAGGACCACACGAAATTATGATTTGTGGAAAATCTTGTCTTGCCGGCGATATTTTTGGAACATTTCAATTTCAAAAACCTCTTAAAATAGGCGATAGACTGTCTTTTCAGGATGCAGCAGGTTATACAATGGTCAAGAAAAACTGGTTTAATGGCGTTACAATGCCTGCTATTGTTCTCAAAGAGTGCGATGGTACATTAATACTTCAACGCCAATTCAGCTATAACGACTATCAGGAAAGCCTTTCATAAAGATCAACCATAAAAACGTCATACAACAGTATTAAAAAGGAGATGAACCTACAATGAAAAAAAATGTTCTCATTATTGGTGCTGGAGGTGTTGCACAAGTTGTTGCACACAAATGTGCTCAAAACAATGATATTTTTGGTGAAATTCATATTGCTTCACGAACACTCAAAAAATGTGAAGCCATCATTGCTTCTATTAAAGAAAAAAACACAATGAAAGAGCAAGGTGTTCTCAAAAGCCATTCGCTCAATGCCATGAATGTAGAAGAAACTATAAAGCTCATCCAAAAGACCAAATGTGAAATTGTCATTAATGTTGGTTCTGCCTTTCTTAATATGTCTGTTCTTTCAGCTTGTATTGAAACCAAATGCGCTTATATCGATACCGCAATTCATGAAGACCCATTGAAAATTTGTGAAACACCTCCTTGGTATAGCAATTATGAATGGCCTCGGCGTCAAGAATGTGAAAAAGCTGGTATAACCGCTATTTTAGGAGCAGGTTTTGACCCAGGTGTAGTGAATGCTTATGCGGCATTAGCGCGCGATGATTATTTTGATAAAATCACAGATATTGATATTATCGATATTAATGCCGGAAATCATGGACGTTGGTTTGCTACAAATTTTGATCCAGAAATTAACTTCCGTGAATTTACAGGACAAGTATGGTCATGGCAAAATAAAAAATGGACTTCCAATAAAATGTTTGAAATCAGCCATGAATGGGATCTTCCCGTTGTGGGAAAACAAAAAGCCTATATGACAGGACATGATGAAATTCATTCACTTTCCAAAAATCTTGATGTAGAGAATGTCCGTTTCTGGATGGGATTTAGTGATCGTTATATCACTGTTTTTACGGTTCTAAAAAATCTCGGACTCTTATCCGAACAACCAATTAAAACGGCAGAAGGTCAAGAAGTTGTGCCCTTGAAAGTCGTAAAGGCCGTCTTACCTGACCCTTCCTCTCTCGCCCCAGACTACACAGGAAAAACCTGTATCGGAGATCTTATTAAAGGCGAAAAAGATGGAAACTCGAGAGAAATTTTTATCTATAATATAGCCGATCACAAACAAGCTTTTCATGAAACTGGGGCACAAGGCATTTCCTATACAGCTGGCGTACCAGCAGCCGCAACAGCTCTTCTTATTGCCACAGGCGAATGGGATGTTAAAACTATGGTCAATGTAGAAGAATTACCACCCCACCCTTTCCTTAAATATCTTGATCATATGGGGCTTCCCACTTTTATAAGAGAACAACAAGAGGATAAAAAATTACAATTTTAATACCTATAGAAAGCATATGCTTGATTTTTTAAGTTATCACAAAACTGCCCAATGAAAACAAACTTAATATTCTCGTGTAATTATGGTTTTCAAAAAAAATTTAGCTATTCGTTATATTTTGGCAACATTACGATTTCTTAACAACCTTAAAGAAGAGACATATCATCTTTTTAAGACATAGCAAGCAATGATCAAGAAAAGCAGAGAAGAAAAAACTAATTTAATCACACTGTATGACTTGTCATTATCATCAAAAAGATAGTGTCATAAACAAAAGATATAAAAATGCCGCTCTTTTAAATAAGAGCGGTATTTTGTAGAATATTCAATCCCTCCCCTCTTCGTCTTAAATGACAAAGATCCTTAACCCACACCAATCATTAAACAATTCAATTTCTTTGGGTGAATTCCTCTTGGCTTCTCTCTTCATATAATTCACCATCATATACAACACATTGATTTATAACAATAAAATATCGTTTTCAACTTGATTCATAACGCTGAATACTGTAAGATTTTCTTATCACAAACTCTCTCACATTGAAGCAATTAAAATCTTTTGTCTGCACATCACAAACAAAGCGAGCGTGTGAGGTAAAATGATAAAAGAACAGAATAAAAATTTTCTTATGAAAACTCTCAAATAATAAAGAGCTTTAGCAATATTGAGAACTGAAAAAGTGTATTATCAATGTCAGCATGTACTTTTACTAAACATAAAGATGATGGTGCACAATAGGTCTTATAACAGTTTGAATGAATTTCATATATTTCAAGAGAACCTTTACAGCTATACCATTCACGAGCACTATTGCGAAGTAGATTTGGGCATTTTAAGAGATGTTTTCTTAACACAAAGCACGCAGATAGGCTCAGAATCCTATCTTAAATATTTTATAACAGTATAAAAACTACCCCATATATAAAACTTTACATAGACTAAACACCACTGCTCTAAACGATAGTGCACAACAGGATAATCAATCAAAACTGCACAACAGATATCTAAAAAAGTAATTATCGAAAAGCATACAACAAATGGAACATTCCAATACTATTGGTTATATTCCTTTTTTTGTTGCATGCTTCACTAATATTTTCTGCCCCCCCCGTGCCTTTTAAAATGTACTTTTTAAAAGCTTTTTAAATATGAAGTGGTTTAGCAAATGTTGCCAAAGCTGCCTCACGCACAGCTTCTGATAAGGTAGGATGTGCATGGCAACAACGTCCCAGATCTTCTGATGAACCACCAAATTCCATTAAAACTGCAATTTCATGGATCATTTCACCAGCACCAAATCCAAGAATATGTCCTCCTAATACCCTATCTGTTTTTTTATCAGAAAGGATTTTAACGAACCCATCACTCTTTTGCATTGCACGTGCACGACCATTGGCCATAAAAGGAAATTTGCCAACATTATATTCAATACCAGCAGTTTTTAGCTCTTCTTCTGTTCTTCCTACACTCGCAATTTCCGGCTGTGTATAAACAACACTAGGAATAACATCAAAATTAACATGCCCTTTTTGACCTGCCAAAATCTCTGCCACAGCAATGCCTTCTTCCTCTGCTTTATGTGCTAACATTGGCCCTTTTACGACATCACCAATTGCATAAATTCCTGGAACATTCGTCTGCCAATGGGCATCAATTGCAATAAATCCGCGTTCATCTAACTGAACACCAGCCTCTTGTAAGCCAAGCCCCTCTGTATAAGGAGAACGTCCAGTAGCAATAAGCACAACATCAGCCTCTAAAGTTTCAGCCTCACCACCTTTGACAGATTCAAAGCTCACCTGAGCAGTTGAGCCAGATTGTGTAACAGCTGTCACCTTTGCACCCGTTTTATATTCAATCCCCTGTTTTTCCATTAATTTCTGAAATTGCCGTGAAACTTCACCATCCATTGAGCCCAAAACTTTATTAAGATACTCAATAATGGTCACTTTAGCACCCAAACGGCTCCAAACTGATCCAAGTTCTGAACCAATGACACCAGCACCCACTACAATCATATGCGCTGGTACTTTTTCAAGTGAAAGAGCTCCCGTAGAAGAAACAATAGTCTTTTCATCAATTTCAACATTCACCCCTGGAATTCCTGAACTCTCTGAACCGGTAGCAATAATAATATTTTTTGTTTCAATTGTTTGTTTATTACCATCTCTGGCAACAACTTCCACATGACCCGCACTCAAAATTTTGGCTGTCCCCAAAAAAGTATCAACTTTATTTTTTTTCATCAAAAAAGAAACACCACTGGTATTGGCTGTCACCACAGCTTTCTTATGAACCATCATTTGTTCAAGATTAAGCTTAGATTTACCAATAGAAATACCAAGCGTTTCAAAACCATGCTGGGTTTCAGAAAACACTTCTGAAGCATGCAACAACGCTTTAGAAGGAATACAACCAACGTTGAGACATGTTCCTCCTAATGTTGTACGCTTTTCAATAATTGCTACTTTAAGTCCCAGTTGCGCCGCCTTTATTGCTGCTACATAACCACCTGGACCCGCTCCGATCACAGCCACATCATAAGACATCCGTTTCTCCTTTCATCCTGAAAACTGTATTTTACAAATCAAGAACAAGGCGTTCCGGATCTTCTAAGCTTTCCTTAACACGCACAAGGAAAGTTACAGCCTCTTGCCCATCCACAATACGGTGATCATAAGAAAGCGCTAAATACATCATGGGGCGGATCACAACTTGGCCCTCAACAACCATTGCTCGCTCTTTAATCGCGTGCATTCCCAAAATACCAGATTGTGGTGCATTCAAAATCGGTGTTGACATCAACGATCCATACACACCACCATTGGTAATGGTAAAAGTTCCACCTTGCATATCAGAAACGGCTAATTTTCCATCACGCGCAAGACGCCCCAAACGACCAATCTCTTTTTCAATCTCTGCCAATGACATTTGATCTGCATCTCGCACCACTGGAACAACAAGCCCTTTATCCGTTCCAACAGCAATTCCAACATTGACATAGTTTTTGTAAACAATATCTGTCCCATCAATCTCGGCATTAACAGCAGGAAGTTCTTTTAATGCATGACAAACAGCCTTGGTAAAAAAACCCATAAAACCAAGTTTAACACCATGTTTCTTTTCAAAAAGATCTTTATAACGCTTGCGCAAATCCATCACCGCTGACATATCAACCTCATTAAATGTGGTTAACATCGCTGCTACATTTTGTGCATCTTTAAGACGGCGAGCAATTGTTTGACGCAATTTCGTCATACGAACCCGCTCTTCACGTGTTTCTTGGACAGGAATTGCCGAAGAACTCGTCGCAGAAGAAGAGGGTGTAGGGGCATTTGTACTTTGTTTTAATCCACCAAGAACATCTTCTTTAAGAATTTGTCCACGTTTTCCAGAACCTGAAATATCGCTTTTTGCAACATTATTTTCAGCCATCAATTTTGCTGCTGAAGGAGAAGGAGGCATTGCACTGCTCAAAGCAGGCTTCTCCGATTCAGATGAAGCCGCTGGAACAAGCGTAGCAGAAGGTGAAAATGATTGGGAGACACCAGCTTCTCCAGCTTTCACCACTCCTAAAAGAGCATTTACTTCAACCGTATCGCCTTCTTTTGCAATGATTTCAGATAATTTCCCAGCAACAGGAGAAGGAACTTCAACGGTTACCTTATCAGTTTCTAATTCAACCAAAGGCTCATCCATAGCGACAGCTTCGCCAAGTTTTTTAAACCATTTGCCAACCGTTGCTTCGGTAACCGATTCGCCCAAAGTAGGAACACGAATTTCAGTAGTCATAATATTTTTCCATACATCAGAGTAGTAATAAATTAAGAACCTAACGCGTCTTTAAGAAACGCAGCCAGTTGTTCAAGGTGTTTCACCATTAACCCAGAGGCCGGTGACGCACTCGCAGGACGTCCTGCATAACGAGCACGTGAATATTGCGCATTAATATGCGTCAAAACCCATTCCAAATAAGGCTCAATAAATGACCAAGCCCCCATGTTTTTTGGTTCCTCTTGGCACCAAAAAACTTCCGCCTGCAAAAAGCGCGATAACACATTCACCAAAACTTTTGCAGGGAAAGGATAAAGCTGTTCAATACGAAGGAGATAAACATCATCAATACCCTTTTTTTCACGTTCTTCATAAAGGTCGTAATAAACCTTACCAGTACAAAGAACGACACGGCGAATTTTATTATCTTTTTGCAACTTAATGACAGAATCTTTGAGACATTCTGCATCATCAAGCAACACACGACAGAAATTTGTTTCTGGCCCCATTTCATTGAGAAGAGAAACCGCTCGCTTATGACGTAAAAGTGATTTCGGTGTCATCAAAATCAATGGCTTACGGAAATCACGCTTAATTTGTCGACGCAAAATATGAAAATAATTTGCAGGGGTTGTACAATTAGCAACCTGCATATTATCTTCCGCACAAAGTTGAAGAAACCGTTCTAAACGTGCAGAAGAATGCTCCGGCCCTTGCCCTTCAAAACCATGAGGCAATAAACACACAAGACCAGACATACGAAGCCACTTACGCTCTGCGGATGAAATAAATTGATCAAAAATGACCTGTGCACCATTAGAGAAATCACCAAATTGTGCTTCCCAAAGTGTTAACCCTCGTGGTTCAGCAAGAGAATATCCATATTCAAAACCAAGAACAGCTTCTTCAGAAAGCATAGAATTAACAACGTCATAAAGCGCTTGCCCTTTTTGTAAATGATTCAAAGGAATATAACGCGCTTCATTCTCTTGATCATAAAGAACTGAATGACGTTGTGAAAAAGTTCCACGTTCAACATCTTCACCTGAAAGACGAACCGGCGCTCCTTCCAAACAAAGTGAACCAAAAGCTAAAGCTTCAGCGGTTGCCCAATCAACCCCCTCACCGGTTTCAAAAATTTTAGCACGATTATTTAAAAAACGTTGAATGGTTTTGTGAACGTGAAAATCTGCTGGAATTTCGACAAGTTTCTGACCAATTTCCTTTAAAGTTTTTAATTCAACACCGGTTGTTCTAGAATGCTGCTCATCAGAACTACTAAAAGCTTTGAGTCCCGTCCAGCTCCCATCAAGCCAATCAGCCTTATTAGGTTTATAAGAAGCACTTGCTTCAAGTTCACCTTCAAGTTTATCGCGCCATAATTTTTTTTGTTGCTCAATCTCTTCCGAAGTAATCATTCCTTCTGCTACCAATTGATCACTATAGAGTTGAAGAGTTGTTTTATGATTACGAATTGCTTTATACATAAGCGGCTGTGTAAAGGAAGGTTCATCACCTTCATTATGTCCATAACGGCGATAACAAAACATATCAATAACCACCGGTTTATGGAAAATTTGACGAAACTCTGTTGCTATTTTGGCAACAAAAACAACAGCCTCAGGATCATCACCATTCACATGGAAAATTGGTGCATCAATCATTTTTGCAACATCTGATGGATAAGGCGAAGAACGTGAAAAATGTGGAGATGTTGTAAACCCAATCTGATTATTGATAATAACATGAAGTGAACCTGCAACACGATAACCTTTAAGACCTGAAAGACCAAAAGTTTCTTGGATAACACCTTGTCCTGCAAAAGCAGCATCACCATGAATAAGCAATGGCAACACTTTTGAACGCTCACTTAAAGGGAGTGAATCAGTATGCGTAGGTCTTACAAGTTGATCTTGTTTAGCACGTGCTTTCCCCATAACAACCGGATCAACAATCTCAAGATGAGATGGATTAGCCAACAGCGATAAGTGAACTTTTTTACCATCAAAGTTCAGATCAGCGGTAGTTCCCAAATGATATTTAACATCACCGGATCCCTCCACATCATCAGGCTTATAAGATCCCCCTTTGAATTCATGAAAAATAGCTCTATGCGGTTTGGCAAGAACTTGTGAAAGAACATTTAAACGACCACGATGTGCCATTCCTAAAATAACTTCTTGCACCCCTAAAGTACTACCACATTTAATAATTTGTTCAAGAGCAGGAATCAGCGCTTCACCACCATCGAGTCCAAAACGCTTCGTACCTTTATATTTAGTGTCTAAAAACTGTTCGAATCCTTCTGCCTGAATAAGCTTATTCAGGATAGCTTTCTTATCTTGTTGTGTGAAAGCCATTTTCTTATCTCGCCCCTCAATGCGTTCTTGAAGCCATGCTTTCTGAACCGGATCAGAAACATGCATATATTCCACACCGATTGTTGAACAATAGGTACGATTGAGAATCTCAAGCATTTGCGGAATAGTTGCATATTCCAACCCTAAAATATTATCAATAAAAATGGGACGCTCATAATCAGCTGGAGTAAAACCATAAGCTTCTGGAGAAAGTTCCTTATAATCCTCTAATTTTTCTGCCAATTTAAGAGGATCAAGCTGCGCATGGAGATGCCCCCGTGCTCGAAACGCACGAATCATCATAATTGCATGAACAGAATCACGTGTTGCACGAATAATATCTTGTTCACCGGAAATTCTTCCCTTTTGAGCAGCACCCGTTACTGCTTTTTCTTTTAATTTATCACCAAGATATTTTTCGAGAGAAGACCAATCACCATCAAGAGCAGAAACCAACTCGCCATCCGCCTTTAATGGCCAATGATCATGTTGCCATGTTGCTCCTTCAGCATTTTTGAGAACATCTTCTTTGTTATCATGAAGGCCTGCAAAAAAAGCACGCCACTGTGAATCAACACTGGTAGGATCTTTTTCATACTGGGCATAAAGTTGATCTATATAATCCGCATTCCCACCATAAAGAAATGACGTCTGTGCAAAAAGACTATTTATCTCGTCCTGCCTTGCCATATACCTCTCCGGAACATTTATTCCGTCTCCTCATATCTCTTTTCGACCTTTAAATGCTTACAAAGCAAGTGAGGGTTCGAACATTCAAAAAAGCTTTACCTTTTTATATTCAAATTTTTTTCACCTGAATATAAGAACATATTCTTATTCAGGTGAAATTTTCTTTTAGCCTTTTAAAACTGACATCAAAGTCTTACCTATCTGTGATGGTGAAGGAGAAACCCGAATTCCGGCGGATTCCATTGCCGCAATTTTATCTTCTGCCCCACCTTTACCACCAGAAATAACAGCGCCAGCATGTCCCATTGTACGTCCTGGAGGAGCCGTACGGCCAGCAATAAAGCCAACAACTGGCTTTTTACGACCTTTTCTTGCTTCATCTTGCAAAAACTGTGCTGCTTCTTCTTCAGCAGAACCACCAATCTCACCAATCATAACAATAGACTGGGTTTCATCATCTGCTAAAAACATTTCCAACACATCAATAAATTCAGTACCCTTAACAGGATCACCACCAATCCCTATCGCAGTTGTTTGTCCGAGACCTTCCTGACTCGTTTGAAAAACGGCTTCATAAGTTAAAGTTCCCGACCTCGAGACAACTCCAACAGAACCTTTTCTAAAAATAGAACCAGGCATAATACCAATTTTACATTCATTGGGTGTGAGAATACCGGGGCAATTAGGACCAATAAGACGAGACTTTGAGTTTTCTAATCGCGCCTTCACTTTAACCATATCCATAACGGGAATACCTTCCGTAATACAGATAATTAAACGAACTTCAGCTTCAATAGCCTCTATAATAGCTGCCGCAGCCCCTGCAGGAGGAACATAAATAACGGAAGCATCCGCGCCTGTTTTTTCTTTTGCTTCTGCAACATTAGCAAAGATAGGAAGAGTTTCGCCCTTTGAACCTTCCCATGTTTCTCCACCCTTTTTAGGATTAACGCCACCAACCATTTGTGTACCATGATAAGCAAGCGCCTGTTCTGTATGAAATGTTCCTGTTTTTCCTGTAAGCCCTTGAACGAGAACTTTTGTCTTTTTATTCACAAGAATTGACATAGCTTAAGCTCCCTTCACAGCTGCAACAATTTTTTGGGCAGCATCATCTAAATCATCAGCAGGAATAACATTCAAACCACTCTCATTGATAATTTCTTTACCCTTATCAACATTAGTGCCTTCAAGACGAACAACCAAGGGAACTTTTAAACCAACCTCACGAACAGCAGCAACCACACCTTCAGCAATAACATC
This sequence comes from Bartonella sp. TT29SHDZB, assembly GCF_042193395.1. Lineage (NCBI taxonomy): Bacteria > Pseudomonadati > Pseudomonadota > Alphaproteobacteria > Hyphomicrobiales > Bartonellaceae > Bartonella > Bartonella sp. TT29SHDZB. The sequence goes on from NZ_JBHILQ010000001.1 coordinate 97,187, forward strand.
ACAACGCATAATACCACCAAAAATGTTAACCAAAATGCCCTTAACATTTGGATCGGCCGTAATAATCTTAAAAGCTGCTGTCACCTTTTCTTTTGATGCCCCACCACCAACATCCAAAAAATTTGCCGGCTCAGCTCCATAAAGCTTAATGATATCCATTGTTGCCATAGCAAGCCCAGCACCATTAACCATGCAACCAATCGTACCCTCAAGAGCAACATAAGCAAGATCATGCTTTGATGCTTCTATTTCCTTTGGATCTTCTTCTGAAAGATCGCGCAATTCTAAAATATCTGGATGACGAAACAAAGCATTATTGTCAAAAGACACTTTCGCATCAAGAACACGCAAGTGACCATCTTTCATCACAATAAGCGGATTGATTTCTAAAAGGCTCATATCTTTTTCACAAAATGCCTTATAGAGAATTGGAAAAAGCTTTTCACCATCTTCTCGCGCACTACTTTGTAGTTTTAACGCATCACAAAGTCTTGCACAATCAGCGGAAGTAACACCCTCTACAGCATCAATGGGAAGTGTGAATATTTTTTCTGGTGTTTCTTCAGCAACCGTTTCAATATCCATTCCACCTTCTGTTGAAACAACAAAAGCAATTCGACCAACGCTACGATCAACCAAAAGTGAAAGATAAAGCTCCCGTTCAATATCGGCACCGTCTTCAATATAAAGGCGGTTGACCTGCTTACCTTCTGGACCAGTTTGTTTAGTTACCAAAGTCTTTCCAAGCATTTCTTGAACATTTGCAACAACTTCTTCAACAGATTGTGCAAGCCGAACACCACCCTTTGCATCAGGACCAAGTTCTTTAAACTTACCCTTACCACGACCACCAGCGTGTATCTGACTTTTAACCACATAGAGAGGTCCGGGCAATTTTTCCGCCCATGTTTCAGCTTGCTCTACAGAATAAACAGCGACACCATTTGCAATTGGTGCTCCATATTCATGAAGCAGACGTTTGGCCTGATACTCATGGATATTCATGCATTTGTCCTTTTCTTTTATGGATCATTATTAATCCTAAAGTTTTAATATTCTAAATACTTATTTAATGAATTAAATCTTGTTCAATTTACTTGAGACTAGGCACAAGAGCAATACAAGCTTCACAAAGCTTTTTAACCGCATTTACTGAATGATCAAAAGCACCTCTTTCTTCTTTATCAAGATCAATTTCAATGACCCTTTCAACACCACCTGCACCAAGTACAACAGGAACACCAACGTAGGTATCATTAACCCCATATTCTCCTGAAAGATAAGCTGCAACAGGCACAACACGCTTAGTGTCCTTTAGATAGGCCTCAGCCATAGAAACAGCAGAAGCTGCTGGTGCATAATAAGCAGAACCTGTTTTTAACAAACCAATAATTTCTGCACCGCCATCACGGGTACGCTGGATAATTTGATCAATTCTTTCCCATGTTGTCCAGCCCATCTTTACAAGATCCGGCAAAGAAATACCACCAACCGTTGAATAACGCACGAGAGGAACCATTGTATCACCGTGACCCCCTAAAACAAACGCTGTCACATCTTTAATAGAGACCTTAAATTCCTCAGATAAGAAATGACGAAAACGCGCTGAATCAAGAACACCAGCCATACCAACCACTTTATGTGTAGGAAGACCTGAAAATTTCTGCAATGCCCACACCATCGCATCAAGGGGATTGGTAATACAAATAACAAACGCCGAAGAAGCGTATTTTTTAATTCCAGCTCCAACTTGTTCCATAACCTTTAAATTAATGCCCAAAAGTTCATCACGGCTCATACCAGGTTTTCGCGCAACGCCTGCTGTTACAATAACAACATCAGCACCTTCAATTGCTTCATAAGCATTAGCACCTTTTAGACTAATATCAAAACCGTCAACAGGTGAGGATTCGGCGATATCTAGAGCTTTACCTTGAGGTACACCTTCTGCAATATCAAATAAGATAACATCAGCAAGCTCTTTAAGCCCAATAATATGTGCTAAAGTACCACCAATCATACCTGAACCAATGAGAGCTATTTTTTTTCGTGCCATTTTATTTTTTCCTAACTTTTAGATAATTCAGCGCACACCCATCAGCGTCCGTATACTGAATATTTTTGACTTCAACCATATTCAAACAATATCATAAAAAGGAGTAAAGAAATGAAATTTACAAATTTATCTCCTTACAGAAACAACAACCCTCCGCTGAAACAACTATTAGAAAATTATCACGATGTATCGATAAAGTGAATTTAAAAAAAATACAACAGAATTATTATATTTCTTTAATTTCAAAAAGTTATTGTTTTTACAGTTTACGTAAAGGTAAAAGTATAATCAATGCTTCTTCTTCAAAAGAAAATGTTCTTCCCAAAGTTTTAAATAATCGTAGCTTTGCATTTCGAAAAGACGTGATTGTGTTCTTTGAAATTCAAATGTTTCCGTAATCTGCGCATGCCCTTTATACAAATCTCCTATCCCTGCCGCCGCCGACATAAACAACCGTATGTGGCGCTCATAAAGAATATCAATAAGCAAAATAAACCGTTTTGTTTCATTGCGACATGTATCATCCATGACCGGTACATTATCAATAAAAATCGTATGATAACGCTCCCCTAATAACAAATATTCAGCTGCGGCCAAAGGCTTTGCACATAAATCCCCATAATCAAAACGTGCACATCCTGCACCAAAGCGCGGAATAGGAATAAAGCGCCCTTTTATAGAAAGCTCATCAGATCTCTCCTTATGTCCTTGTAATACAAGTGACCATGCTTGATCCATATATTCATTTGCTTTAACCCCCAACGGCGACACATACACCTGTTGTAGATTTGATTTTTCAAGGCGATAATCTGTTTTTGCATCAAGATTAACAACGCGAACATATGCTTTTAAAACCTGAATAAAAGGTAAAAAGAGTTCAAGATTTAAACCGTTACAATAAAGGTTATCCGGCGCCACGTTTGAGGTGGCAATAAAGAAAATTCCTTTGTCAAACAATGCAGAAATAAGCCGCCCCAACACCATAGCATCAGCAATATCTGTTACACTAAACTCATCAAAACAAAGTACCTTTGCTTCTCGTGCTAGATCCTCAGCAACAGCTAAAATAGGATTATCCTGTTTAAATTTTGCACACCCAGATGATTGACGATAAAAATTAATACGCTCATGCACATCAGCCATAAAATCATTAAAATGGGCACGCTTTTTATGACCTTTCGGCAAACAAGAAAAGAACAAATCCATCAGCATGGTTTTGCCCCGTCCTACTTCACCATAAATATACAATCCCTGAAAAAAACCTGTTTCATCTCCTTGTTTTACAACACAAGAAATATTTCGTTTTTTCCTTTTAAATATTCTATTAAAGAAAGAACAAAATATAGAAGGCCAAGGACGAGAGATATTTTGTTCCGCAATTTTTTTTAATAAATGATCAAAATTTTCTGTTATAGCTAATTGAGCGGTATCGAAACAAACCTCTCCTTTATCGACAAGCTCCTTATAACGTGTTGAAACGAGAATCATCCAAAAAACCTTTTTCAAACCGATCTCAATGAAAAATACAAATACTTTTCATGAATCTGTCCGTCTAGTTTATTTTGTCATAAACGATCAAAAATGATTAACGACTTAAAATAACGGGATGATCATCAAGTGTACGTCCCTCAAAATGATCAACTTTTGAAGAATAAAGAGCAAGGATAACACGTCCAGATTTATTATAAAAATATAATCTTTTTCCTTTAACAGCCCACGACCTCACTTGGGAAGCAATTCCTGGACAGTGTAAAGGACCAGCACGGTATCCTTGTCCAAACTTTGTTTGTGGCGTTGCAATCCGGCAAACTTTTCCTTCCATAGAAAGATTCCATACCCCAGCAATACTTGCAGGAAATAAATCAGTGGCATTGCTTGGCAATTCGAGACTAGCTATTCGTCCATCGCTCTGTGAATCTCCTTTTTCATACATCGAAGCGTTTGCATCTTCAGATATAGGAGAAGAAGTAGACGAGAGATCAGACGCTTCCAATATTGTCATTTGTTGAGATGGATAAAAAACTTCTAATGCGTTACCATCGTCATTACCGTCAAACCGTGTTGTTGAACATCCCCCTAAAAACATTACAGTTGATAGTGCAACGAAAAACGAAATTTTTGAAAACGCCATATCTATACTCTCTCCTATGACAATAAATAAGTTCACAAAAAAAATAAGTGAATATTTGTTATGGTTACAAAGATAAATTAACAAATTAAAAAAAACAGGTTAAAATTACTTATTTTAAACGAAATAATTTATGTACCCATTTTTATATTGATTAAACACTAGAAATTTATAATATTTTCAGTCATATATTTTTTTATAAGTAATCATTAGAAATAGAGAAGTTTCATGAAAACGCCATTTAGCAAAATGGACGGTCTTGGAAATCAAATTATTGTTGTTGATATGCGTGAAAGCACTCATGCTCTTACACCACAAGCAATCCTTGCTTTATCAGCAGATCCTGAAATGCATTTTGATCAAATCATGGCTATCCACACACCAACCCAAAAAAAAGCCGACTTCCGCATAGAAATATGGAATGCCGACGGGTCAATAGCTAAAGCTTGTGGCAATGGTACCCGCTGTGTCATTGCATGGCTTAAAGATCACAATTTTGGTGAAAAATTTCATTTAGAAACTCCCGCTGGAATTATTAAAGGGAAATACCAAACCGATAATCTCATTTCTGTTGATATGGGATGCCCAAACTTCAATGCAAAAGAGATGCCTGTTTCACGTGAAATAGTTGATACCAATCACGTAGAAATTACGGCTGGTCCCCTAAAAGATGCTTGTCTCATATCCATTGGCAATCTCCATGCTATCTTTTTTGTTGAAAATGATATTGAACATATTCCATTAGAAAAATATGGGCCAAAACTTGAACATGATCCCCTGTTTCCTGAACGGTGCAATATTTCCATTGCTTGCATAACGTCAAAGAAAAGTCTAAATTTACGCACATGGGAGAGAGGAGCTGGATTAACACAAGCATGTGGGAGCGCTGCTTGTGCAAGTGCAGTAGCTGCTTATCGACGTGGTCTTACAGAGCGCCATATCGATGTAAACTTACCAAGGGGAACACTTAATATTTTTTACCGAGAAGACGATCACATTATTATGACAGGACCAATAAAATATCAATTTAGTGGTTTTTTAAGCCCTTTAACAGGGGACTACAAAAAGGATCACTCCTGATGGCAATAGAAATTGTAACTTTTGGTTGTCGACTCAATAGCTACGAATCGGAAATCATTCGCAAAGAAAGTACTTCTTCAGGGTTAGAGCAGCTCAAAGATGGTGCGATTATTTTTAATACCTGCGCTGTCACTGCCGAAGCTGTACGACAAGCAAAACAAGCTATCCGCAAAGCACGACGTGAAAATCCCCGTGCACGTATCATTGTAACAGGGTGTGCAGCCCAAACAGAAGCACAAAATTTTGCCTCAATGACAGAAGTGGATCTCGTTTTAGGAAACGAAGATAAACTTCACGCCCATTCTTATCGTCAACTTCCTGATTTTGGTATTAATCATTCTGAAAAGGTGCGTATCAATGACATTATGGAAGTACAAAAAATTGCTCCACATATGGTCAATGCAATGCAAGAGCGCACCCGCGCTTTTGTACAAGTACAAAACGGATGTGATCATCGCTGTACATTTTGCATTATTCCTTATGGACGAGGACCATCTCGTTCAGTTCCCATGGGTGCTGTCATAGAACAAATTAAAAAGCTTATAGGTGGGGGTATCCAAGAGGTGGTCCTTACAGGTGTTGACCTTACAAGTTATGGCCACGATCTTCCTGGAAAAGCTACTCTAGGAAAATTAACTTCAGCAATTTTGCATCATGTCCCTGACTTAACACGTTTACGCCTCTCATCTATTGACTCTATTGAAGCAGACGAAGAACTCATCAATCTTTTAGCTTATGAAAAAAGAATCATGCCCCATTTGCATTTATCTTTGCAAGCAGGTGATAATATGATTTTAAAACGGATGAAACGGCGTCATCTGCGCGAACATGCCATTCAATTTTGCCAAGAATTGCGTGCCAAACGTCCTACAATGGTTTATGGTGCTGACTTAATTGCTGGTTTTCCTACAGAAACAGAAGAAATGTTTCAAAACAGTCTTGTTTTAATCAAAGATTGTAATTTAACCCATCTCCATGTCTTCCCCTTTAGTCCAAGAGAAGGAACACCTGCCGCACGTATGCCACAAATAAACCGTAAAATAGTTAAGATGCGTGCTGAAAAATTGCGTAAAGCAGGTGAAATGGCTTACCAAAAGCATCTTGCTCATTTACAAAACAGTCTACAAACAATTCTCGTTGAAAAAGATGAAATCGGACGAACAGAAGATTATACTCTTGTACAAGTTAAAGGTGCAAAAGCAGGAACAATTGTTCAAGCCCTTATAGTTGATCATGATGGCGATAAATTGATTGCTGTCCCTCCAAAGTTAAACGCTGCTTGAGCAGGAAAATTCTTATGACGAAATCTTTTATAAAAAAAATATTCTCTTTTAACAAATCTCAAGAGCAAGAAATTGAACAACAGATTTCTATTCCTGATAAAAGCGATATAATAGAAGAAAATAAAGACAAAAATGAAAAGACAAAAAATAACCAAGTTTCTATAGACACAGAAAAAGAAGAACAAACAAAAAATCCAGAGTCAATACTTACAAAATATGATGAAAAATCCTCATCTTTAGAAGCCCATTCTGATAAAATTCCCCTTTCTGGTAAAATTATTGTCACAGACAACATCCGTGAAAAAAAGAATGAAGAAATTTTATCTGAACCTTCTGTTGAACAAAAAAAGGTAGCGTGGTTTGGGCGCCTAAAAAAAGGTCTATCCCTTTCTTCACAACGCTTAAGCGGATCAATTGGCGATCTCTTTGTTAAAAGAAAACTTGATGAAGATACATTGCAAGAGCTCGAAGATATTCTTATCCAAGCTGACATAGGTGTAGAGACGGCAACACGCATCACAAATACTTTATCTTCCAGCCGTTATGGAAAAGACCTCTCTCCAAATGACATTCATACTATTGTAGCTGATGAGATAAAAAAAGTTCTAGAACCTGTTGCAATACCATTAGAACTTGATCTTAGCCATAAGCCTCATGTTATTTTGCTGGTAGGTGTAAATGGCACTGGAAAAACGACAACTATTGGAAAACTTGCAGCCAAATTAACAGCAGGGGGATTAAAAGTTATGCTTGCAGCTGGTGATACTTTCCGAGCCGCTGCTATTGAGCAACTGCATATTTGGGGTGAGCGCACCGGTTCTCCTGTCATTTCGACAAAATTGGGTGCAGATGCCGCAAGTTTAGCTTTTGATGCTTTTGAGAAAGCAAAAAAAGCAAACAGTGATATATTAATTATTGATACAGCAGGACGTTTACAAAATAAATCTGAATTAATGGATGAGTTGGCAAAAATTATTCGTGTTTTAAAAAAACACACCCCCCAAGCACCCCATACAATCCTTCAAACGCTTGATGCAACAACCGGACAAAATGCACTCAACCAAGTGGATATTTTCCGCGATATTGCTGGTGTTAATGGTTTAGTCATGACAAAGCTAGATGGGACTGCACGAGGAGGAATTCTTGTCGCTATCGCAGCAAAATATAAATTACCCGTTTATTTTATCGGCATAGGAGAAGATATTGAAGATCTTCAACCCTTTTCTGCTTCTGACTTTGCCGAAACTATCGCAGGAAAACACGCATGAAACAGCCTTTGTCTAATCCTAATTCACACAATAATTCTGAAAAAAATATGAATAATAATAAGAAAGTTTCTCTCTCACCCAAATTTAAGTTTTTCTTGGAAATGGGTCCATTAGTTGCCTTCTTTTTTGCCAATTACAAAGGAGAATGGTTAATAAAAAACATTGGATTTTTTCAAAATTTTAACAAACCTATTTTCCCTGCAACAGCTATTTTCATGGGAGCGATTATTATTTCTCTAAGCTTATCATGGATACTTGTAAGACAAATTCCTATTATGCCTCTTATTTCGGGAATATTTGTTTTAGTTTTTGGCTTTTTAACTCTCTGGCTTCATAATGAAACTTTCATAAAAATGAAACCAACAATCATTAATATCTTATTTGCTTTTATACTTTTTGGTGGGATGTTTTTTAAAAAACCACTTTTACGTTATGCTTTTGATTCTACCTTAAAACTTGATGATTTAGGTTGGCAAAAACTGACCTATCGTTGGGCGTTTTTTTTCGTTTTTCTTGCTATTTTGAATGAAATCATTTGGCGCAATTTTAGCGATAATTTCTGGACTAATTTCAAAGTATTTGGTGTCATGCCTATAACAGTCCTTTTCATGCTTACCCAAATGCCTATCATTATAAAACATTCAGAAGGACTTTTTACAGAAGAGGACAAATCTGATTCTTAAAAAATTCACCACTACCGATTATTTTATAGATTCATAGCTAAACACTGTTCAGGAGAAAAAATATGTTGATTGAACAGTTTATCTGTCGAAAAGATAATTTCGGTGTACTCGTTCATGATGAAAAAAGTGGTATGACAGCTGCAATAGATGCTCCTGAAAGTAAAGCGATTCACAATGCTTTAAAGCGCCACAATTGGACACTTAACACTATTTTTGTAACCCATCATCATCACGACCATGTAGAAGCCCTATCAGAATTAAAACAAGTTTACAACGCTACGGTTATCGGGCCAGAAGCAGAAAAAGAAAAAATCAATCATCTTGATCAAACACTTCAGCCTGATGAAAGTTTTTTCTTTGGCACACACCTGCTTTTAGCTCTTTCAACACCTGGTCATACTTTAGGCGCATTATCTTACTATTTTCCTGAAAAGAGTTTACTCTTTGCTGGAGATACACTTTTTTCATTGGGCTGTGGACGTCTTTTCGAAGGAACACCAGCACAAATGCTGAATTCTTTAAAAAAACTTCGTAAACTTCCTGATAAAACACTTCTCTATTGTGGACATGAATATACAAAAAATAATGCTCTTTTCGCACTAACAATTGACCCACATAATAAAAAACTCCACCAAAGAATAGAGGAAGTTTTTTTGCTACGTGCAAAAAACGCTATGACTTTACCTGTTACTTTAGGGCAAGAAAAATCCACCAATCCCTTTCTCCGCTGGGATGATAGTGTGTTGCGAAGAAACCTTGGAATGGAAGAAGAAACAGATGAAGAAGTTTTTTCTGAAGTTCGAAGAAGAAAGGATAATTTTTAACCATGCTTAAGTTCGTATTACGTTTGTTCCTCCTTTTTCTTTTCGTGATACATATTCAACAAACAAAGGCAGAGGAAAATGAAACAGATAATTCTTCTCTTATACCATCTCTCATTGCAAATTATCCCTTAACAGAAGATTTTCTTTTAAAGCTGGAAAAAATTGAAAAAGAATGCAAAAATTTACTCCCAGAAACAAAAAATCATCTTATCACTTATGATTCTAGTATCCACTCTAGTATTGAAAACTACACTACCTATATTTCTAGTAAACCAAAACTTGTGAATATTTTAAAAGAAAATAATATCACACCGAAAGATTTTGCTGCTGGAACCTTAGCACTTAAAGAAATATCAACGCTTCTTATATTTGTACCTGAAAAGGAATATTCTACTGAGAAAAATACTATATTTCTAAACAATCTTGAATTTGTTAAAAAACATTTTTACAAAGCGACAATTCTTTTAGAGAGCTGTGAAGAACTCATTTTGAGAAACTAATCAGTTATGAGACGTTAGAAAATATCATCCCATTAATCTAATAAAAAAGTCCGTGCATTAAAAAATCACCGTGTTTTTATCATTCCTAATAATTGTTTCTATTTCGATTATATTTACAAATGTTTTTCTAACAATAAGGAATAATAGACGAGAAAATATTTATTGAAATCCAAAAAAGAAAGGATAATTTTTAGTCATGTTTAAAATTCTATTGTGCTTTTTCTGCATTTTTCCTTTTGTATCATACGCTCAAGAAAAAAAACAAGAAATAGATGATCTTTCTTTTATACCGCCTTTCATTGCAAATTATCCCTTAACAGAAGATCTTCTTTTAAAGCTGGAAAAAATCAAAGCAGAATGTAAAAATTTATATTCAGAACCAGAACAAACAAATACAAAAAGTGATCTCAACACTTATAATGATAATATTGAAAAATACACTGCCTATATTTCTAGTAAACCAAAACTTGTAAATATTTTAACAGAAAATAATATAACACCGAAAGAATTTGTTGTGGCTCACTTCGCACTTCAAGCGACATTATATATACTTACTGATAAAGAAAATCCTACTTATGAAAAAAACTTTTTACCTTCAAGTAATATAGAATTTGCTAAAGAGCATATGTATAGAATAATAAAAATTTTAAAAGATAACTGTTAAAAAAATCTTTTTAGAACAATTTGTTAACTTTGTAAACGTCGACAAATTTCATCTAATTGTTCTAATGAAGAGTAATGTATTTTTAAATCGCCACCTTTTTTACCATGTCTAATAATAACTTTCATTCCAATCACATCTGCAAGTAATTTTTCTAAAGATTTTGTTTCAGCATCTTTCTCCATATTGGTACGTTTTTTAGTTTTAGGATTAGCTTGCTCATATGCAAGTATTTCTGTTTGACGTACAGAAAGCCCTTCACGAATAATTTTCTCAGCTAAATCTTGTGGATTATCAACGGTTATAAGACAACGTGCATGACCTGCGGAAAGTTGCCCATCAGTTAAGAATTGTTGTACCTTTTCTGGAAGTTTTAACAAACGAAGTGTATTTGCAACATGACTACGACTTTTTCCTATAACTTGTGCTAAATCTACTTGCGTATAACCGTGTTCATTTATAAGCATCTCATATCCCTTTGCTTCTTCGATAGGATTAAGATCTGCACGCTGAACATTTTCAATAATAGCCAATTCCAAAGCAGTTTTATCATCTACATCACGAACAATAACAGGTAATTGACTTAAATTTGCACGTTGTGCAGCACGCCAACGCCGTTCACCAGCGATCAATTCAAACCGATGAGGATAATCTCTTAAAGGTCTGACAATAACAGGTTGAACCACACCGTGCTGACGAATTGATTGTGCCAAATTATCAAGTTCTGTTTCAGTAAAATGACGCCGTGGATTATGAGGATTACATGAAATAGATTCAAGAGGGATAAACTGTTCAGAAATGCTACCGGATTCGGTTAATTTATCAAAACTTGGTGAACGTGCAAAATTGTTGTTTAAATTGATATCTCCAATCAATGCTGCTAATCCACGGCCTAGTCTTTTTTTTGATAGATCATCATTCATAATTTTGCTCTTTGAATTTTTAGATTATTTTTTATATTTCTAAGCAGCAGCGCGTGCTTGTTTTTCACGTTGAATCATTTCAGATGCTAGACGTAAATAAGCTTGGCTACCAGCACATTTGAGATCGTAAAGCAATACAGGTTTACCAAAAGAAGGCGCTTCTGATACTCTTACATTTCGTGGAATAACAGTACGATAAACTTTATCTCCCATAAAAGAGCGTACATCTTCAACAACTTGATTTGAAAGATTATTACGTCCATCATACATTGTTAGAACGATACCTTGAATTTCTAAAGAGGGATTAAGTACGGATCGCACTTGTTTTACTGTTTCAAGTAATTGACTTAAACCTTCAAGCGCTAAAAATTCACATTGCATAGGCACTAAAACAGAATCTGCAGCTCCCATAGCATTAAGAGTAAGAAGATTAAGCGATGGTGGACAATCAATTAAAATATAATTGAATTTTTTTTCCATTTCCGGATCATCATAGAGAGCTTTACGTAAGCGTTGTATGCGATCTTTTGATGAAGAAATTTCCATTTCCACACCTAAGAGATCAAGTGTAGAGGGAACTATATAAAGATTGGGTACGGCTGTTTTTAAAGCGGCTTGTGTAATTGAAACACCTGAAACCAAAACATCATAAGAAGATAAAGGACGGTTATTACGATCAATCCCTAAACCTGTACTAGCATTACCTTGTGGATCAACATCCATAATAAGGACATTTTCACCAATAGCCGCTAAAGCTGTAGCAAGATTAATAGCTGTGGTTGTTTTTCCGACTCCACCCTTTTGGTTTGCAATAGCGATAATTCGTGTTTCGCTCATTTTGCTCTACCCTCTATATGATCGAATATGAGAAATTTCCAAAATAACAGAATTTTCATCAACTTTACTTTTATGTTTTAACAGATCAAAGTGCCAATTGGCAGAGGCATTTTTTATTTCTGTAGCGTAATCCCGACCTTTTTGCAAAAGAGCTACGGTTTTTTCTGTTGATAAAGGAAAAATAAGTTGTAAAAGAACATTGAGTGGCGCTAATCCTCGTGCCGTTATAATATCAGATATAGGAATTTTTTGATATATATCTTCAATCCTAGCGTGATAAACTGTTGCTGGAAGATTAAGTTGAGCAATAACTGTTCGCAAAAAAGCAACTTTTTTTCCATTACTCTCAACAAGATGAATATGCCCTGCTTTTTTTTCTTTCAGAAAAATAGCAATCACAATTGCAGGAAAACCTCCTCCTGATCCTAAATCACACCAATGTAAAGAATGAGCATACAAAGGAAAAATTTGTGCTGAATCTAAAATATGTCGTGTCCATAGATCTGGTATTGTCGCAGCAGATATTAAATTAATATGCGCATTCCATTGAATGATTAAAGACTCAAACTGAATCAAATTTTCCATCGTTTCACGTGAAACAGAAGGAATAATATTTAATAGTTGTTGATATTTTTGTTCTGTAGAAAAATCCATTAAGCTGTTTTAGCCTTTTCACGTCGTTGACGTTGAATATATGTAATAATAAGTGATAAAGCAGCGGGTGTCATACCATCAATTTTTTGTGCATCAGCAATTGAACGCGGCGATATTTCTTGAATTTTTGATTTAAGTTCATTTGAAAGACCTGAAATTGCCTGAATATCAAGAGAAGAAGGAATTTCTAAACGTTCATCTCTCTGAAGAGAGGCAATATCTTGTGCTTGTTTATCTAAATAAACCGCATACTGCGCTTCAATTTCTAAAGATTCTGCTGTTTTAGAATCAATTGTTTGTAATTGTGGCCAAAAATCTGCAAGACGCTCTAAAATCATATGAGGATAAGCAAGAAAATCATAAGCTGAACGACGAATCCCATCATGATTAACATGTAATCCACGAGCAGAAGCTTCATTAGGTGTTAAAAAGAGATTTTGACACATTGATCGTGCTTGATCAAGTCGCTGTTGTTTTTCCCGATAACAATCCCAACGTACTTTACTCACAATACCCCATTCTTGTGCCAAAGGTGTTAAACGCGTATCAGCATTATCAGATCGTAAAGATAAACGAAATTCAGCACGTGATGTAAACATTCTATAAGGTTCACAAACACCACGTGAAACCAAATCATCAACCATAACACCAATATAAGCCGTAGAACGACTTATAAGTATTTCATCTAATTTACCTACTTTACGCGCAGCATTCAATCCAGCCAAAAGACCTTGTGCAGCTGCTTCTTCATATCCTGTTGTGCCATTTATTTGTCCCGCTAAAAACAAACCCGATAAAGAACGTAATTCTAAGCTTCTTGTTAATTGTTGTGGATTAACAAAATCATATTCAATAGCATAACCAGGTTGCAAAACTTTAGCATTTTCTAATCCTTCAATGGTTTTCAATAGAGAAATTTGCACATCTTCAGGAAGAGAAGTAGAAAGACCATTCGGATAAACGGTATCATCATTTAATCCTTCTGGTTCTAAAAAAATCTGATGTCCATCACGTTCCCCAAATTTAACAATTTTATCTTCAACAGAAGGACAATAACGTGGTCCTAATCCTTCAATATTTCCAGAATATAAAGCAGAACGATAAATATTATCGCGAATAATTTGATGTGTTTTCTCATTTGTACGTGTTATTGCACATTCAATTTGTGGTTGTTCAATTTTCTCTGTTAAAAGAGAAAAGGGTATGGGATTTTCATCTGCTTGTTGTTTTTGGAGAGCTTCCCAAGCAATTGTTTTTTTACTCAAACGAGCAGGGGTTCCTGTTTTTAATCGTCCAAGTTTTATATGATATTTTTTCAAATGTTCAGCAAGTTTTACACTTGACTGATCTCCCATACGACCAGCGGCCCATGTTTTATTACCAATATGAATAAAGCCATTTAAAAACGTACCTGTTGTTAAAACAACAGCACCAGAAAAAATTGTTCCTTGTTTTTTTAAAATAACACCAGATACACAATTATCTTTAACAATCAAATCAAGTACTTCATCTTCAATAAGAGTAAGACTTTCTTGTTCTTTTAAGAGTTTTTGAATTGCTTCCTTATAGAGTTGTCTATCTGCCTGTGTCCGTGGTCCTCTTACTGCCGGTCCTTTACGTCTATTAAGGAGTCTAAACTGAATTCCAGCAGCATCTGCTGCCCTTCCCATGAGACCATCCAACGCATCTATTTCACGAACCAGATGCCCTTTTCCAAGACCACCAATAGCAGGATTACATGACATTGTTCCCAATGCGGATATTTTATGTGTAACAAGCGCTGTTTTGGCTCCTACACGTGCTGAAGCTGAAGCCGCTTCACAGCCAGCATGACCACCACCAACAATAACAACATCATATGATTGCATTTAATTAATTCCGTAGAAAATATTCTAAGGTTTCACGTGAAACAAGATATAAATTACATAATCTTTATAATCTGTCTATGAAATAATCAATGTTTCACGTGAATCATTATTTACCAACACAAAATTCTGAAAAAATAATATCAAGCAAATCTTCAACATCAATATCTCCCGTAATTTTTCCAAGAAAATCACTTGCACGTCGGAGATGTTCTGCACGTAAACTGAGATCAAGAGAATGATAATTGAGAGAATGTTCAATCTCTTTAACAGCTTCCTTTAGTAGTTGAAGTTGCCTTTTACGTGCTGGAACAAGATTTCCAACTTCAGAAGCACGATGATGGCAAAATGATTCAAGTTCTTTGATAAAACAATCAAAATTTAAACCAGTTAATGCAGAAAATTGTATAGACCAACGTTGATCATTTTTTTCATAAAGATCAAGTTTATTGCCAACACACCATATTTCAGCCGATGTTTCTGGTAAATCAACTTTCTCAGGATTTCCTATATCATAAACCAAAATAACCAAATCAGCTTCCCTAACATGCTGCTTAGCAACTTCTATTCCCATCTGTTCTATTTTATTTTCTGTTTTTCTAAAACCAGCAGTATCGGTTAAAAAAACAGGTAAACCACCAAGAATAAGTCTCATTTCTAAAGCATCACGGGTTGTTCCTGCTTCTTCTGTTACAATAGCAACAGATCTTCCTGAAAGACGATTCATAATGCTTGATTTTCCAGAATTAGGAGCACCAGCAATAACAATTTTTAATCCATCACGTAAAATACTCGCACGCTCTCCTTCAATAATATGTTCTCGAAGAGAAGTACAAAGATCTTTAACATCTTTCCAAACTTTATCAGATATTGCGTTTGGAACATCTGCTTCATCCACAAAATCAAGTTCTGCTTCAATAAAAGCACGAACCTTCATAAGTTTATGGCGCCAATCACGATAAAGCGTCGTTAAATGTCCACTTGTACCCATAACAGCTAAACGACGCTGGCTTTCCGTTTCCGCTTCTATTAAATCAGCAAGACCTTCTGCCTGAACAAGATCTAATTTTCCCTCCATAAAAGCACGGCGTGAAAATTCTCCTGCCTCTGCAATACGGCATCCAGAAAATGTCGACAATTCATCGAAAAAACGATTAACAACAGCTTTTCCTCCATGCAAATGGAATTCTGCACAATCTTCTCCCGTAAAACTATGAGGAGCAGGAAAGAAAACAGTTAAAGCAGAATCTAAAAAACTACCATCACGAGCAGTAAGGTTTCCATAATGCATAAAGCGTGCTTTAGGTAAACAACCACAAAGCGTTTTAACTATATCCACAACATGAGGACCAGAAAGCCGAATGACTGCAACCCCTGAAGGTAACAATCCACTCGAAACAGCAAAGATTGTATCCACAGGTTTTATCCTAATAAAAACTTTAATGTCTCTACGTATTCATTGAATCAAAAAACTCACTATTATTTTTTGTTTGCTTCAATTTATCAATCAAAAATTCAATTGCATCTGTTACATTCATAGGTGCTAAAATACGACGAAGAACAAAAATTTTATGCAAATCTTGTCGTGCTACCAAAAGCTCTTCCTTACGTGTTCCTGACTTTAAAATGTCCATAGCAGGGAAAATACGCTTATCAGCAACCTTACGATCAAGAACAATTTCTGAGTTACCTGTTCCTTTAAATTCTTCAAAAATAACCTCATCCATACGGCTTCCTGTATCAATCAAAGCCGTTGCTATAATGGTTAAAGATCCGCCTTCCTCAATATTACGTGCTGCACCAAAAAAACGTTTTGGGCGTTGGAGAGCATTAGCATCCACACCACCTGTCAAGACTTTACCTGAAGAAGGAACAACCGTATTATATGCACGCCCAAGACGTGTAATAGAATCGAGAAGAATAACAACATCTCGTCCATATTCAACAAGACGTTTGGCTTTTTCAATGACCATTTCTGCCACTTGTACGTGACGTATTGCAGGCTCATCAAAAGTAGAAGAAACCACTTCTCCTTTTACTGAACGCTGCATATCAGTAACTTCTTCTGGTCGTTCATCAATTAAAAGAACAATGAGATAACATTCAGGATGATTAGTAGTAATAGAATGAGCAATATTTTGAAGTAAAACTGTTTTTCCTGTCCGAGGTGGCGCAACGATTAATCCTCTTTGTCCTTTTCCCAATGGAGATATCAAATCAATCACGCGTGATGACATATCTTTCTCTGTAGGATCTTGTATTTCCATTTGGAAACGTTCATTTGAATAAAGAGGAGTAAGATTATCAAAGTGGATTTTATAACGAATCTTTTCAGGTTTTTCGAAATTAATTGTATTAATTTTAAGGAGAGCAAAATAACGTTCTCCCTCTTTTGGACTGCGTATAGGACCTTCAATTGTATCGCCTGTCTTTAAAGAAAACGACTGTATTTGTGCAGGTGAAAGATAAATATCATCAGGACCAGGAAGATAATTAGCATCAGCAGATCTCAAAAATCCAAATCCATCTTGTAAAACTTCAACAACACCTTCTCCTATAATTTCAACGTCTTGTAGAGCAAGTTTTTTCAAGATAGCAAACATTAATTCTTGTTTGCGCATAAGGGAGGCATTTTCAACTTCTAATGTTTCAGCAAAAGAAACAAGCTCAACGGGATTTTTGCTTTTAAGTTCTTGTAGTTTCATTTTTTGCATGAAATATGCTCTTTGTAATTAAGGAGAAGATTGTTTTAAAGAATTTATGGAAATTTATGAGTGAAATATTATTAAGAAAAAATATCCTACACTCAATTTTTTTAATCTGCAAGTACCATTTATATGAAATTTGTTCCTGTAATATTAAGTAATTGTATGAAAAACTTGAAAAAATATAAAATCCAAATAGTATTTAATTATTTTAATAACAAAAATGTAAGTTAAAGTTATAGCATTAATGAAATGCTATTCAAAAGTATTTTTTACAGAAATTTATATTAATAAATTTATATTAAAGAAAGGATTCTTCTTATTTATAACTGTGTTTAGTGTGGATTATTATTTATGCTCAATTTTATCCACAAAAGGAAATGAAAAAAGGATAAAAATAACACTATCTTAAAGATATTATCCCCTCTTTTTTTATAAGAGGGATAAATTATCACAAGCATTTAATTTGTGCATAAAAAAGAAAAAAATTTTCTAAATTTTAGTTTTATAAAAAATGGTGAAGATATATGCACATGTCTTAACAAGGAGTTAAAATTTTTGTGACAAAAGAAAAAAAATTCTTTCATTTACACATGCTTTCTGATGCAACGGGAGAAACATTAATCTCTGTTGGAAGAGCTGTAGCATCCCAGTATGCAATGAGTCAGGCAACAGAGCATATCTATCCTATGATTCGTAATAGAATACAGTTACAAAAAGCTCTTGATGAAATACAACAAGAGCCAGGTATTGTTCTTTACACAATGATTGATGAAGAACTTAAACTTCTTCTTCAAAAAAGATGCAAAAAAATAAAAGTTCCCTGTATTGATATATTGCATCCTGTTTTAAATGCTTTTCAGTCTTACCTCGGAATGCCAACTCATTTACGTGTTAGTGCACAACATGATCTTAATGCAGATTACTTTCGTCGTATTGAGGCACTGGATTTTACAATAGAACATGATGATGGACAGTCTTCCAGTAGCTTATCTGAAGCAGATGTGATTCTTGTAGGAATTTCAAGAACCTCTAAAACGCCAACAAGTATCTATTTAGCAAATCGCGGAATAAAAACGGCTAATATTCCTCTTATTCCTAATATTGATTTGCCAGAATCTCTTTTAGAGGCAAAAAATTCTTTAATTATTGGCTTAATCGCTTCAGCAGAAAGAATCTCACATATTCGCCAAAATAGAGATTTGGGAGAAGGTTTTGCTCTTGATAATTATACAAATCGTATCAATATAGCTGAAGAATTAATCTATGCAAAACGCATTTGTGAACGTTTTGGTTGGCCTATTATTGATGTCACAAGACGTTCTATTGAAGAAACTGCTGCTGCAATATTTGAACTATTATCACGATTTCGTGAAGGAAATGAGAGAAAATTCTCATGAACGCAGATACTTTAATATTAGCATCTCTTAGTTTTTATCGTGCAAAATTATTGAAAAAGGCAGGTTTAAATTTTTCCATTGAAGGAGCTTCTTTTGATGAAAGAGAAGTAGAAAAAACAGCAAAAGAAAAAACACCTAAAGAACTCTGTTGTTTTCTCGCGAGTGCAAAAGCAAAAAATGTTTCAGACCGTTTTCCTGATTCTTTCGTTATTGGTTGTGATCAAGTGCTTGATTTGGAAGGTCAAGTTTTTCATAAAGCAACAAATATTAAAGAAGCACATCAACGTTTATGTGAGTTATCAGGAAAAACCCATTCTCTTCATAGTGCGGTAGCTTTATTTAAAAATGGTCAAAAAATTTGGGTTGAAGCTTTTAGTGCACATATGTCCGTCCGCTTGCTCTCGTCAGAATTTATTGAACGTTATTTAGCACGCGTAGGAAAAGATGTTCTAAACAGCGTGGGAGTATATCAAATTGAAGGGGAAGGGATTCATCTCTTTGAAAAAATTGATGGAGATTTTTTTACCATTGTTGGTTTACCTTTACTGCCTCTACTCATAAAACTGCGCCACTTAGGAATTATTGATGGTTGACTTAACAATAAAAAAAACAAATTATCCGCGTGCTTTTGTTGTTGGTTCTCCAATTCATCATTCAAAATCGCCAAAAATTCACAATTTTTGGCTTAAACAATATGGTTTACAAGGAGAATATATTGCACAAGAAGTGACATCTGGACAGTTCAGTCATTTTATTGCGTCTTTACAAAAAATAGGCTTTTGTGGAGGAAATGTTACTTTACCTTATAAACAGGAAGCTTTTCGTTTAGCATCTTATAAAGATGAGATAGCAACAATGATTGGTGCTGTTAATACACTTTGGTATGAAGGAGATAAGCTTTGTGCCACGAATAGCGATGCCTATGGTTTTAGCGCTAATCTTGATGATTTTGCATCTGATTGGGGAGGGGAAACAGCTCTTGTTTTTGGAGCAGGTGGTGCCGCGCGCGCTATCTTATATGCCTTAAAAAAACGCGGATTTGAACAGATTTATTTAATTAACCGTACAAAACAACGCGCTGATAATTTAGCTCAGCATTTTGGAAAAATCATTAAAGTTTACGATTGGCATAAAATCCATGAAATACTTCATCAAGCTGATTTGATTGTTAATACAACCTCTATTGGCATAAAAAATTTGGAAGAAAAAAGTGATTCTTTTTTTTGTGATTTTCATAAAGCAAAAAAAACGGCGTTAGTAACAGATATTGTTTATACACCATTGATAACTCCTTTTTTACAACAGGCAAAAGCTTGTGATCTCAAGACGGTTGATGGACTTGGAATGCTTCTACATCAGGCTGTTATAGGATTTGAACAGTGGTTTGGAATAAGACCACAGGTAACAAAAGCGTTAAGGACAGCTATTTTAGAGGATATGAGTGAAAAAAGAGAATGAAGATCATAGGATTAACGGGATCAATTGCTATGGGAAAATCAACAGTTGCTGATTTTTTTAAGCAAGCGGGTATTTCTGTTTTTAGTGCTGATGAAGCAGTACAACAGCTTTATAAAAGTGAGCCAGCTTTGTCACTCATAGAGCGTATTTTTCCTGGTGTTGTTGAAAACGGTGAAGTTAATCGTTTGAAACTTTCTGAAATTTTGATTGATGATAAGGAAAAATTACAAACATTAGAAAAAATAGTTCATCCTTTGGTGCAAGAAAAAGAAAGGGAATTTATTGATATAGCGCGTGAACAAGGGAAAAAATTAGTTATTCTTGATATTCCACTTCTTTTTGAAAAAAATGGTGAAAGTCGTGTAGATAGCGTTATTGTTGTTTCAGCTCCACCAGAAATACAAAAAGAACGTGTTATGATTCGCCAAGGTATGAATGAGAAAAAATTTGCCTTTATCAATGCTCAACAAATGCCAGATGAAAAAAAACGAGAACGTGCTGATTTTGTTATTGATACAGGAAAAGATTTAGAGAATACACGTCAACAGGTTTTAAATGTGCTAAAAAATTTGCTAAAGAATTGAAGTTATGCGGGAAATTATTTTTGATACAGAAACAACAGGTTTAGATAAAGAGAAAGATCGCATAATCGAAATTGGTTGTGTAGAAATGGTTGATCGTTATCTCACAGGACGCCAATTTCATGTTTATTTAAACCCTGAAGGCGTTATTATTCCTGATGAAGTTGTAGCAATTCACGGATTAACCAATGAACGCTTGAAAAACGAGAAAAGTTTTAGTGATATTGTTGATGAATTTTTGGAATTTATCAAAGACGCGACAATGATTGCGCATAATGCGAGTTTTGATATTGGTTTTATTAATGCAGAATTAAAACGTGTCAATAAACCGCTTATCAGTGTTGATAATATTCTTGATACACTGGCTATGGCACGGCGTAAATTTCCTATGGGTCCTAATTCTCTTGATATTTTATGCAAACGTTTTGGAATTGATAACAGCCATCGTGTTCTTCATGGTGCTTTGCTTGATGCAGAGATTCTAGCCGATGTTTATATTGAGCTCATCGGTGGAAAGCAAGGTGTATTGGGTTTTGATAACAGAAGGGGTATTGATGAATATATCCAGAATGATAAAGATACATCTTATACCGTTAAAATTCGCCCGCAGGCTTTACCTTCAAGATTGAGTATGCAAGAAAAAAAGTTGCACGCTGATTTTATCAACAAGATGGGTGAAAAAGCTCTGTGGAATAACTTCAAAATTCATGAATAACATCATCTTTTATCTAAAAGAGTCACGATTGAAATTAAAGAATATCGATGTCAAAAAAAACGGTCGTTGTGGGGAGGGGAACACCACAACGACCCTGTCGCTACATCGTACCTCAGCTATCATAGGAGGAGCAAAATGAAAGCTATTAATCCTGTAACAGCAAAGAAAAGCTCTAGGTACTTAATATAAAGTGCAACGACTTCATGTCTTATGAAAAGAAAAAATGGCTTTTTAGAGGCAAAATGAAAAAATATATAAGGGTAATTTGTTTTTTTAGCTGAAATGGAGAAAAAATTGTAATGAAAGCAACAGATCATCTTTTTTTGGTTGACGGATCAGGCTATGTTTTTCGTGCTTATTATGCTTTGCCGCCTTTAAAACGTAAAAAGGATGGACTTCCTGTAGGAGCAGTAGCTGGTTTTTGTAATATGTTATGGAAATTACTATGTGATGCTCGTAATACAGCTACGGGTGTTGTTCCAACACATTTTGCTGTTATTTTTGATTATTCATCTGATACTTTTCGGAAACAAATTTATCCTGAATATAAAGCGAATCGCGCTGAACCTCCTGAAGATCTAATTCCTCAGTTTGCGCTCATACGCCAAGCAACGAAGGCTTTTAATTTGCCTTGTATTGAAAAGGAAGGCTTTGAAGCGGATGATTTAATTGCTACCTATGCAAAATTGGCAACAAAGGTTGGGGCAAAAACAACCATTATCTCTTCTGATAAGGATCTTATGCAACTCGTAAATACGCATGTATCCTTGTATGATGGAATGAAAGACAAGCATATAGGTATCTCAGAAGTTATAGAAAAATGGGGTGTTGCACCTGAAAAAATGATTGATTTACAAGCTTTGATTGGAGATTCAACGGATAATATACCAGGTATTCCGGGCATTGGTCCCAAAACTGCAGCTCAGTTGTTAAATGAATTTGGTTCTCTTGATCTTTTATTGCAACGCGTAACAGAAATTAAACAAACAAAACGGCGTGAAAACATTCAAGCCTATAGAGAACAAGTTAAAATTTCTCGTGAACTTGTTAGGCTTAAAACAGATGTTCCTATAGATAGTGATTTAGATGATTTTATTTTGGAACCACAAGATGGTCCACGTTTAATTGCTTTTTTGAAAGCGATGGAGTTTTCAACATTAACGCGTCGCGTAGCAGAGGCAACGACATGCGATGCCGCTATTATTGATGCACTTGATATAAATGTTGAATGGGAAAAAACAAGCGATGGGCATGATTCTGATATAAAAAACATTGAACACATATCACGTCATAATTTTTCTGAAAACTCTCCACAAGTTTTTGCACAAAAGCGTAAAGATCAAGCACTGACTCAAAAAATTACAAGAGATACTTACACAACAATTCTTGATGAAGAAGTTTTAAAAGAGTGGTTATCACAAGCACAAGAGCAGGGTTTTTTTGCTTTTGATACTGAAACAACGTCTCTTGATCCGATGCAAGCAAAGCTTGTTGGTTTTTCACTTGCATTACAGCCGGGAAAGGCAGCTTATATACCTCTTGAACATTTTGAGGAAAAAGAAGATCTTTTGAGGGGCGGGCGCATTACCTCGCAAATTGAGACCCAAAAAGCTTTAGCACTTTTAAAACCGCTATTAGAGGATTCAGCACTGTTAAAAATTGGTCATAATATAAAATATGATTGGTTAGTGATGAAGCAATACGACATTATGATAAGCTCTTTTGACGACACCATGCTTTTGTCATATGCTCTAGATGCTGGAATGTTAACTCATAATATGGATGATTTGTCTGAACGTTGGCTTGAGCATAAACCAATTGCCTATAAGGATTTAACGCATAAAGGAAAAAAAATTACTTCTTTTGCACAAGTAGATTTAAAACAAGCAACCCTTTATGCGGCGGAAGATGCCGATATAACCCTACGCCTTTGGCAAATTTTGAAACCGCAACTTGTCGCTCAAGGAATGGTAAAAATTTATGAGCGCCTTGATCGACCACTTATAGAAGTTCTTGCAAGAATGGAAGAGCGAGGGATTCTTGTTGATCGGCAGATTTTGTTGCGTCTTTCAGGAGAGTTAGCGCAAGCCGCTTTGATTCTAGAAGAGGAAATTTACAAACAAGCTGATGAAAAGTTTAATCTTGCTTCGCCAAAGCAATTAGGTGATATCCTTTTTGGCAAAATGGGATTGCTCGGAGGTGCTAAGACCAAGGGTGGTCAATGGTCAACTTCTGCACAAACCTTAGAAGAGTTGGCTGCTGAAGGTCATATTTTACCGCGTAAAATTATTGAGTGGCGTCAACTTGCAAAGCTAAAATCTACCTATACAGACGCTTTGCCTTCTTATATTTTTCCAAAAACAGGGCGTGTTCATACGAATTATTCTTTGGCAATAACATCAACAGGTCGGTTATCATCATCAGAGCCAAATTTGCAAAATATTCCAGTGCGAACTGCTGAAGGACGTAAAATTCGAACAGCTTTTATTGCTCCCAAAGGACATGTGTTACTTTCTGCTGATTATAGTCAGATTGAATTGCGCATTCTTGCACATATTGCGGATATAAAAGCATTAAAAGAAGCTTTTGCTAAAGGGCATGATATTCACGCTATAACGGCATCACAAATGTTTGGCGTTGCAATAGAGGGAATGCATTCAGATATACGACGGCGTGCAAAAGCGATTAATTTTGGTATTATTTATGGTATTTCAGCTTTTGGATTAGCCAATCAATTGGGAATTTCACGCCAAGAAGCGGGTCGTTATATTCAACTGTATTTTGAAAGATTTCCAGGAATTAAAGATTATATGGAGAAAACCAAAATCTTTGCACGTGAAAATGGTTATGTAGAAACAATTTTTGGACGTCGTATCCATTATCCAGAAATAAAAGCAAAGAATGTAAAAATTCGTTCTCTTAATGAGCGAGCAGCTATCAATGCTCCAATTCAAGGTTCTGCGGCCGATATCATTCGCCGCGCTATGATACATATGGAAGATGCTTTAAAAGAAGAAAAACTATCAGCAAAAATGTTGCTGCAAGTTCATGATGAACTGATTTTTGAAGTACCAGAAGAAGAAAGTAAAAAAACCATGACTGTTGTTAAAAATGTTATGGAAAATGCTACAATACCGGTTCTATCTTTATCTGTCCCGCTTGAAGTGAAAGTCATGACGGCTCAAAATTGGGATGAGGCACATTAATTTTTTCATTTATTTTTAAGAATGTTGATTGAGTTAGAAAGATTAAGATAGGCTTTGATAGGCAAATGATCTGAAGCAATGCGTGCAAGCGGTGAATGATGATTTTCAATACTTGTTACCAATTGGTGGGGAAAAGCAAAAACGCGATCAAGGGCTAAAAAAGGAAAGCGAGAGGGAAAGCTTGGTACAACTTCAAAAGTGCTATCAAAATAGGGAGAAAAATGATTTAAAGATGAGCCTTTTCCCATCCGCCATTCATTAAAATCTCCAATGAGGAGTGTAGGCATAAGGGGGCGTTTTTGGAAAATTTCAAGGAGCATTTTTGTTTGTTGTTTACGAGAGTAACGTAATAAGCCAAAATGAGCCGCAATAATACGAATAGGGCCTGCTTCCATTTCCAATTCTACAACTACAGCCCCACGTGGTTCAATACTAGGAAGAGTGACTTGTAAAGTATCACGTACATATCCCTTTCGCAAAAAAAGAGCATTCCCATGCCAACCATGGCCATGAGGTGACATAGTATTAAGAGGTACAGGAATCAAACCGGTTTCAGCTTTTAATAGCTGAAGATTAATCAAACCAATGCGTTCTCCAAAACGTTTATCTGCTTCTTGAAGAGCAAGGATATCAACTTGTAATTCAGTAATAACACGGACAATTCTTGTAGGATTAAAAATTTTATCAACACCTACACATTTATGCACATTATAGGAAGCAACGGTCAGATCATAATTACTATTTTGATTGATGATGTTTGATTGATGATGAGAGCGGCTGTGAATTGCCTTAAAAAGGGAGCTGTGGAGTTTTTGTTGGATAAAACTGGTAAACCAAGGGAATTTTTGCTTATAAGGTATTTTTGTCATTTTACGAAAAGAATAGTCCCTAAGAGGCCAAGGGTAAAGACTTACACTAAAAACAAAAGAACCTTGTCTCTTTTAGAAACAAGGTTCTTTAATTAAGTTATGATTTTTGCAATCAATCACGGTTTGAGCCAAGAAACTGTAGCAAGAAGACAAACATATTGATGAAATCAAGATAAAGATTCAATGCGCCCATAATAACTTTACGTCCTTTGGTGTCGCTCTCATCTCCTTCATAATACATCAACTTAATGCTCTGGGTATCGTAGGCTGTTAAACCAGCAAAGATAAAAACACCAATCACAGAGATAGCAAACTGCAAAGCGCTTGATCCAAGAAAAATGTTCACAATCATGGAAAGCAACAAGCCGATCAATCCGATGAATAAGAATGAACCGATTGCTGTGAGGTCACGCTTTGTTGTGTATCCATAAAGTGAAAGAGCTCCAAAAGTTGCGGCGGAAATGACAAAGGTTTGCACAACACTTTCTGTCGTATAGCGCAAAACGATTG
This sequence comes from Bartonella sp. TT29SHDZB, assembly GCF_042193395.1. Lineage (NCBI taxonomy): Bacteria > Pseudomonadati > Pseudomonadota > Alphaproteobacteria > Hyphomicrobiales > Bartonellaceae > Bartonella > Bartonella sp. TT29SHDZB. The sequence goes on from NZ_JBHILQ010000001.1 coordinate 123,393, forward strand.
AAGACAGTGAAAGACCAACCAGAGCAGCATAACCAAAAAAGAGACTACGAGCAGCATTTGTGCTCAATGTATTAATTTTAAAACTGAGAAATAAGACTGCTATGAGTGGTGCAAACATAACAATATAAGAGAATGGCGATGTATAAAATGTTACTCCAAATGGTGTTAGATAAACACTGCTATTGATTTGAGCTGCTGCTTGGCTCATATCTGTTGTCGTTGCTAATGATACAATTGCATAAGCGGCAGCAGCTGTAATAAGCAAACCAATGGCCATTGCATTGTAGACACCCAACATATAGTCGCGTAATCCCTGATCAATTGATGCATCGGCATGAGAAGCAGGTGCCGAACGTAAATTTTTAAAATTAGCCATAATATAAAATCCTTTAGCATATGTTCTGTCAGGTATAGGGCTTTAAAGGTGTCTCTGTCATTACACAGATAAGTTTGGTATAAGCCTTAATTGGGCAAATACAAAAACCCTTAAGAATCACTGACAGAATTCCAGCATATATGCTCTTATTATGGAGATTTATTTAAAAATTACAAGAGATTTATATGAAGAAGGAACCTTACAAATTGGTAAGGAAATAGTTCATTTTAATAAAAAATATTTCCATTTTTTGCCATATTTTTGCAAGATAAAAAGACTATACTTAAAGGCTTTTCTATTTTCACAGAAACTATGTAATACAATCCCTTATAAGATATCCACTATTTTCGCGCTTATGAGAAGAGCGGCAAGTATCATCGCACTATTTTTCAACTTCCAATATTGCATCTGTTTTGTACGGTTATAAGAGCTATTGAATTGGATTTTTATAATAATTTAATTGATATATAATAATAAACTGTCTTTTTGAGTACTAAATGATACTCTGAATATTGCAAGATTCTCAGGTTTCAAATCTGTTTATATTAATCAATATTATTAACTTGCTTGTGTCTTGCAAGAGACATGGTTTTTATGGATTCAACATGAACAGATTTCAAATAAAAGAGATTTAGGCTGTTAAGGGCTTTTATTCAATATGAAAAAAGGTAATTTCTATTTGAATCCATTTCTTTTGCATTGAGCAAGTGTAGAAATGTAAAGTTGAAAAGACAGTAAGATCGTATAGTCCCATGAAGAGAAACACGTAAAATCACGAGCAATAAGAATTGATTAAGAGGAATCAATTTGTAATCAGGCTTGTGATGATCAAGAATCCCTTGTTTTTAAGGTGATGAGAATATCAATGAGAAGATGTGCGGTTAGAATGACGTTTTGTTTTCATCCAAGTACGCAATTCTTCAATAAGGATGGTAATAACACCAAGAGTGATAAAACTATCTGCAAGGTTGAAAATAGCAAAATGAAAGATATCATCAATATGAAAAAGGATATAATCAGTGACATGATGAAAGCGAATACGATCAATAAGATTGCCTATTGCTCCCCCAATAATAAGGATAAGACCAAAGCGCATAAAAGATTTATTATATTCAGTATTTTTCCATAACCATAAAAGGAAGATAATCACAATGATTGTGATGGTAATGATTCCCCAGTGAGAAAAGGAAGAAAAGAACGAAAATGCAATGCCAGAATTTCGTACATGATAAAGTGAAAGGAAAGGAAAGAAGGGGATTTCTGTTCCTAAAGGCATATTGTGCATAACCCAGTACTTGACAGCTTGGTCAAGTCCTATTGTAAAAACTAAGCCAAGGAGAAGAAAAGGGAGTGATTTACGGATCATATTTTTTCCTCGCATGGTTCTAGTGTTAAATAAGGGCGACGTATTTCATAAAGCATAACAGCTGTTGCTACTGCTAGATTAAGCGAGTCAGCACGTCCACTTTGTGGAATACGCGCAAGTTTATCACACCGACTTGTAAGAATATCTGATAATCCCTGTTTTTCATTTCCCATTAAAAGGATAACAGGACCATTTTTGAAATCAAGAGTCCGATAATCCAGAGATCCTTTGAGGTGTGTTCCAACAATCATACCTTTAAAGTGAGAAGACCAGTTTAAAAAGGCATTTTCATCAAAACGATAAAGTGGTACAGAGAAAATTGACCCCATGGTTGCACGGACCGTTTCAGGCGAGAAAGGGTCTGTTGTTTCACCAATTAAAATAACACCTTTAGCACCTACAGCATCAGCGGTTCGAATAATGGTACCAAGGTTTCCAGGATCACGCACACGATCAAGCGCGATGTAAACATCTTTAATCTGCCCTTTTATCATTTCAAAAGAGTGCCATTTTTGCTTGAAAATACCAATAACTGTTTGTGGATTATCGCGTCTGGTAAGTGATTCCATAACCTTTTGTGAGGCTTTAATCACAAAACCACCGTTGGCTACAGCACGTGCGGCAGTATTTTCGATAGTAGCATTACCGATTTCACTTTTAGAAAAAATAAGCGTCTGTATTGTCCAGCCAAGATTGAGAGCATCAATGACCAATTTCAATCCTTCTGCCATGAAAAGACCTTCTCTATTACGGTTTTTCTTTTGGCTAAGTGCTCTAAGATCTTTTATGATGGGGTTGCTAAGAGAGGTAATTTCTTTCACTCTACCAGTTTTTGGTCTACACATATTCAAGCAATCCAACGGCTAAAAAGAGAAGTAGAAAGAGCTCGTCCTGCAACTTCTTCACGCAAAATGAGTTCTCCTGATTCGACTGTACCACCAAGATTTACAAATGCATCACGCATTAAAGCATGAAGTGCAAAGAAGGAAGCACGAATAGAATAAGCTGTAAGGACAACAGAGAGCGGTTTATCAGAGAGAAGTTTACGACAATTTGTGATCATAGCTGGTAAATGATCAAACAGTTGCCAAATTTCACCATGGGGTCCACGCCCATAAGCAGGGGGATCAAGAAGGATCATATCATAGCTTTTCTTACGACGCAGTTCACGCTCGACAAATTTCATAGCATCATCGCAAATCCAGCGAATAGAATGATCTGGTAATCCTGCTCTTTCTTGATTAGCTTTTGCCCACGCAATGGCTTTTTTAGAAGCATCAACATGGGTAACATTCGCCCCCGCTCGTGCTCCAATCAAAGAGGCAATACCTGTATAGCCAAAAAGATTCAACAATTTTATAGGGCGTTCGGCTTGAACAATTTGTTCTTCCATAGAGCGCCAATGGGCATCTTGTTCAGGAAAAACTCCTACATGACGAAAGGAAGTAAAACGGCCTAGAAAAGACAATCCATTCCAAGCAAGAGCCCATGTTTCATCAAGTGGCTTTTTAGGAAAATGCCAACGCCCAACCCCTTCTTCATCAAGATTTCCTGTGAAAATAGCATCAACATCAGCCCATTGTTTTTGTGGTAAAGCGGGTTTCCATAGTGCTTGACCTTCTGGTCGAATAATACGGTAAGCTCCATAACGTTCTAATTTTTGTCCATGACCAGAGTCAATGAGAGCATAGTTTTCGCTTACACCCGTTTCTAAAATAAGGGGCAATTTTTCCTGCGGATATCTATTGTTATGGGAGGATTGAAAGCATTGTGCGGGCATGTTTTGTATCATGGTATATGAGGTATAAAAATATATTATAAAGCTCTTAAATGTTTCGTAAAAGTGCAAAAAAGCTAAAGTCAATTAAAACATGTATAAAAAAGAAAAAGAGCACTTTTAACTCTGTACTGAATATAAAATACTAAAGATAAAAGATTTCATTTAAATACCATTACACAAGATTTGTGATAGATGTTTTCAATTTTTCAATCTCAGCTTCACTTTTTTTGAGAGCTTTTTTGTATTTGTGATAGGAAAACCAACTGATCAGATTTCCTAATAAAACACCAAAACCAAAGAAAATAAAGAGCCATATAAAGAGGGGAGCATGATAAGTAAAACTTTCAGGATTTGCTCGAAAAGGATCAAGGGTTAACGGGACCATTTGACGATTAGCCACGATAAAAACAATCAAAACCGCTGCGAGAATCACACTGATACTTGTTAGAAGAATACGTTTAATTATCATAAGTTTCTCACTGATTAAGACGGTCGCGTAAATCCTTGCCAGTTTTAAAAAAAGGAATCCACTTTTCTTCAACAGAAACGGCTTCACCTGTTCGTGGATTACGTCCATTACGGGCTGAGCGGCTTTTTACAGAAAAAGCTCCAAATCCACGAAGTTCAACGCGATTGCCATTTGCAAGTGCTGTTGCAATTTCCTCAAAAATAGCGTTTACAATATTCTCCACATCCCGTTGAAAAAGATGCGGGTTATGACGAGCAATAATTTGCACAAGCTCTGATTTTACCACAATAGCCTCACTTTCACACAAAAAAATTTTTGTAATTGTGCACTCCATGCATATTACAATATATAAACGGATAAAAGCAAAATAAAATCAAGAAAAAACAAATTGCAAGAAACAAAATTTGAAAATACCTTCTATAAAGGGTATACAGATTAAAAATGCGGAGGATTTAAGAGATCAGGAGAGTATGTCCGTACACAATCATTATAAAGCCTTTTCAACGCAATCATCTTTTGGAGATGTTTTAAAAAAAGCATCCCGTCATTCGCGTCGCATTAGCATATTAAAAATTTTTTTACCTCTTTTAGCGTTGATTTCAGCGCTGGTTTTTTGCTGGTTTACGTTTTTCTTAGTTCCCGTTACTTCTGATTCTATGCCTTTGAATAATGGAGAAAGTGGCGTGATGAATTTGACGATGCTTAATCCAAAATTAGAAGGGTATACGCGTGCTCATGAACCTTATTGGCTTAAAGCAGAAAAGGCATTTCAAGACCATACACACGCTGGAATGATTGGGTTGCAAAACATTACAGCTAGAGCATTTATGGGCCAACAAAGACAGATTTTTCTCGCAGCACAAGGGGGGGGTTACGATAACATTAATGGTTTTTTACAGTTGGACAAGCCATTCACCATTACGACGAATGATGGGATGATGGTACAATTTATGTCAGCTAGTATTAACTTATCTGAGGGACAGTTAAAAACAGATCAACGTGTTAATATTCAGCAAGCCGGTTTTCATCTTGCCGCAAACGCCTTACAAATTCGAGAAAAAGGAAAAAACATGTATTTCCATGGTGGTGTGCATTTAGTGCTTCAAAAGCAATAACGCAATATCAATACAAATCTTTAAAGGATATTTATAAAGTATGCGTATATACAAACAAAAGAATTGAAATAATGAAATCGTACAAAAGATGGATAGGTGTGATGTTGGCTTTTAGCATGGGAATGTTAGGAGGAGGAGCAGTTTTAGGATATGCTGAAGTGGCCCATTTTGGAATAAGTCTATCTAGCGATAAAGAACCGGTAGAACTTCATGCAGATTCTTTGGAAATACGTGATAAAGAAGGGATAGCGCTTTTTAAGGGTGATGTTTCAGTGGTGCAAGGTGAACGTCTTTTAAGAACGGCAGAATTAGTTGTTTACTACGATAAAGCATATAAAGAAATTGATAAAAACAAGGAAGATACAAAGGCATCATCTGTTTCTTTATTTGGTTCGTCGAGTATACAAAAAATGGAAGCTTTAGGAAAAGTTTATATAAAAATTGCTACGCAAGTTGCTACGGGTGATAAAGGCGTTTTTGATGGAAAGTCAAAAATGATGAGTTTGACAGGGAATCATGTTGTGTTAACTGATGGTGACAATGTGGCAACGGGGTGCAAACTAACGGCAAATATGGAAAGCGGAAAGGCTTTTTTAGAAGGCTGTGAGACGCCTAAGAAAAAAGGTCGTGTTTCTATTATTTTAAAACAAAATCAAAAGAATGGCCATTAAGATTTCATGTTTGGAATCAAAAGAGAAAAACAGACCGATAGGTATAATCTTGAAAGTGAATCTTCAAAAAATCCCTTAAAAGGGACTTTGATTGCCAGTAATTTGATTAAAGTTTATCGAGGAAGACGAACTGTTAATGGTGTTTCTTTTGGTATTCGTACGGGAGAAGCCGTTGGCATTTTAGGGCCCAATGGGGCAGGTAAAACAACTTGTTTTTATATGGTTACGGGGCTCATAAAATCTGATGGAGGATCCATTACAATTGATGGATTTGATATTACGCATCTTCCGATGTATCGACGTGCGCGTTTAGGTATTGGATATCTTCCACAGGAAGCGTCTATTTTTCGTGGTCTTTCAGTAGAAAATAACATTAAAGCTGTTTTAGAGGTCGTTGAAAAAGATCGCCTTAAACAGCGTGAAGAGTTAGATAGCCTTTTACATGAATTTAAAATTGATCATTTACGTAAAATGTCTGCACTTTCGTTATCTGGAGGTGAACGTCGGCGACTTGAAATTGCGCGTGCTTTAGCTTCTCGTCCCCATTTTATGTTACTTGATGAACCATTTGCAGGAATTGATCCTATCGCTATTTTCGATATTCAACAACTTATTCGTCATTTAACGAAGCGTGGCATTGGTGTTTTAATAACAGATCATAATGTGCGTGAGACATTAGGGCTTGTCGATCGCGCTTATATTATTCATACAGGGCGGGTGTTAGTTCACGGTTGTCCTAATGATATTATCAACAACGTTGATGTACGCAGAATTTATTTAGGAAATCAGTTTTCTCTTTGATTTTACAGCTTTCACGAGTTTCCATTTAAGTTTAACCAAACATTATTACTGAAAATCTCCTTATTTATGCCAAAACTTCTTTTATGACTATAACCTTAGAATGTTTTTATTGAGTGGTGAAAAAAGCTTCATCATTAAAGAGTTAGTTTGTTGTTTTATAAGTTTAGCTTACTCATGATCGTATCATAGAAAATATATCACTAGATTAACGTGATAATGAGTGATAAACGAAACTCTCAATAAGTGCGTGTGTTATTGAAAGGTAAGAGGTATTTATCATATTTTTCTCTGTCGAATCAAATAATATATCGATGATGCTGTTTTAGGTATTTTAATAGGATCACCGGTTATATATTGCGGTTATTCAATAGGAGTTGTCGTATTTTATTGGTTTATATAGCCCTATTTAAAAATAGGAGCTTGGCTACAGATATCAGGCTAAATCTATAAATCTTTTAAAATAACCATTAAATCTCTAAAAACCTTTATATTCTTGTTATAAGGCGGTATTCAAGCTATACAGTAATTTCCAAAATAAAGGTCCATTTTGCTCAGTATGCTTTTCATCTTAATTTAAGGGATCATTTTTAAAGAAAGAAAAACTCTGATGGCGAATTATACATCAATTCTTATGACAAGTTTAATAAATTTATGAATAATGACCTTTGTCTAGAGTCGTAAGGAAATTAACTTTATGAGCAACTTCATTTCTTTGTTTTCTCATGCCGTTAATGAGAAGCTAAATACCATTTATCGTTGTGTTAAAAGTGATATGACATGTATTGAGTTATCATCCGTTCTAAATTGAAAAATAACAGCATATGCGATGTTGCGAAAAGTGAAAGAACATTAAATATCTATACCGTTTATAGGTTTATTGATGAGCATTTGAGCGTGTAAGAGGAAAATTAAAGTATGAATTTGAGTGAGTTAATAGCACCGGAAGCGATCATTCCGGCTCTTAAGGCTAATTCGAAAAAACAAGTTCTACAAATTTTAGCCGAAAAAGCGTCACAGCTGACAGGTCTTAGTGAGCATGTAATTTTTGATGTTGTTTTGCAACGCGAGAAGCTTGGTTCAACGGGTTTGGGTGGTGGTATTGCGATTCCTCATGGGAAATTACCTGATATTGATCGGATTGTTGGTATATTTGCGCGTCTTGAAAGTCCTGTTGATTTTGAAGCTCTCGATGACGAACCTATAGATCTCGTTTTTCTCCTTTTGGCACCTGAAAATGCTGGTGCAGATCACTTAAAAGCTTTATCACAGATTGCACGTGTTTTGCGTCATGCTGATGTTGTACAAAAGTTGCGCAATACGCATAATGCCAATGCGCTTTATGCTTTATTGATTCAGACTTCAGAATCAAATGCGGCTTAAAAGGTATTATGAGCGTATAAATTGCGATGTATGCACCACAGAGCATAGGAAATAATATAATTTGCATCTTAAGACTAATAACAAAAGGTTACGTCATGAGATTTTAAAAGTCATTTCTAAGTGAATCTTCTTTTTAAAGAGCGAGCAACAAAAACGAAGGGCTTGTTCTTTCTTATTCTTGTATATTAAAGCATCCAATTATTATGGTCATGAATTTTTTTATCCTATTATACTGTAAAAACATTAGCATTTGAGGTGTGGTGAGATAAAACCTGTAAGTCTTCTTAATATATTAAGTGCTTTTAGAGTGCGTGGTAAATATTCTTAAGCAGGACTTATTTGTAGAGCCTTTAGTTAAGTGAATCACATGAGAGGGAAGGCAAGAGGAACTCGGCTCAACAAGAATCCAAACTTTTTATACACCAGATTGGGTTAAGAATCTTCGCTCTTTGAGGGTGGGAAAGACATCAATAGAAAAGTTTATTCGTGCATTGAATTTTTTTGTAAATTAATTTTAAGTATTTAGGGATAATATTATTAAGATTCAGGTAGAAAATAAGGGATACTGTATCCTGTGTGTATCAATATCTTGATTTATAAAGATAATTCACATATTTTACATGTTGAATGAGAGCCCCGAATATCATAAGATTCCCTCATGCCGAACCTATTTATGTTGAATCAATCAAAACCATTCACTTACACGATTACAATCGAGGAAAGCCGTGTGGATAAGACTGTATGAGAAATGAGTAAAAATGCTTCTTATGAACAGTCTCAAGTGCCAAGGGCTATAGCAATATTGGAAGCTGGCAAAGTGTGATTAAGTATGATTTAGATGTCAGCTGTTATATAGAGCTCATACTAAAAAATAATTTTGTACGGTAAGAATGAAAACTATACCTTTAGGTTGGATGAAAGAGTTTTTGTGCATAAGAAGATTTATTCAAGTGTCATTAATTGATTAAAATGTTGTTAAAAAAACGCTAATGTTAGAACTGCTATAGAAAAAAGTTTATATTTCTTTTTATGAATTACTTAGAAATAAGATAAGGGGACTTGTCAAAAAATTCTTAAAACGTTTTTGGTAACAGAAAGAAAGGAATTGTCTAATACATTCAAAATAATATGTTTAAGCTATTATAAGCGACTAGAATCACTTTAGAACTTAAAAATTGGAGATGAAATATATAGGAAGAATTAATAGGAGCAAAAGAAACAAAGTGACATGTAGTTGTTGAGACATAATCTAAGTACTTTATGTTTCATGACCAATGTAGTGATAATAGTCTATTATTTTTTTAAGATATTTTGAAGATTATGAAAAGGCGATATGGGGACGATGTTGAATACGAAGTATGAATACACTATAATGGGTAAAAGGTGAGGTATTTACGAACATAAATGCATTAAATATGTGAAGTCGAGAAGTGATATTCGCAAGGCTGTGAAATTTTTGGGGAGTGCAGGGTGTGTTTGCAAAATTTTGCAGCAGATTTCTTGTGATATTAAAGAGTATAGTTTATTTCTTAACGGAGTGGTGGTGTATTTTCATCTCGTTTTGGAGTCCTATTGCTTAAAGAAATCGTTTTTTACAAAAACGAAATGAGTAGCATAAAGTGAAAATGTTATTTTTTTATGGGGTTATTGAATAAGAAGTTTATATTTTGGTAACACCTAAAAGGTCACAATGAAACGTAGAGATCTATTTTGATTGGTGTGAAGGTATTTTGCTTATTGGAGGAATTAGAACAGTGATACATGAGTATTGAGAAGTTTTTGTTGAACTTTTCCAGTGAAGAAAATCTTGTTAGAGACTAAAGAAGAGAGCTAAATAAAGATGTTTGAAAAGACTGTTATTGCTGCATCTGTAATGGTTCTGGTTACAGCTGGGGCCGCATATGCACAAACGCCAAATCGTTTAAATCAATTTGAAGCATGGGGGGCCTATTCTTATAAATCGCCCAAAAATACGATTTGCTATGTGTTATCGGTACCTTTGAAGGCTCTTCCAACGACGGTTAATCATGGTGATAACTTTTTCTTAATTACCAAGCGTTCTCATTCACCTGTTTTGTTTGAACCGCAGTTCATGGCTGGTTATACGCTTCAAGAAGGGTCGAGAGTGACAGTGACCATTGGAAATAAGGACTTTGATTTTTTCACGAAGGATTCCTCAGCTTGGTTGGCGTCATCAGAGCTAGAAAAGCAGCTTGTTTCTGCTATGCGTGCTGGAAACAATATGACAGTGCAAGCGATATCAAAAAGAGGAACGCATACCACCTATACTTATTCCTTAAAAGGGGTCACTGCTGCATTAAATGCAGCTCAAAAGTGCCATTAAGGTTTTGATAACTTCTAAAATAGTGATGTGAATTGGAAAGCAATGGCCATTTCTTATGACCTTAGACCAGTTGGTTCATGTTTTGCACGAAAAACAGATAATGTGGTCGTGAAGGAGAGTTCTAAGCTCTCTTTAATTGGTTTGTCGCAAGATGAAATGGCGCAAGCTTTAAAGACAGTTGGTGTACCAGAGCATCAAACGCGTATGCGTGTCCGTCAACTTTGGCATTGGCTTTATGTACGTGGCGTTTCAAATTTTGATGAGATGCTGAATATTTCTAAAGCAATGCAAGAAACACTTAAGTGCCATTTTTCCATTGCGCGCCCAGAAATTGTTGGAGAACAAATATCAAAAGACGGTACACGTAAATGGCTTTTACGTTTTCCTGCACGTGGAGCTGGAAGACCTGTTGAAATTGAAACAGTTTATATCCCTGAAGAAGGGCGTGGTACTTTATGTCTTTCATCGCAAGTAGGGTGTACGTTAACCTGCTCTTTTTGCCATACAGGAACGCAGATGCTTGTTCGTAATCTGACCGCAGAAGAGATTTTGGCACAACTACTGGTTGCACGTGATTGTTTGGGTGATTTTCCTGATAAGAATACCCCTGATGGGGCAATTGTTCCTGTTGAAGGGCGCAAAATTACCAATATTGTTATGATGGGAATGGGGGAACCTCTTTATAATTTTGAAGCTGTAAAAAAAGCTTTATTAATTGCTTCTGATGGCGATGGGCTTTCTTTATCAAAACGTCGGATTACGCTTTCGACCAGTGGAGTGGTTCCTGGAATTATCCGAACTGGGGAAGAAATTGGTGTTATGTTGGCGATTTCACTCCACGCAGTACACGATACACTAAGGGATATGCTTGTTCCCATTAATAAAAAATATCCGCTTGCTTTACTAATGGATGCTTGCCGTAATTATCCTGGTCTTTCCAATGCAAAACGAATCACATTTGAATATGTTATGCTAAAAGATATCAATGATAGTTTAGATGATGCTAAGCGATTGATTCAGTTATTGAAAGGGATTCCTGCTAAGATTAATTTAATCCCTTTTAATCCGTGGCCAGGGAGTAATTATCAGTGTTCTGATTGGGAGCAAATCGAGCGTTTTGCCGATGTCGTTAATCAAGCGGGCTATGCTTCTCCTATTCGGATACCGCGTGGACGCGATATTTTAGCGGCATGTGGACAGCTTAAATCGGCTTCAGAGCGCTTACGGAAATCTGAACGTTTGCGATTTGAAGATGCCGTTGGTCATTAGTTAACGCTATTTTCAGTGATATAGTGATATAAAGCCTGTGCTTTTTTATTTGTAATTTAATATCCAAACCTCATGCGATGGGATATGTGAGATAGAGATTAAAATGGATAAGTACTAGACGAACAGTTCCAGCTTTTATATGTTAAATAGGGGGAAAGATATTCTTTACAGTCTGTTTTTGTAATCTCTGAAAAGAGGAGAAAGCCTAATTTAGAGGGAACATAAAGTCTTAAGGATCGTAACTAATTATCATACTCTTTAATTCGGTTTTATGATTTTTAAAAGCATCTACGATAATATTTTTTAAGAGTGGAAATTGTGCATTGCCTCATGCTTTTGTTTATGACGTTTTTTAATGAGATCATGCTTCACAAGCAAAACAGAGGATCTAAAATATAAATACCATTGAGTTGCCCATTGATATGTTTTTTAAGTATCTCTTAGTGCACTCCTCATATCACGATAATGCCTGAGGAATATAACATAAAAGCTTCTGTGAAGATGTATATACTGTCCCATCTTTACGTTTAACAAAGGCGTAAGTTAGTAGCACCATTCTATTTTTCAGCTCCCAATATTGTAACAGTTTTTGGCACTTAAGATGGTTCATAAGAGGTATTTTTATTCTTTTCTTAGATAGTTTTTGTCCATACGAAAATTCCAGCTTTGCTTGTGATTACTAAGGGGAAAGGTGTTGTTTAATTCAACATAAACAGTTCCAGAATGAGAGAATCTTACAATATTTGTGTTTTATTTAAATTAAAAGCGATACATTACACGTATAAATCAATGTTTTGTAACTATAAGGAGATGGAGGGCAAAGCTGGTAAAAATACCAGCGATAAGCCAGTCGAGAATACGAATATAAAGAGGTTTTTTTTTGAGAATTTTGGTAAGTTTATGCGCTGTAAAAACGATTGCAATTGTAATGGGGAAAGAAATAGGAATATAAGAGAGTCCTAAGAAGAGTAACTTTTGTGTTGCCATAGGATCATTCGCATTGATAAATTGTGGTAAGAATGTCGCGTTAAAGAGTATAACTTTAGGATTGAGAAGATTAATTCCAATACCAGCAAGATAGTTACGTTTAGAGCTTTGAGATTTAGAAGATGTTGGTTCAAAGGAAAATGTCGGATTTCTCCGTAACGCTTGAAAGGAAAACCATAAAAGATAAAAGGCGCCAACAATTTTCAGAAGAACAAAAGTATGTGGTGCAGCAAAAATAAGCGCTGATAAGCCAAGTGCTACAGCGGTAACCTGAATGGCAAACCCTGTTGCACTACCCAAGGCGCACATAATTCCAGCTTTTTTGCTTTGTGTAATGGTTCGTCCTACAGAAAGCATCATATCTGGTCCTGGAATAAGTGCTAAAATCAACGATGCTAAAGCAAATTGTACAACAATAGACCACTCCGGTAGAAATGACACGTAAATCTCCTTTTATTTTTAAGCAGTGTTCATTATTTATACTTTGAGGCACCTTTATTTACGCTTTTTGCGTCTTTTTAATGTTGCTTAAAAAGAATTTATTTTTATATTTCTTGCATCGTTTTGATTTTTGGGTAGAAATACAAAAAGTAGCTCATATAGAACGTTAAAATGAAAAAGTGGCAAAATATTAGAAAAGTTGTTTTGGCTTATTCAGGTGGATTGGATACGTCAATTATTCTCAAATGGTTACAAAGTGCGCTAGGTGTTGAAGTTGTAACTTTTACAGCAGATTTGGGGCAGGGGGAAGAGCTAGAACTTGCTCGTCGTAAAGCTGAAATGCTAGGTGTTAAAGAAATCTACATTGAAGATTTGCGCGAAGAATTTGTGCGTGATTTTGTGTTTCCGATGTTTCGAGCCAATACCGTTTATGAAGGGACTTATCTTTTAGGAACATCAATTGCACGTCCACTTATTTCAAAACGTCTTATTGAAATTGCTAAGGAAACAGGGGCAGATGCAATTGCTCATGGAGCAACGGGCAAAGGCAATGATCAGGTACGCTTTGAGCTTTCCGCTTATGCGCTTAATCCTGATATAAAGATTATTGCTCCATGGCGTGATTGGGATTTTAAGAGTCGGACAGATCTGTTTGAATTTGCGCGTATGCATCAAATTCCTATAGAAAAGGATAAGCAAGGCGAAGCACCTTTTTCAGTGGATGCAAATTTATTACATTCTTCATCAGAAGGAAAGATTTTAGAAGATCCGGCATTTCCTGCTCCTGAATATGTCCATATGCGTACTCTTTCGCCGGAAGATGCTCCAGATCAAGCGACCATCATCACTCTTGGCTTTAAAAAAGGCGATGCTGTCTCAATCAATGGAAAAAATTTATCTCCTGCAACTTTACTTGCAGAATTGAATCATTATGGGCGGGATAATGGTATTGGTCGGTTGGATTTGGTAGAAAATCGTTTTGTAGGTATGAAATCGCGGGGTATTTATGAAACACCAGGGGGGACCATTCTTTTGACGGCTCACAGAGCTATAGAATCTTTAACGCTAGATCGGGGTGCCGCTCATTTGAAAGATGAATTGATGCCGCGTTATGCAGAACTCATTTATTATGGCTTTTGGTTTTCTCCCGAACGTAAGATGTTACAGGCAGCGATTGATTTATCTCAAGAGCATGTTGAAGGTGAAGTCACGTTAAAGCTCTATAAGGGGAACGTGATTGTTGAAGGGCGCCAAAGTAAAAAATCACTTTATTCGAGTGAATTGGTAACTTTTGAGGATGATCAAGGTGTTTATGATCAAAGAGATGCAACTGGTTTTATTAAATTAAATGCCCTACGTTTACGTACATTAGCAAAGCGTCATCAAGGTGATAAAGAAAAGAAATAAAAAATACTTTGATAAGTATCATGTGGGGCAATGCTTTTGTATGAAATGTCTAGTTTAAGCATTTTTTCTGTTGGTTTTTACAGTTCTTTCGTTCAATACTAGAAGCTTATCTTTTGCGCTAATAAATATAATAAGCAAAACCCATGATAATCATAGCAATGAAGGCTTCGATAATCAAAACAAGTCAATTTTGCTTTATAATATTGAATGTTTTTGATTTTTATCAGAACAAAATATGTTTATAACGAAGGCGGTTTTTGTATTGTGACTTAAGAGTATAAAGAAATTTTCATCTTTTTGCTTGCTATTATTGACGAATAAATTCAAGAACCATACACCCTACTTTGAAAGATTATAATTTTTAGGATAAATAATGATGCGTAATCAGTGTGATGCCCTTAGCCTTACGCCTGAATTAAAGGATGCGGCTGCTCAATCGAGAACTTGGCCATTTGAAGAAGCACGTAAGATTATCAAACGGTATGAAAAGACGGGTTATCCAGACAGTGTAATATTTGAGACCGGTTATGGACCTTCTGGTTTACCGCATATTGGAACTTTTGGAGAAGTTGCACGTACGACCATGGTGCGTCATGCATTTCATATTCTCACGGAGAATAAAATAAAAACAAAATTGCTTTGTTTTTCTGATGATATGGATGGTTTGCGCAAGGTTCCTGAAAATGTACCAGATCGCAAAAAGATGGAACATTATCTTGGTCAACCTTTGAGCCGTGTACCTGATCCTTTTGGAGATGATTATCCTTCTTTTGGGGCGGCAAATAATGCACGTTTACGGGCTTTTCTTGATCGTTTTGGTTTTGATTATGAATTTGCAAGTGCTACGGATTATTACAGTTCCGGTCGTTTTGATGAAACACTTTTAAAAATCCTTGCTTGTTATGACAAGGTGATGGCAATTATTTTACCAACATTGGGTGAAGAGCGACAGGCGACCTATTCTCTCTTTTTACCGATTTCCCCTTTTTCTGGAAAAGTATTACAGGTGCCGATGATTGCGCGGAATGTTGAAAAAGGGACAGTCACTTATATTGAACCTGAAACAGGAGAAACTATAGAAACAGAGGTTACGGGGGGAAAAGTTAAGTGTCAGTGGAAGGTTGATTGGGCAATGCGCTGGACAGCGCTTGGCATTGATTATGAAATGGCAGGAAAAGATCTTATCGATTCCACAAATCTTTCTTCTAAAATTTGTAAAGTACTAGGTGGAAAGCCTCCAGAAGGATTTAATTATGAGCTCTTTTTAGATGAGAAAGGGCAGAAAATTTCCAAATCCAAGGGAAATGGCTTAACCATTGATGAATGGCTTACTTATGCCCCAACAGAGAGTTTAGGGCTTTATATGTTTTCAAAACCCAAAACAGCAAAAAGGCTTTATTTTGATGTTATTCCTAAAGCTGTGGATGAATATTATGCGCATCTTTCTGCTTATGGTCGTCAAAGTTGGCAAGAACGGCTTAGTAATCCTGTATGGCATATTCATAATGGTTGTCCACCGCAGGTTGATTTGCCTGTATCCTTTGCGATGCTTTTGAATTTGGTAAGTGCTTCAAATGCGGAGAATGCAGAAGTTCTTTGGGGTTTTATTTCTCGTTACGCTAAAGGAGCAAATGCACAAACGTATCCAGAACTTGATCAATTGGTGAAGTTTGCCATTAAGTATTTTGATGTTTTTGTTAAACCAAACAAAAAATTTCGTATACCAGATGACAGCGAACGAGCAACATTAGCACAAATTGATGAAAAATTAGCTCATTTACCTGAAACTGTTGATGGCAACATATTACAAAATATGCTTCTTGATGTTGCACGGTTAACGGAACGCTATCAAGATCATAGCAAAAAAAGCCCTGAAGGTGGGCCTGGTGTTTCCAATGTTTTTTTTCAAATGTTGTATGAAGTCCTTCTTGGACAAGAGCGAGGTCCACGATGGGGATCATTTATAGCGCTTTATGGGATTAATGAAATGCGTGCACTGATTGCTGAAACACTTGCACGACCTATGGAGGAATAATGGAACGAAGAGTGCAGGAAGTAAAGCGACGCCGTACATTTGCAATTATTGCTCACCCAGATGCTGGGAAAACAACATTGACGGAAAAGCTTTTATTGTTTGGTGGTGCTATTCAACTTGCAGGAGAAGTAAAAGCCAAAAAAGATCGTATTCAAACCCGTTCTGACTGGATGAATATTGAGCGTGATCGTGGTATTTCTGTTGTGACTTCTGTGATGACGTTTGAATATGAAAATCATATTTTTAATCTCCTAGATACCCCAGGCCATGAAGATTTTGCAGACGATACTTATCGCACGCTTACAGCTGTTGATAGTGCTATCATGGTATTGGATGGGGCCCGCGGGATTGAGCCTAGAACACTAAAACTGTTTGAAGTGTGTCGGATGCGGGATATTCCTATTGTTACTTTTATCAATAAAATGGATCGTGAGGCACGTGATCCTATAGAGCTTTTAGATGAAATTGAAGAAAAGCTTGCTCTTGATACCGCCCCCATAACATGGCCCATTGGGTCGGGTAAAGATTTTGTCGGGACCTATGACCTTCATCATAATCGGTTTCGTCAAAAAGATGATGAGATAACACAGAAAATAGTTTCAAATCCCAGAGAGGTTGTCCATTTACTCCCTGAATATCAACGTTCCACTTTTATTGAAGGGGTAGAACTTGCTCAAAGTGTTTGCAAGAATTTTGATCTTCAAGCTTTCCGTGAAGGTCATATGACACCGGTTTATTTTGGTTCAGCTTTACGAAATTTTGGTGTTCGTGATTTGATCAATGCGCTTATAGATTTTGGTCAAAGTCCTCGTGATCAAAGTGCAGATCAGCGCAATGTCATAGCAACTGAACCTAAAATGACGGGATTTGTTTTTAAAATTCAAGCGAATATGGATCCTAATCATCGTGATCGTATTGCATTTTTTCGGGTATGTTCGGGAACACTTGAACGTGGTATGAAAACAAAGTTGGTCCGAACAGGAAAACCGATGACACTTTCGGCTCCACAATTTTTCTTTGCGCGTTCGCGCCAAATTGCTGATCAAGCCTATGCTGGTGATATCGTAGGGATTCCTAATCATGGAACATTGCGTATTGGCGATACTTTGACTGAAGGAGAAGATATCCTCTTTAAGGGGGTACCCAATTTTGCACCAGAGATTTTGCGTCGTGTTTGTTTGGGCGATCCAATGAAAGCAAAAAAGCTCAAAGAAGCTTTGCAACAAATGGCTGAAGAAGGGGTTGTGCAATTGTTTATTCCTGATGATGGGTCGCCTTCTCTCATTGGTGTTATTGGTGCTTTGCAAATTGATGTTTTAAAAGAGCGATTAAAAATAGAATATTCTTTGCCAGTGAATTTTGAGTCTGCACGCTTTAATTTATGCCGTTGGATTTCAGCGCAGAGCAAAGATGAGTTGCAAAAGTTTCTCAGCAATCACCGCTCTGCTATTGCGTATGATTTAGAAGGTGATCCAGTTTTTTTAGCGGAGAACCATTTTTCATTAAATTATGAAGCAGAAAGAGCTCCTAAGATAAAATTTTCTACTTTTAAAGATTATCAAGTAAGCTTTTAATGTAAAGAAGAATTTTTTATGTAACAATTTGGTTGATAATGATTTTTCATATTGAGTTGGGGATCTGAATATTGTTATTTTTTCTGAAAACAAAAGGAGTCTGTAAAGAACACTTTCAGATTGCACTGTATAAAGAATACGGTAAATTTATTTATAATATTCAATAATTTATAATATATTTGTAATTGTAACGTCTTTTAAAATTTTGATATATTTTTTCACAATAGCTTAAGACAAGGTCATATATTTCAGTATTTTGAATGTCAGCTAAAAATCTCCTGTATAAATAGAGCTTTTCAGTTTTTTCTTGTATGAAAATTGTATACAGTCAAAATAAAGCAAATAATCAATAAGATGAAATTTGTTATTCCCAATATGAGATCATATGACTTATAAACCACGTGTCTTTTCTATATCTTCTGGAATGGCTTTTTTGCCTCACTTTGTTGAGGCACTGCTCTCCGGTACCCTTATTGATAATTTCGCTCCCAATGGAGACATTCAAACTGCCCTTGCCGATAGCCTTATTTATGTTCCGACACGTCGTGCTGCTCGCGCTTTACGTTTAGCCTTTGTTGAAAGAAGCGATACACAATCAACTTTCTTACCAACCATTCGTGCTCTAGGAGATGTCGATGAAGACAGTTTCCTTTTTGTTGAAAATCATACCAGCACTCTGAATCCACCCATTGGAAAAAGTGAACGCTTACTGCTTTTAGCGCGCCTTATTCGCCCATGGCGTGAAAATTTACCTGCGCATCTGCGTGCCATGTTTGGTACAGAAGATGTGCTTATTCCGGCTCATAGTGCTGATGCAATTTGGCTTGCTCAGGATTTAGCGCATTTGATGGATGAAATTGAAACAGAAGGAGCAGATTGGTCGAAGCTTAAAGATATTGCACCTGACATGGTTGCTGAATGGTGGCAAATAACGCTCGACTTTCTGACTATTGTTACGCAAAATTGGCCACAAATCTTGACCGAAAGGCAACGAAGCAATCCCGCTGAATGGCGTAATCAAGTACTCACAATGCATGCAGAGACTTTGCGATGCATGCAGCCTGATAAACCTATCATTGCTGCTGGTGTGTCAGGTTCTATGCCCGCAGTTTCTCATCTTTTAAAGGTTATAGCTTCTCTGCCCAAAGGGGCTGTTGTTCTTCCAGGTCTTGATCTTCATATGGATGAAGAACAATGGAATGCATTAAGCACAAGCAATAAAGAAAAAACAGCTTGCGATTTTTTTGATCCTGCAGAAAATGTTTTTAGCCATCCTCAATATCATTTAAAAAAACTTCTTTCTCTCATGGAGTGTCAACGTCATCATGTTTGCGAAATTGGCCAACAGAGTAGCACAAAGAAAAGACGCATGGCTCTTTTATCAGAAGCACTCCGACCAGCTTCTACAACAGATAAATGGGTACAAATTGTCCGTGATGATTATGAGACTCTTTGTGCAGACTGGTCATTTATTGAAGCTATAAACGAACGTGAAGAAGCTCTTGCTATTGCTGTTGCTTTACGCAAAGCTATTGAAGAACCCAAAAAAACTGCAGCCCTTATTACAAATGACCGTAATTTAGCACGCCGTGTTTCTGCGGAATTACAACGATTTGGAATTAAAGCAAATGATTCAGGTGGTATACCACTTGCACAAACATTGCCTGTAACGCTTTTGCGGCTTATCTTAGAAAATGTATTGCAACCTGATGATCCTATTGCTTTTCTTTCTCTTCTTAAACATCCCCTTACAACACTTCAACAAAACCGTCATCGTTTACGAGAAATGGCAGAAAATTTTGAACTTTTTGTTCTTCGAGGGAATACAGGGCGTATTAATCTTTGCGAATGTGATCAATTTCTTGAAAAATGGATTGAAACATCTTTTCATAATAGTTCTGAAAATAACACCCTTGATCAGCAGAAATGTGAAGAAGCACGTCTCTTTTGTCATCTTTTAAAAAAAGCTGTTGAGCCTTTAACGTCTCTTATGAAACAAGAGAAAGAATGCACCATCAATGAGGCTGCAATAGCAACTGTTGAGGTTTTTGAAAATTTTGGTCGCAATGAGGATAATTCTCTTGCACATCTTTATCAACATGAAGCAGGACAAGCCTTATCAAATTTTTTGCGTGAATTGGTCAGTGATCAATCGGGATTAACATTTCATCTTTGTGAATGGCCCGCTATGTTTTCTGCCATAATAGCAACCCGTTCCGTCGCACCTTCGCCTGGAGGACATCCACGTTTATTCATCTGGGGTACTTTGGAATCGCGTTTGCAAACGGTTGATACAGTGGTCATTGGTGGTCTTAATGAAGGATCATGGCCGATATCAACCCGAAATGATGCTTTTTTATCGCGACCGATGAAAATGATGTTAACTCTGGAACCACCAGAACAGCGTATTGGTCTTTCCGCGCATGATTTTCAATGGGCGATGGGAATGGATAAAGTGGTGATGAGCCGAGCACTACGAGTTGATCATGTTCCTTCTCTCCCTTCACGCTGGCTACAACGCTTAGAAACTGTCGTAGGACAACAAGTTTGGAAACAAATCCGTGCACGAGGTGAAAAGATACGCCATTGGGCAGAGATGCTTGACAATACGGACATGTCTGCTTGTGCAACACGCCCTTGCCCTGTGCCACCCATTGCAGTGCGTCCACGTCATTTTTCCATCACCGAAATAACAACGTTACGCCATGACCCTTATGCCATTTATGCTAAAAAAATCTTAAGGCTCAAACCACTTAAAGCCCTTATTCATGACCCTGGTGCTTCTGAACGCGGAACACTTTATCACGCTATTCTTGCAGATTTTTGCACACAAATAAAAAATCTAAATGCTGCAAATGCATTAGATGTGTTGCTCGCTATTGGACGTAAAGAATTTGATAAGTTTAATTTGCCTGCTGATGTTGAAACAATCTGGTGGAATACATTTGAAAATCTTGCTCCCTTTATTCTGCAATGGGAACAAAGTCTAGAACCCCGAATACGACATTCGGAAGTGGAATCGCAAAAAATACCCATAGGTACAACAGGTGTAACTCTTTCAGGACGTGCTGATCGTATTGATATATTGCCAAACAAAACGGTTGAAATACTTGATTTTAAAACGAGTACACCCCCTTCATCAAAACAGGTTCGCGAATTATTATTTCCACAATTAGCATTGGAAACCGCTCTATTAATGAGAGGAGCTTTTACAGATTTTCAAAATCTGTCCCCCTCAAAACTATTTTATATTCCTCTTAATGGAAAAGGTAAGATTACTCCTCAATTAATTTTTTCAGAAAAAGCGGAAAAAGATCACCAAAATGTTATTAATCTTGGTGAAAGGGCGTGGGAACATCTTATCGCGTTAATGGAGTATTATCAAAATCCACAACAAGGCTATCTTTCACACGCAGTCCCTATGTTAAAACAATATGAAAGTGACTATGATCATCTGGCACGCTTATGGGAATGGTCAAATGGATTTCATAAAGGAGATCAATCATGACTCTTTTTTCTATTCCTGAAGCAGCCCTTGATGCACAAGCAACAGCAACACATCCAAAAACACATGTATGGGTTTCTGCAAATGCAGGATCTGGAAAAACCCATGTTCTAACCGAACGCGTTATTCGTTTGCTTTTAAACGGTACTTCTCCAGCACGTATTTTATGCCTTACTTACACGAGAGCCGCCGCCGCTGTTATGCAATCGCGGATTTTTCGCACACTCTCCAGCTGGAATGAACTCGATGATGCACAGCTTAAAGAAATCTTATCGAAGTTTGAAAACAAACCTATCAGTGCAACAAAAATAACCTATGCGCGCCAACTCTTTGCTCGTGCTTTAGAAACACCTGGTGGTTTGAAAATACAGACTATTCACGCATTTTGCGAATCTCTCTTGCATCAATTTATGCTAGAAGCCAATATTGCTGGACATTTCGAACTCATAGATGATATCAACCGCAAGAAATTACTACAAGAAGCCCGCTGCCAACTTTTAAAGCATCATGATATACAACCCGCTCTAAAACAGCTGCTTAAGGTTATCAGTGAACATACTTTTAACCAATTGCTGTATGAAGCAGCTGAAAAGCAACATAAACTGTCTGATTTTTTGTCTTCTCTTCTGTCTGAAAATGGAGAAGAAAAATTGCGGGCGCTGTTTAATTTAGCACCTGATGATACAAATCAGCAATTACTAGAAAAAATTCAACAGACTGCTCGTCTTCCTCTTTATGCTCTTAACCATTGTGAAACCCATGGGAATAAAAACACTAAGAGTATCATTGAAAAACTTCCCCAATTAGAAACCGCTTGTGATGAAGAAACTATCATTGATATTGTTTCTGATATTTATTTTACAACAAAAGGTGAGCCACGTAGTTTTTCACATTTATCTCGTAAAAAATCAGATGAAATTTGGCCTTTTATTCAACAAATGCTTGAAGATAAACAGAACAAGCTTTCTGTTCTTTTAGAAAAATATCACTGTGCAAAAGTTGCCACCCTCAATATGGCTGCTTTTCAGCTTTGTGCCCTTTATCTCAAAATTTATGCAAATTTAAAAAAAGCCAATGGTTTTTTAAACTTTGATGATCTCATTGAGCGCACACTCCATTTGTTGCAACGTGAAGGTGCAAGCCAATGGGTGCACTATAAACTTGATAAGGGTCTTGATCATATTTTGCTTGATGAAGCACAAGATACGAACCCTGATCAATGGAAAATTATTCAACTTTTAGCGCAAGAATTTTTTACAGGTCATAGTCAACGTGACAATATACGTACTCTTTTCGCTGTTGGAGATGAAAAACAGTCTATTTATTCCTTTCAGGGCGCTGCACCAGAAAATTTTGCTGCAAATGGCAAAATTATTCAAAAAAAAGCACAACAAGCAAAGCAGAAATTTGAAAAAATACAATTGAATTACTCTTTTCGCTCCACAGCCGATGTTCTTAAAAGTGTGGATCTTGTCTTTGAAACACCAGAGAATTATAAAGGGCTTTCAGCAGAAAATACAAAAACCATACACGAAGCTATCCGTACTCACAGTCCAGGTGAAGTTATTTTATGGGATGCCATTTCTAAAGAAAAAGACGAATTTCCTGATGATTGGCATGTAACTGTTGATCATTTAGATATACCAGCAGTACGTTTGGCAGAAAAAGTTGCTGAAACAATTGCAGGCTGGTTACACAAAGGAGAAATGCTTCCAGCAAAAGGGCGGTTATTGCGTGCTAGTGATATTATGGTTTTGGTTCGTAAGCGTGATCAATTTGCCCTAGCGCTTTCTCGTGCCCTTAAACAACGCAATATACCCGTCGCTGGTGCAGACCGTTTACAGCTTATAAAACATATGAGTGTGCGTGATTTAATGGCACTCGGACGTTTTGTTTTGCAACCACAAGACGATTTGTCTCTTGCTTGTGTTTTAAAAAGTCCACTCTTTGCGCTTAGCGAAGAGGAACTTTATCAACTTGCCGCTCACCGTACAGGCTCTCTTTGGAAAAGCCTTTGTGAACAGGCATCGTCGCATATTCCTTTTAAAGATACTTTTGAAAGCTTGAGTCAATATCGTACTTTAGTGGATAAAATACCAGTCTTCGAATTCTATAGTCATATCTTAAATGATGATAAGGGACGACAAAAAATTTTAGCGCGCTTAGGCTCGGAAGCCAATGATGTGCTTGATGCTTTTATGGACTACACACTCGCGATTCAAAAAACGGGGTTACCAGGATTACAAGCTTTTTTGGAAACATTAAGTGTCAGTGAACCAGAAATTAAACGTGAGTTTGACCAAAATCATGAAGAAATTCGCATCATGACTGTTCACGCCGCAAAAGGACTGGAGGCTGCTGTTGTATTTTTAGTTGATCCCGGTAGTGCGATTTGGCATCCCCAGCATTCACCTCACTTGCTTGAAGTTCCCTTGAACAATGCATATTTGAGTGACCAACAAGCTTTTATCTGGCGCCCTAATGCAGAATTCGATACAATGCCTTCTAAACAAGCAATTTTGCGTTTAAAAGAGCGTGCTGAAGAGGAGTATAGGCGCCTTCTTTATGTAGGAATGACACGCGCTGAAGATCGCTTGTTTGTTTGCGGGTATACAAATCAGAAAACGCCATCTCATACATGGTTACAACTGGTAAAGAGAGCTCTCGAACCGCATGCGGTAGCTATAAAAGGTCCTGCGGAAGATATTGCAGCTTGGCGTTATTGCATTACACCGCCTTCTTCTACTTCTATAAACCAAAAAATTTCTTCCGTTGAATGCCAAACACTTCCACCTCTACCAGACTTTTTCTCCCATAAAGTCCCAGCAGAACCGGTGCTCCCAAAACCGTTAAAACCGTCAGTGGCGAGCCTTTCCATTGAAGCTGATACAGAGCTATTCTCAAATCCAAAACAGTTTACCACTTCACCTGTTTTAGGAGCCATGAACACAAACAGAGCTTTTTCCATTGAATATGGTAATCTCGTTCATCGATTGTTACAATATTTACCCGATTGTCCCCCACAAAAACGTCGAGATTATGCTCGAAACTATCTCAATATCAAAGCCTCTCATTGGCATGAGAGCCAAAGAGAAGATGCTCTTTGCCATATTTGGAAAATATTAGATCATGTTTATCTCAAACCCCTTTTTTCTGAGCATTCACGTGCTGAGGTTTCCTTAATGGGTATTGTAAAAATTCGTGGAAAAGAACAAGCAATCTCTGGTCAAATTGACCGTCTCTACATCACGCAAAACAGCATTATCTTTGCCGATTTTAAAACCGGAACTCCACCAGAAAATGAAGCTGCTATTGCTTCCCATCATTGGTTGCAAATGGCTCTTTACCGAAAATTGTTGCAAGCCATTCATCCCGATAAAGATGTCCAAGCTCTGCTTATCTACAGTAAAGAAGCTAAAATTTTTAAACTTCTTCCAGAAAAACTTGAGGCATTTCTTGGTGAAATTGCTTTATAAGTTGCTTTTTCTCTTCAAAGCGTCTTTAGGCTTTTTTACTTTCATAAAATTACTCAAACAAACACCCTATACAATCTTTGGTGTAGAAAAGTCTCTTAATAATTTATCTTTGCAATAACTTGATATGAATTGTTATCATACCAATGTATAGAAATGAATATAAAGGATAACTCAATGACATGTATAAAAGTTGATAAGGACAACTTCGAAAGTGAAGTTCTAACTTCTTCCACCCCTGTTGTGGTTGATTTTTGGGCAGAATGGTGTGGTCCTTGCAAAATGATTGCACCGATTTTGGATGAAATTTCAATAGAAATGCAAAATCAAGTTAAAATTGCCAAAGTGAATATTGATGAAAATCCGGAACTTGCTACCCAATATGGAGTGCGCTCTATCCCTACATTATTAATGTTTAAAAATGGAAATGTTTCATCGAATATGATTGGCGCTGCCCCTAAAGGACGTCTTTCTGAGTGGATAAAAAATGGACTTAGTTGATGCCATACTCAGTAACGATAAAGGAGAGAAATTTTAGTCTCTCCTTTTGATTTTTTTAAACATTCTATAATAGCAATTCAATTAAATCAAAAATTTAAATGATTTTAAGAATCCACACTGTTATGCATGATTTAATTGACCATTTTTTATAAAAAATTGCTTTGTATGAAGAATATAGGCAATTCTTTCCTTATATGCGCGTCAAAAATATTGGGTGAATGATAATTTCATAAAGGTCTTTCTTCTTGGATAAGGCTATCAAGATAGGGGGCCAACACATAAAAAAGCAAATACCACTCTAGCAATAAGAAAATTTTAAGCACAAACTTTGCAAATTACTTTTCTGAAGCTCACAATTTTTAAGCAGAAAGAAAAAAGCAATTCACTACAGGTTATAGAATGTTCTTCTAAAGGGTTACCACTTCAATTTAAAATTTTCTTATACTATTCTCTAGAATCAAAAAACTTTTTTCGAAGCCTTAAACAAAAATATGAAAGGCAAAAAACATTCTCTAAAATAAATTGATGAATTCCTATAAATTAACGGATGTCCTTTGCAATTTATGTCATTGTTATATGAAAGAGTCAGAGTTTCATCTTCATGGTTGCAGCATTTATAAGGGACTTCTTTATGTTGTTCATTATCTCAAATTTCATAGGTATATCCTGAGATATTACCAACTAAAAAATGATGATGCTCATGATTATATCTATGTTTTTTTAAATGTATGGATTGCAAAAGACTGTTGCAAACGTTCAATGGAATGTTGTGCTGATCTAACTGTTACATGGCGCCCATGAATTTCATATTGTAAGGTAAGTGCAAAAGTGGAAAGCTCTAAAAGAGCTGCACTTCTTTCTGGCCATTCGACAAGTAAAATGTTTTTCTCGTGTGCTTCATAAAGCCCTAATTCATCAATTTCTTCTTCCATAGAAAGGCGATAAAGATCAGCATGAATAATTTCAAACTGTGGAAGTTGATAGCTTTGCATAAGAGTAAAAGTAGGGCTTGGAACATCCATAGTGTTATCGTTTGCAAGTGTTTGGATGATTGTGCGTGCAATGGTTGATTTTCCAGTTCCAAGATCTCCTTGCAGCGTTACAAGATCTCCCGGCTTTAAAGAAAGAGCTAAATTTTGTGCAAAAAGCTTTGTGGCCTCTTCATTTTCAAGAAAAAAACTAAAATTCATTAAGAGTTCCATGAGATGGATGAAAAATTTTTATTATAATAAAGGCTAAAATTAAAAAATCTTATCTCCTTTGGGAAGTGGGAAAAAACATTTAACGGTTGTTCCTTTTCCAGAACCGGTCAGAATTTCAACATGTCCACCGTGCAGTTCAACGAAACTTTTCACAAGGGAAAGGCCAAGACCTGCTCCCGCACGCCCACCATGGTGTGAATGAGAAGAAAAACGTTTAAAAATACGATCAAGAATGTCTTCAGGAATGTCAGAGCCCTCATTGTGAACGCTAAAGACAATGTTATCATCTTCTTCATCGACGCAAAATTCAATAGTACTCGCTTCTGTTGCGAAATTAATAGCATTACTCAGGACATTCACAAAAATTTGATGCAAGCGTTTTTCATCAGCAGAAATAGAGTTTAAGGAAGGGGAAATTTGTTGTAAAAGTGTAATATGACGTCCATTAAGGCGATCTTCCACACGTGCTACTGCTTGTATCATAGCATCGGCAATATTAACCGATTTTATGTCCAACTCCATAATTCCTGCATCAAGGGTGGCAAGATCAAGAATATCGTTAACAATATTTAAAAGAGTTCCTGATTCTGAATGAATGTGCCCGAGATATTCTTGTTGACGTTCATTGATAGAACCGAAAATTTGATCACGTAAAATATCAGAAAATCCAATAATATTGGTGAGAGGTGTACGCAATTCATAGGAAACGTGTTGGACAAATTCATTACGCAAACGATCAGCACTTTCTAATGCTTCGTTTTTTTCTTGAAGAGCACGTGCAACATGAACAGTGTCTGTAACATTCACAAAAGTAAGCATCGTTTGCCCATCGGGAAGAGGGACCAGAGTATAGTCAATAATCGTATCATTTTTGAGATCTATACGACCCGAATATGTTTCACGTTTTTCAGCAAAACCGGTAATGAATTTTGTAAACTCATCCCATTCTTGCCCCGATGTTAAGGTTGAACAATGGCTTTGGAACTGTGTAATATGGGTTCCTTCTACCAGTAAATTGTAAGGAAGCGACCACAATTTCGACAAGGCAGGATTCGATAAACGAAGGCGTCCATCAGTACCAAAAACAACCACGCCTTCGGAAAGTTTATCAAGTGTTTCACCTTGTATTTTTATGAGTGTGTTATAACGGCGTTCAAGATCAATTTTTTCAGTAAGGTTTTCGTAAAGCCAAGTGACGCCTCCTTGTGGATGAGGGTTAGAGACAACACGCACCGTACGCCCATCTGGAAGATTCCAAATTTGTTGGTTTGATTCTGTTTGCCGATAGGCTTTAAAGAGTTCTTCTTTCCACGCGCGCCAATCGGGGTGTTCAGCAATGAGCCCCTTTTCACGCAAATGTTCAAGAAACAAAGTATGGCTTGGTTCACTTTCTAAAAAGGAACTCTCCAACGGCCATAAAATTTTAAAAGCATGATTGCAAAATTTTAATTTTTGGTTTGTATCAAAAATGGCTACAGCTGTTGAGATTTGGTCAAGTGTTTCACAATGGCTTTTAAGAATATATTTTAATTCATGAGCAAGATTTTCATATGCGCTGTCATCACGTGCAAAAGCTGCCATCCCCTCGGCCGTTGTAATCCGTGTGAGATGAAAACGGTGCCGTTCTCCATTAATAACTGTATGAACATGTTCTTGAAAAATTGTTTCTGTTTTACCTGTTTTGCATTGTGTGTTTTCATTGAAGAGATCCCCCACTTCATCATTGTCTTCACGAAAATCTGTCATCTCTCTAAAGGCGCGATTGATAAAACAAACTTTTCCTTCACAATCTTTTATCCATACGGGTTCTTGAATAAGATCAAGAAGATTGCGCTGCATTCTCAGTTCAGTAAGAAGGCGGGCGATATCTTTCTGTAAACGAGCGTTTTCACTTTGTTGTTTTGAAATATCTTGAAAACGAGCAATGGCGACCGTTCCTGCAATAACCCCTGTAACTTGTAGCAGCACATTATTTGTGGTGGTGATAGAAAGTTCAAAAGGGTGACATTGACAACGGAGTTGAGTCAATGCATAGTCAAGTTCTCGCAGAGAATTTTCTTCAACCCAAAGCTCAAAGCGCTGAAAATCTTGCTGATCAATTCCTATTTTTTGCAATGCGGAAAGGGTACCAACTACACGGGGTAAGGTCGTTGGATTTTCCCAAATGAGAAGGAATTGTTCGGTTTCTTCCAAAAGCCATTCATAATATTTAAGTTTTTCAGAAAAATCTGCTTGAATTATCTTCAGAGGTTTCTGTGCTGCTTTTTTTGCACGCACGGTAACAGCCATACACGAGAGAAGTGAAGCACAAGAAATCCCCCCACATAGCGCTAAAAGCAGCCATGGACCATTGGGCAAAGTGAAAGAAAATGGTAAATAACTTTCCAATGACTGAGCAACAGCGCATGTTGGAGAAAAAAAGAAAAAAAGGCAAAATATATACGTATAGATTCGGATCTCTTTTTGAGCTTTTTCTTTGGGGTTATAGTCACCAAAGCTGAACACGGCATCTTTCCCTTTTTTTATCCAAGGAAATGTATTAGTAACGGTAATGGTTTGGTTTATAAGGTCCTTGTGGTGAGACTCCAATATAAGCGGCTTGTTCTTCTGATAAAACACTTAATTTTATTCCTAACCGATCAAGATGTAGACGTGCAACCTTTTCATCAAGATGTTTAGGCAAAACAGTGACTTCATTTGTATAGTGTTCTGAACGGGTAAAAAGTTCAATTTGCGCTAAAACTTGATTAGTAAACGAGGCTGACATGACAAAAGAAGGATGCCCAGTCGCATTCCCGAGGTTTAACAAACGTCCTTCAGAAAGCAAAATAATGCGTTTTCCATCGGGAAAAGTGATCATATCAACTTGTGGTTTAATATTTGTCCATGGCAAATTTCTAAGGGCAGCGACTTGGATTTCGTTATCAAAATGACCAATATTTCCAAGAATACACATATCCTTTACTTGTCGCATATGGTCTAAACGAACAACATCTTTATTGCCTGTTGTGGTGATGATAATATCAGCACTGGAAGCATCATCATCCAAATTAACAACTTCATAGCCATCCATCGCTGCTTGAAGAGCACAGATAGGGTCAATTTCTGTTACTTTAACACGAGCTCCAGCACCAGAAAGGGATGCTGCTGAACCTTTTCCTACATCACCATAACCACAGACAATGGCAGTTTTACCAGCGATCATCACGTCTGTTCCACGTCGAATACCATCGACCAATGATTCTTTACATCCATATTTATTATCAAACTTTGATTTAGTGACGCTGTCATTGACATTAATAGCAGGAAAAGGGAGAAGCCCTTCTTTTTGTAATTGATAAAGACGGTTTACACCTGTTGTAGTTTCTTCACTTACACCTTTGATTGCTGTGCATTGTCGTGTAAAAAATCCTGGTGTTGCATCCATACGTTTTTGTATTTGTTTGAAAAAAATTTCTTCTTCTTCTGTTTTTGGATGCGAGAGGATATCTTTATTTTGTTCTGCACGACTTCCCATTAAAATATAGTTTGTGGCATCAGCGCCATCATCTAAAATAAGATTGGAAGGATGACCATCTGGCCATTGGAAGATTGCATCTATATAAGTCCAATATTCTTCCAATGTTTCACCCTTAACTGCGAATACAGGAATACCAGTTGCGGCGATAGCTGCTGCTGCATGGTCTTGTGTAGAAAAAATATTGCTAGAGCTCCATCGTATATCGGCGCCAATCGCTTTTAATGTTTCAATTAAAACGGCTGTTTGAATTGTCATGTGCAATGAGCCAGAAATACGCGCTCCACGCAAAGGCTGACTAGAGGAAAACTCCTTGCGACAAGCCATCAAACCAGGCATTTCAGTTTCAGCAATGTCAAGTTCTTTACGACCATAAGCGGCAAGAGCAATATCTTTGACAACAAAATCTTGAGCTGCCATTCTTTATTCCTTTAAAATAAGTTTTTCCAAGACGGTAGGAGAAATTAAAAAAAAATGCAAGACAAGAAGAGGACTTCTTTATGTGAAAAAGCCCTTTTAAAATCTCCATAAATTTGTGCAACAAATATGCATTTATGGATCTGAGTAATGATGTTACTGACAGAATAAGAGATCTTCATGATAAGTCTTATTATATAAACAAAATTCTATCCTTTTCACGTAACTTTAAAGCTTTTAAAAATCTCCAGAGGGAATACCTTTTAAATAATAAAAATGGTGCATGTGCTTCACAGTTTTTATATCGATTTTTTATGGGATAATATCGAAAGTATATACTCGTATTCTACTCACTTATGCGGTTGTTAAAAAAGGAAGAGTTACTTTGAATTGCATTATTAAGCTTTTTAGCAAAATAATATAATGCAAAGCCATAGATTATCATATTTATGAATAGGCAATTCAGAATCGGTTCTTTAGGATTCCAATGTTGCAGCTGCTCTTGGATAAAGACAGTTTATAAGAAGTACTTTTCTCCTGTTTTCAACGATTTTATCAAAATCCTATAGATATACGATTAAACATTTTTTGTGATACTGAACAGAGCATTAAAAATGTATAAACATCACTCTATTGAACACTCTGATTTTAAAACCGCTAACAACGCGCTATGAATTATAAATCAAATAATTAACTCAGTTTTGGAAGGATTTGTTCTAAACGAGTAGGTTTTGGGAAAATTGACCATGTGGACGAAATCGCCAGAGATAACTTGGCAAGAATGCAGACATTGCTCTGGGAGTAATTCCCACCCCTTCTAAAGTACATCCATTTTCAATAGCTTCTTGAGAAACTATGTTATCTATTTGCAAAAAGCGTATCTGATTGGCTGTTACAAGTGTTGGTACAAAAGGCAGTTTACCAATTGTTCCTAAAATTCCTCCAATCAATAGACCGGCAGAAAGAGGCATGGATAGGAGTGTTTTTTTACGATGAATGATTTTGAGTATATTTTCAAGAGCATTTTGGAAGGTGATAATTTGGGGACCACCAAGATCATAATTTTTTCCCCAAGTAACCTGTCCATTTAAAGCGCGTGCGATAAACTCAGCAACGTCACCAACATACACGGGTTGCAATTTACTTTGTCCACCTCCAAAAAGAGGCATAATTGGTAAAAAACGCGACAAATCAGCTAAGGTGTTAAAGAAACAATCCTCTGGTCCAAAGATAACGGATGGACGGATAATAATTGCCTGAGGATGCTTGTTATGAATGATTTGCTCACCCATAAACTTAACACGTGCATAAAAACATGAAGCATTCTCGTTAGCCACAAGTGTTGACATATAGATGAGCGGAATACCAGTTTCTGCTGTTAATTCAGCAACATTGTAAACACCATCAATTTGTGTTTTTTTAAAATTCGATTGATTTGCTTGTTTTAAGCTACCAGGCAAAAACACTGCTGCATCAGCTCCAAGCAATGCGCGTGCAACAGAAGCACGATGCTTGATATCTGTTTTAAGCATTTGGGTTTGTCCTACTTCTCCTATTTGAAGCATGTAATAAGCTTTTTGTGGACAACGAACAGCGATGCGAACGCGATATCCCTGCTTAGTCAAAGTTTCAACGACATGCCGTCCTACAAAACCAGATCCGCCAAAAACAGTAATGAGTTTAGGATGTTGATAAAGTGCACAATCAAGTCGCATGATCAAAAAGTCTATCTTTCAAAGTTTTAAAAATGGCTAATTTTTAGCATGGTGGTGTTTTATTGTCACGCAAAATATCGCCCGCAAGATAAAGAGAACCACCAATAAGAACAATCGCTTCTTTATATTCCTCCTTCATCTTATGCAAAGCATCTTGTAGGTGCGCTTTTGGGGCAGCAAGGATTCCTACTTTTTGGGCTGATTCAGCTAAGTTTGTTGGAGAGATACTGGCATTATTGTCACGCAGCGGTATCGTATATACTTTATCGACAAGGTTAGCTAAAGGACGAAAATAACCTACAGCATCTTTGGTATTAAGCATGCCAGCAATCATAATAATGGGACGATCTGTTTTTTTTCTCCATTGTGTAAGTTCTGCTGCAATAACTTTTCCTGCAGCAGGATTATGACCTCCATCCAACCATAAATCAATATTAGGAGACAGTTGATCAACTAAATGTCCATGAGTAAGATGTTGCATTCGTGCGGGCCAATAAATATTTTTCAAAGCATCCTTTATGGTTTGTTCTGAAAGTTGAAAACCCGCTTGATAGACTGCTTCAAGAGATGCACCAGCATTGGCAATTTGGTGGTCTCCAATAAGGTTAGGAAGGGGGAGATCCATGAGACCTTGATTGTTTTGAAAAACCATACGTCCATGTTCTTTATAGCTTTGATAATCTTGATCACATAGAGAATAAGATGCTTTATTTTTATCGGCAAGGGGTATTAAAGTAGCAAGAGTTTCTTGATAGTTTTGCTTCCCGATAACCACAGGAACGTTTGGTTTGATAATCCCTCCTTTTTGAAAAGCGATTTGAGCAATTGTATTTCCAAGAAAGATCTCATGATCATAATCAATGGGCATAATAAGCGATACAGCTGGTTTGTTAACGACATTGGTAGCATCAAAACGTCCTCCCAATCCAACTTCTAGAATGACTACATCAGCTGGATGTACACTAAACAGCATAAAGGCAGCGGCTGTAAAAATTTCAAAAATAGTAATTGGTTCTTGATGATTTACTTTTATAATTTCACGGATTGTTTCAGCCAATTGGCTCTCTGTAACAAATTGACCACTTCCTTTTTGACCTAATCGGCAACGTTCATTCCAGTTGACGAGATGAGGTGAGCTATAGACATGAACGCGGTAGCCTGCATTTTCCAAAAGAGCACGGCAAATTGCTGAGGCAGATCCTTTGCCATTTGTTCCAGCGATGTGAATAACAGGTGCAAGTTTTAAATGTGGATTACCAAGACGCTCTAAAAGGTGAACAATACGCTCTAAAGAAAGATCAAATTTTTTCGGATAATTTTTCAGTAAACCATCTACCACCTTTTGTACTTGGTTTTGTTGCATGAATTTAAGCTGCTTTTGTTGTAGAAAGCGATGTTTGAGAGTCTGTTGGGGATGGATCGGAAGGATGAAAAACAGCAGGGCGTTTCATCATCAAGCGTAAAAGACGTGCAATGGTTGTTTTCATTTCTAAACGCGATACAACCATATCAATCATACCATGTTCAAGCAGATATTCACTACTTTGAAAACCTTCTGGTAGAGTTTCGCGTATAGTTTGTTGAATCACACGTGGACCAGCAAAACCAATCATAGCGCCAGGTTCGGCAATGTGAATATCACCAAGCATGGCGTAAGAAGCAGTAACACCACCGGTGGTTGGATTGGTCAGCACGACAATATAGGGAAGTTTTGCTTCTTTCAACATTTCAATCGCTACTGTTGTACGGGGCATTTGCATCAATGACAGTGTTCCTTCTTGCATGCGTGCACCACCAGAAGCAGCAAAAAGAACCAGCGGACGTCTTTCAGCAATAGCAGTATCGAAAGCTTTGATAATAGCTTCTCCTGAAGCCATACCGAGTGATCCACCCATAAAGGCGAAATCTTGAACGGTTACAATAATTGGCAAACCCTCAATCGTGCCGCGTGCACTTAAAATATTGTCATCAACACCAAGTTTAGAACGATAATCTTTTAACCGGTCAATATAGCGTTTTTCGTCACGAAATTTTAAAGGGTCTGTTACAACTTTTGGATTTTCAAGAGTTGTATAAACACCATCATCAAAAAAATGCATGAGACGATTTTTAGCACTGATACGCATATGATAGCCAGAATTGGGAGCCACAAATTGATTGGCTTCCAGATCTTTATGGAAGATCATTTCACCACTGGTAGGATCTTTAATCCATAGATTTTCTGGAATTTCACGGCGTCCCAATATAGAGTTAATTTTAGGACGAACATAATTCGTAATCCAGTTCATCTTTATAGCCTTCCTTTAAATATTATACATCTTTTGCATGATTTGAAAAAATATAGAACTTAAGCAGTCACATTTGCTTTGCCGGTTGAACAAAGAAGTCTATTTAATACTTTTATTAGTGTGCGTATAGCTTGTTTTTTAATTTTTTAATTTCCCCATATCATAACAATCATATGTATCATAAAGAGTATTCCCTATAACAAATTTCTCATAAGTTTTAAGAACTTACATGTTTTTATTTTTTACTTTGGTATTAAAATTTACTCCTTGCGATGGTTAACAAACGCCTTATTTTTTAATAAAAATGAATATCCAATTAATCATTCGTATCAACAGTTTTGAAAAAAAAGAAACCTTATAATATAAGGCGCTAACAAGGCTAAAATAATCCATAAAGATAATGGATATGATAACGCTATATTAGCGAAACGCTAACATCAGAGCAAGATTTTTTTCAAAAGGTCTCTTTAAAGCGCGCGCTTTTTACAATTAAAATTGAATACGCTCAAAATACTATTATATTACTATGTGCTTGTTTTACACAGATATCTTTCAATAATTCCCAAAACACTCTTATGACGGTGCTCATAAAGAGTATATACTCTCCATGAATGGTATAAAATACATTATGCTCTCCATTTTTACTGAAATATAAGGTACAAACCGATCACCCTACTCTTTGCCAGTTTCCAATGTGACAATAATTCTTGCATTTAAGAGGGGTCATGAAAAGTATTTTACACTTTTTTAAGTGCTTTTGTCCACACACCAACTCTGCTTGTACATATTAATAAACGATTTCAATTGATCCAATATGAATAGGATTAAAATGAGAAAACCGCATAATATTTAGTTTTTTACTTATGTTGTAAAATAATAAATTATCGTTATAGATCAATATGTTGCCTTAATAAAAGGAAAAGCATAAAATTTTATCATATGCTTTTTTTACTGGCAGGTTTGATTCGCTTAAAGTTAAGGAGCATTATTTTTGTGTAATGCGTGCTATGGTTTTTTGGGAAAGCATTTTATGTAAATATGTCATAAAGGCGGCTGCAAAAAGCGGTGTTGCTAAATTAAGAATTGGAATCGAAACAAAAAGCGCTATCAATAATCCTGCACCAAAAACCGTTGTGTAATGAGTATGTAAAAAAGCACGCGCATTTTGCTCTGTTCGAAAACGGTAAGCAGCAAACAAGAAATATTCGTGACCAAGCAAATAACCATTAATAACATAAAAAGCAATCAAATTAACACCTGGTATGAAGAATAAAATAAAAGCAATTCCATTCCCAAGAAGGCTTAAAATAACAAATTTAAAGGAAATAATAAGAGAACGCTTAAATGACAAAGCTTGTCCAATAGGCTCGTTTGGATAATCCTCCTTTTCAATGATTTCAGCAGCAGAATCAATGAAAAAACCACCAATCATAGCTGTGATGGGTGCAATCAAAAAAGCCAACAAAAGAGCCAACCCAAGGTTAAAGATGATAAGCATGCTAAAACCAATCCATCCCGCCCAACTAGGAAGTCCAGGAAGAAATTGAGCAATCCAGGGCCAAAAGTAAGACACAAAAAGTTGGTGCACACATAACCATAAAATGGTGAGAATGAAAAAAGTAACCCCTAATGCTTTCAGTATCATAGTACGATATTGCGAGGTCAGAAGACGTTGTAAAGCACGATAAGCAGCAGTAAAAATCATAGATTAATAAACTAAGGAAAGAAGCAAAAAAAACAAGAAATATATTTAAAGAATGTACAGTGTAATTTTTTCTTTCTTGAATTATAAGAGCTATTTTCACTAACACTAAAGAAATACATCGATATTATTTTGTAAAAAAAGAGAATTTTTCACTTTTATATTATTATTAAAATCAGGCTAAATTCTTCTTATAGAATGGATAAAATAAAAAATAACTAAGGCTTCTTCGTTTAAAATAAAATTTCAATTAATAGAAATTTTAGGTTTAAAAAAACGAGAAAAATGTAAGAAGCAGCTGTTGTAGAAGAACTTTTAAATATCTTTGTACAGAGTTTAGCTTATTGCGTTTACATAATGTATATAAAAAAAATTAAGGTAGTAGGAGATATTGAGGGGGAAGTTTTTTACTTCCATTTATCCAGTATCGCTGCCTAATTTCGTTTATCTATATCCTTAATTTGTTTTGCACGATATCCTAATCTGTACTTTTTTATCGCTTGGCATGGCGCATCTTGGTTTTCGCGTCTATTTAAAATACTATTGAGGTTAATGGAATAAGGGTAAAGTTTACGTATTAGTTACGGAAATATTCTGATTTTAGGCAACAGAATGATTCATGTAATATCACAATAGGAAAATAAAAAATTTCAAACGATTAACTATAAGTATTTCATAACAGGCAGTTTTTTGAGAAGAAGTAAAGAAAGAGAGATGTCACTGATGCTTAAAAATGATGAGATTTTGAACTTTAAGAGCTATAAGTGCAATAAAGTAAGAATTCATTGAAGCACTTTTCATACAAGTGGTGCACTGTATCAAATAATTTTTAGATAATAACACCATTAATTTATGAAGAGAATTTATCATCTTTAATTTGAATAAGAATCACCAATATGGAAATTAAATCTTCACTGTCAAAATCAAAACAATCATTTATTTGCACATCATAAATAGGACAAATATAGAGATAAAAAACATTTAAGAAAAAAATGCTTTTTATAAATTTTCCTCAATGCAAGAGCTTTCTTAAAACTGAAGGATAGCAAACGATGATTCCAGCTTGTTTTTTATAAGCTGGAGAGACAGGGGTGCAAAGATTCTATTTTTTATGAAGGTTAGGGTAAGATGGGATTTTTTTAAGAAACATCTCTCAACGCTCGTCACCCCCATTTCGCAACAGTGCCCGTGAATTGTATAAGGATAAGGCTCCCATGAAGATTATAAAACTTAAGGGGGTAGCCACTATCTTTATGCTTAACAAAAGAGCATGCTGGCACATCATATACTTACCCTCAATGTTGCGACAAGTCTTAGCTTTTGAAACGGTTCATTATAGGGCGATAGTCCTTTCTCAAACGTTTTGTATTTATACGGTTGTCCTTGTTTGCAACGTGCAAGAAAATGATTTTTATTGTTTCAACATGAGAGAGAGTTGAAATGAGAGAATCTTACGATATTTGGGATTCTAATTTAATATGAACAATGCTAGATTATCATTATAAATCAAAATATTATATACTAATAGAGATAGATACCTATTGTCAGTTCTATTTTATAAGGTGTTTTAATATCAACGCGTTTGAAGAGTTATTATTTGCAAAGTGGTATATTTCCCTCATGAGGAGTAGGTGTTTGGGGGGCAAAAAATGATACAATCACGTTTGCTAATTTTTGCGCTACGTGTTGTTTACTCATATGTTGCCATTGTTCAACTTTTTCTCTACTCACGAGATAAACTTGATTTGTATCAGAACCCATGACACTTGTACCATCTAGTTGAAGAGAAATATCATTAGCAAGAATGAAATCAGCTCCTTTTTCAACACATTTCTTTTGCGCATTAGCAATGATATCACATGTTTCAGCAGCAAAACCAATGACCAATGAAGGACGGTTTGGAGCGTGTCCAATCGTTGCTAAAATGTCAGGATTTTCAACCATATGAAGGGATGGTGGTGTTTTATGAGCATCCTTTTTAATTTTGTGTAAAGACTGCGTTTGACTGCGCCAGTCACAAACAGCGGCAACAAAAATGGCACCATCAGCAGGCAATGCGGTTTGAACGGCTTTTAACATCTGTTGTGCTGTTTCAACATGAATGGTTTTTACTTCTTGTGGGTCTGCAAGATTAACAGGTCCACAAATAAGTGTTACTTTTGCACCCAAATGTGCAAGAGCGGTTGCGATGGCATGACCTTGTTTACCTGAAGACCGATTAGCAATATAACGCACTGGATCAATAGGTTCATGGGTAGGGCCAGAGGTAACGATGAAATGGCGGTCAGAGAGAGGTTTTTCATGCCCATTCAAAAGATTCTCTATGGCAGCGACAATGGTTAAAGGTTCGCTCATACGTCCATATCCTATCTCGTCACGTTCAGCCATATTTCCGATTTCTGGTCCAATGATATGAACGCCATCTGCATGCAATTGTGCAACATTACGAATAGTTGCTGGATGCACCCACATGGACGGATTCATGGCGGGTGCAATCAAGAGTGGGCAGCGTGCCGCTAAAAGAATGCAATCAGCCAGATCATCTCCTATGCCATTGACTATTTTTGCAATACGGTTGGCTGTAGCAGGAGCTAAAATAATCAGGTCAGCATCACGTGCTAATCGGATATGTCCGATATCGTGTTCTTCTTCGCGTGAAAATAAATCAGTATATACAGTACCACCGCTTAAAGCTTCAGCGGCTAAAGGCGTAATAAATTTTTGCGCTGCTTTTGTCATCACGACTTTTAAGTGTGCTCCACGTTCTTGTAAGCGGCGAATCAAATCAAGTGCTTTATAGGATGCAATACTTCCACCAATAATAAGAAGAAGTGATTTTGATTTCAATGATTGCGATTCAACAGCGCTAGCATAAAGGGGTTGTATGGTGAGAGGAGTGGGGTTGCTTAAAAGGCGTCGGACTTCTTCTTCCATAGAAATACCATTTTGCGCGGCGCGTACGCGTAAAGCTTCTTTGGTTTCAGGAGACAGGTTACGAATGGTAATACTGGCCATAAAATACCTCCAAGAAATAAAAATGATTGCAATGATTTCATTGTTGATATTTTTAACATATCAAGGAGATTAGAAAAGATGAAAAAAGTAAAAAGTAAGAAAAGCGCAACAAAGTGCAATGATGAAAAGACTATAACGACCATAACGGTTTCTACGACTTTGTTCCACAGCAAGTTGTTTTAGGGTAGCAGGAGAAAGATTAAAACCTGTTTTTCTCATTTGATTGAAATCTTCTTCTATCCGTTGGAAATTTTGAACCAATTGTGGTGTTTTGCGTGCCAGAGAAAGGAGAGCTTGTGCTCCTTCACTAAAGTCTTTTGCAACGCCTACGGGTCCTAAATTTTTACTAATCCATTCTTTGACAACGGGTTCAGAAGCTTTCCACATATTAAAAGTGGGATCTAATGTGCGGGCAACACCTTCCACGACAACCATCGTTTTTTGCAGCAATAAAAGTTCAGGTCGCGTTTGCATGTCAAACAATTCAGTGACTTCAAACAATAAAGTGAGCAATTTAGCCATGGAAATGCTTTGCGCTGATTGTCCGTGAATTGGTTCGCCAATAGCGCGGTTGGCTTGTGCAAAGCTTTCAATATTATGGTGTGAAGGAACATAACCTGCCTCAAAATGGGCACGTGCAACCCGATGGTAATCGCGGGTAATAAAGCCGTAAAGAATTTCAGCAAGGAAATGCTTTTCTTTTTTGCCAAGCCTTCCTGTAATGCCTAGATCAACAGCAACAATACATCCTTTTTCATCTACAAATAAATTACCAGGATGCATATCGGCGTGAAAAAAACCATCGCGCAGTGTATGGCGAAGAAAAGATTGAATAAGCGTAATAGCGAGCGCTTTCAAATCAAATCCAGCTTCTTTAAGTTTGGAAATTTCGGATATTCTTATACCATCAATCCATTCCATTGTAAGGACATTACGTCCTGTCCGTTCCCAGTCAATACGTGGAACCCGAAAGCCTGTATCATGTTGAATATTTTCAGCCATTTCAGATATAGCTGCTGCTTCTAGGCGTAAATCCATTTCAAGCCGTGTTGTTTGTGCTAAAGTATCCACCACACAAACAGGACGAAGCCTTCGAGAGGCAGGGATATAGCGCTCTTGTAAATGAGCAATGAGATAGAATCCTCTAAGATCTTTAGAAAAACGTGCTCTGATATTGGGACGAATAACTTTTACAGCACATTTTTTCTTATGGCCAGTTTCATCACTGTATTCAGCTGGATGAACTTGAGCAATAGAAGCGGCGGCAATAGGGGGATAAAAGTTTATGAATAAATCATCAATAGAGCGACCAAGAGAACTTTCAATTTGAGCAATAGCGGCGGTGCAAGAAAATGTTTGGACGCGATCTTGTAGTTGTGATAAATCTTCCGCAATATCACGGCCGACAATATCAGGCCTTGTTGCAAGAAATTGACCAAGTTTTATGTAAGAGGGTCCAAGCTTATTAATGGCATACGAAATATTTTCAGATCGCTGTTTCTTTTTTGTTTTGCGTCGTGCTAATGCACTCGCTATACGATGACATAGCGCTGGAAATCCTTGAAGATCATCATGAGGAAGAGCACTTAAAACACCTTCACGCGTTAAAACCCATCCTGCACGCATCAATTGAAAGTAAGGGGAAATTTGCACCATTTTTAAATTTTCCAACCTGAATGCAGCGCTGCAATCGCACCGGTGAGATTGCGGTATGATATCCGCGAAAACCCCGCATGCTTGATCATATGGGCAAAATCATCTTGCTTAGGAAATTTGCGGATAGATTCAACCAAATAACGATAAGCATCGCCATCATTTGCAATAAATTGACCAAGCTTAGGGATAGCATGGAAAGACCAAAGATCATAAATTTTATCCAACAGAGGCATTTCGACATTTGAAAATTCTAAACATAAGAAACGTCCACCGGGCTTTAAAACACGAAAAGCTTCTCTAAGAGCTTGATCAATATGAGGAACATTGCGAATTCCAAAAGCAATCGTGTAAGCATCAAAGCTTTGATCTTCAAAGGGGAGATTTTCTGCATTGGCTTCAACAAAATCAATCAGAGGG
This sequence comes from Bartonella sp. TT29SHDZB, assembly GCF_042193395.1. Lineage (NCBI taxonomy): Bacteria > Pseudomonadati > Pseudomonadota > Alphaproteobacteria > Hyphomicrobiales > Bartonellaceae > Bartonella > Bartonella sp. TT29SHDZB. The sequence goes on from NZ_JBHILQ010000001.1 coordinate 164,816, forward strand.
GCAAGACCATTTTTTTGTGCGCGTTTTTTGCCAACGCTGAGCATTGAGCCATTAATATCAAGCACTGTAGCATGGGCTTTTTGGCGTGAAGCATTAAGAATACGAAAAGCAATATCACCTGTACCGCCAGCGACATCAAGAACTTTCCAATGAGAAAGTGCTGGTGGGGAAAGCCAAGCAATCATGGAGTTTTTCCACACACGGTGTAGCCCTAAGGATAAGATATCATTCATCTTGTCATAATTTTCAGCGACAGAATGAAACACACCATCCACCATGGATTGTTTTTGTGTTTCATCTACTCTTGTAAAACCAAAAGAGTGCTCCATACCACCCTTAGTTCCTACACGTTCTGTTTCAATTGCCATGTATATGATCTTCCTTATTTTTCTTTTATCGTAAATGAAATAGAGAGGGAATGTTCAACTACGAAAAAACAACGTATAAAACTACGACATTTACACAGCCAAAAACAGAAGAGTACCTTTAGATATCAAGATTGGCAACGCTTAAGGCATTGTCTTGAATAAAAATACGTCTAGGTTCAACTTCATCACCCATGAGACGAGAAAAGAGTGAATCTGCATCGGTTGCATCATTAATTTTTACTTGTAAAAGAGAACGTGCATTGGGATCAAGCGTTGTTTCCCAAAGTTGTTCAGCATTCATTTCCCCAAGACCTTTATAACGTTGAAGAGTAACACCTTTTTTACCGTTTGTAAAAATGCTCTCTAAAAGGCTCATAGGACCAAAAATATGCTCTGTTTTATCTTTGCGACGTAAAAGAACAGGAGGATGATATATGTCGAGAAAATTTTGGGAAATGCGATCAATTTGACGTGCGTCAGTTGAATTTATAAGTCCCACATCAAGCGTAACAACATCTTTAACACCACGCAAAATACGCTCAAAACATAAACTTCCATCTTCTGTATATCGTCCACTCCAACCTTGTTCCATATCATCAGCAATCAGATTAAGGCGGTGTGCTACAGTATCTGCTATTTTTTGCGCTTTTTCTTGTGTTGCAAAGACTTCAAGATTAAAAGCACCAACAATTGCTGCTTGCTCAACAATATTGCGGTCATAACGGGTATGAAGACCATTTAAAAGCTGACGTAATATACGAGCATCTTTCGCGAGTTGATACAAATCAGCCCCTGCACGAACTTCTCCCGTTGAAAGCTCAAGCGCTGTTTCTTCTAATCCAGTATCGATCAAGAATTCTTCAAACGCTGCTTCATTTTTAATATATTGGGAAGATTTTCCACGCGATACTTTATAAAGAGGAGGCTGAGCAATATAAAGATGTCCACGTTCAATCAATTCAGGCATTTGTCTAAAAAAGAAAGTGAGTAGAAGAGTGCGAATATGGGCTCCATCAACGTCCGCATCTGTCATGATAATAATCTTATGATAACGTAATTTATCCGGTGAAAATTCATCTTTACCGATAGACGTTCCAAGAGCTGTAATAAGTGTTCCGATCATATCAGATGAGAGCATGCGGTCGAAACGTGCTCGTTCTACATTGAGGATTTTACCACGGAGGGGTAAAATTGCTTGATTTTGACGAGAACGCCCACTTTTTGCTGACCCCCCAGCTGAATCCCCCTCAACAATAAAGATTTCTGATTTTGCAGGATCACGTTCTTGGCAATCGGCAAGCTTTCCTGGTAGAGAAGTGATATCAAGCGCTCCTTTTCGCCTTGTGAGTTCACGTGCTTTGCGTGCTGCTTCACGTGCTGTTGCAGCTTCCACCACTTTACTAATGAGAAGCTTTGCTTCATTAGGATGTTCTTCCAGCCATATCGAAAGCCCTTCATTGACCAAATTTTCAACAATAGGGCGCACTTCAGAAGAAACCAATTTGTCCTTTGTTTGTGAAGAAAATTTCGGATCAGGAACTTTGACAGAAAGAATAGCTGTTAATCCTTCACGGCAGTCATCACCGGTTAAGTTCACTTTTTCTTTTTTGGCAATACCTGAAGATTCAGCATAGCCATTAATTTGGCGTGTAAGAGCACTTCTAAAACCTATCAAATGAGTTCCACCATCACGCTGAGGAATATTATTGGTAAAACACAAAACCTTCTCATGATAGGAATCGTTCCACCATAGGGCAACATCAACGCTCATACCATCCTTTTCACTTGCAATATAAATGGGATTATCAAGGAGAGCTTTTTTTGATTGGTCAATATATTTGACAAACTCCGTTAATCCACCTTCATAATGCAATTCAACTGATTGAATATCAGCATGACGCTCGTCAACAAGAAGAATATGAACCCCAGAATTTAGAAAGGCCAATTCCCGTAAACGGCGCTCCAAAGTTTCGAAATCAAATTCAACCATAGTAAAGGTTTCAGAGCTTGGTAAAAATCTGATTTCTGTTCCACTTTCTTGATCGCAATCGCCAACAACTTTTAATGGAGCATCAGCCACCCCGTGGGTAAATGATATTGCATGAACTTTACCATTGCGTTTGATTTGCAATTTAAGCCAAACGGATAATGCATTCACAACAGAAACACCAACACCGTGCAATCCACCTGAAACTTTATAAGAGTTTTGATCAAATTTTCCGCCGGCATGAAGCTGTGTCATAATAACTTCAGCGGCAGAAATACCTTCTGTTGGATGAATATCTGTCGGAATTCCACGTCCATTATCACGAACAGAACAAGAACCATCAGCATGGAGTGTGACGTTTACAAGAGTAGCATGACCTGCTAAAGCTTCATCGATAGCATTGTCTACAACTTCATAGACCATATGGTGTAAACCCGATCCATCATCAGTATCACCGATATACATACCAGGACGTTTGCGTACAGCATCAAGACCTTTGAGAACTTTGATAGACGCGGCATCATAGTCATTGCTTTGTGCTGGTGAGGTTATTTCATCACTCATAAGTTAGTCCATTCCTGTGTTCAATTTACAATATTTTATCCGCTTTTTTTAAAGCTCAATGTTCTGATCAGTTATTTATGGAATAACCACATTAAACATTTACCGTATATCAGATCTAGATTCAATATCTGTCGATATATAATGGAAAGAATGATGAAATGATATAACACCATTATACAGTAAAATATCGTCATTTAGGGTGATAATATAAGACAATTAAGCAACTGTTTGATATATTTAAGTATTTTTACAGTGCGTGGTAAATATTCAGGGCAGGGCTTGAAAGCCTTTAGTTAAGTGAATTACAATGGGAAGACTAAAGAAATTAAAAGCGTAATTTATCGAGAGAAGCTGACTGTTTACAGAACAACGTTGGTACGAATCCTTTTCCTTTAAAATTTCAGGATGAGGTCAATTACGCTTTACGTAAACTTTAAACGTAAATTTTAAAATTATGTGAAGAGTGATATTATTGTTTATTTTTGCATATGCATAATATTTCAAAATTAGTTGTGCATCTTTATGTTACACTAACGAAGCTTTTACTTTCTTACTTATAAATCAATCTTCAATCTTAATGAAGTTAATATTACGCGTTCTCTAAGTTTTTTAACTTTTTGTATGTTAAATTGAGGTGAGAATATTGTGTATATTTGTTTGCATTATTCCTGTCCATGGAGGTTACATTTCTTATTCAAAATAAAACACCATTGTGCGGCTTATTCACGCACTTTTTTAAGAAGCATTTTCAATGTATTTTAAAAAAATATATGAAAATTTTTAACAGTTTTAGAAAAGTGCAAGAATTTTATTGATTAAGCGCCAGATATTTTGGTGAAGTGCATTAGATAATAACTGAGAAGAGTTACATCTTAGCTTTGAAAATGGGGGAGAGATTTTGAAAATAAGAAAACCTATATATGTAAAACAACTTCTTCAATTGCGTTTACGGTACTTTTTACTCAATAATTTATACAATATTTTTATTCGTATTTTATTTGTAGCAGGGGGTTTTCTATTTTTCTCTTATGCAGAAGCTAAAATAGTTGGAAACTTACCTTCTTTTTTTGATTCGCATGAACATTTGGTACAACCTGATACAACGGATATTGTTCGTTTGCGTTTTGTAACAACTTTTGATTTTCCTCCTTTTAATTTTCTTGATCAAACGGGGCATCTTGCAGGTTATAATATCGATTTATTGCGTGCTATTTGCTCAAAATTAAAATTAGAGAAACTTTGTGAGGTAGAAGTTGTTCCTTGGAAAGAGCTCGTGGAGCATGTGAAAAATGGTGGTGCAGAAGTTATTATTGCGGGTTTAAAAGAAACAAATGAAACTCAGCAAGATCTTGTTTTTACAAAGTCATATTTGCGCTTTCCAGCGCGATTTGTTGCTTCTCGACTTTTAAATCTTGATGAGCCAATAAGCGATCAATTAATACATTTAACCAGTGGTGTTTTGTCAAAAAGTGTTCACGAACAGCTCTTTCATTATTATTTTCCTGAAGCCAAATGGCAAGGATTTAAAAAGAGAGAAGAGCTTTATAAAGCATTACAAGAGCGTAAAATTGACCTTATTTTTGATGATGGATTTGCTTTATCGTTATGGTTCAAAAAACAAAAATCTGTTGATTGTTGCCATTTTGTTGGGGGGGCATATATGGCACCACAGTTATTGGGACAAGGAATGCAGCTTGCTGTTGCAAAAAAAAATGAAAAATTGGTTGATATACTCAATTATGCGCTGAAATCACTAGAAGAAGATGGTAAACTTACAGAACTTTATTTGCGTTATTTTCCAATAAGTTTTTATTGATGAATAGTTTTTTAATTAAGGGCTGTTAATCTTTCTGCGCCTAGTCGATAGGAAATAGCTTCTGCGAGATGATAGCGTGAAAGAGTATCTGATCCGTCAAGGTCAGCAATTGTGCGTGCAACTTTGAGAATGCGATGATAAGCGCGTGCAGAGAGGTGCATTTTTTCACTCACATCTCGTAAGAGTATGGTCGCACTTTTATCAGGAATGGCAATCTGTTCTATAATTTTGGCAGGGCAATCGCCATTGGTACGAATATGATCAAACCCCATTGTTGAAAAACGTTTAGCTTGAATGGTACGGCACCGTGCGACGCGTTTGGCAACATCGCAGCTTTTTTCTGATTTTTCTGGTTGCATAAGGTCCATAGCCGTCAAAGCAGGGACATCAATCCGTAAATCAATTCGGTCAAGCAGAGGACCAGAAATACGGGACTGATAATCGATTTGACAGCGTATTCCTTTAGCGCAAACATGGTCTTTTTCGCCTGCCATACCACAACGGCAAGGATTCATTGCGGCAATGAGTTGGAAGCGGGCAGGATAGCTAATATGGTGATTAGCGCGGGCGATAACTGACTCCCCACTTTCTAAAGGTTGACGAAGAGAATCAAGAACCTGTGGAGAAAATTCAGGCAATTCATCAAGGAATAACACACCATTATGAGCAAGGGAGACCTCTCCTGGTCGTCCTTTAAGTCCTCCACCAATCATTGCGGCCATGGAAGCAGAATGATGTGGGGAACGAAAGGGGCAATGAAGTGAAATGGTATTATGAACCGTTTCTCCTGTAATAGAAGCAATCAGAGAGACATCTAAAAGCTCACGGCTATCAAGAGGTGGCAAAATGGAAGGTAAGCGTTGCGCTAGCATAGATTTTCCAGCACCAGGGGGACCTACAAACAAAAGGTTATGGCGTCCAGCAGCACAAACTTCTAAGGCACGTTTAGCTGTTTTTTGTCCTTTGATTTCGCAAAGATCTGGAAGTTCAGTTTCGATAGTATATTGGCGCGGTTGTGGACGTTTTTGAATTTGGGTTCCTTTGAAATGGTTGACTATAGTGAGCAAAGTCTCTGGGGCAAGAATATTTATTTCTGCATTTGCCCAAGCAGCTTCAGGTCCACATTGGAAGGGACAAATCAGTCCTTTATCGAGTGATAAAGCTGTCATGGCAGCTGGTAAAACACCATTAACAGCGGTAAGTGAACCATCCAGCGATAATTCCCCTAAAATGATATAGTCTTGTGCTACTTCGGGAGGGAGAATTCCCATAGCAAGCATTAAGCCTACGGCGATCGGCAAATCGTAATGCGATCCCTCTTTAGGCAAATCAGCTGGTGCAAGATTAATCGTAATTCGTTTAGTAGGCATAGAAAGTCCACAAGCGTGGAGGGCTGCTTGTACACGTTCACGGCTTTCTGCGACTGCCTTATCGGCTAATCCAACAATAGCCATTCCTATTTTACCAGACGAAATCATAACCTGTACATCGACAGGAATGGCTTCTAGACCGCGAAAAGCAACAGTTGTAATACGTGCGATCATTTATTTATTTTCCCCCTTTAGACTTGGTAGAGACAATCATATCTATTTATAAAAATCAAGAAGCATCTCTATAGCTTTTTTTATAGAGAGAACTATATACGTGGGCAGTTTTTTAGCATTCCCATAGAAAGTCATTTGTACAAATTTAACCATGATGATATGGAACGCAATAAAACATTTATAATAAGCTAAATAAATATGTTAAGAAAAAAAGAATGAGGCTGTTCGTGTTATACAACAGTACAGAATTTTATGAAAATATAAGGGGAGGATAACGTTATGTATCGCAGAGTGTTATTTGATGTGATAAAACGTGTAAAATGTGCAAAGTAATTATATTTACCTTTCTTATTTTTATATTATTTAAAGCGTAGTAGATGCAAAGTGTATTATAAGGTATCTGATTTTATGGTATACCAGACAAGAATTTTGTTAAAATCAGGGACTGTGCGCTGTGTATTTATAGGTTTGTGTTTTACTTTTACTTTTCCACAGCCACTTGCTGCATTTGATTTTTTCGGCATCCCTCTTTTTGGTCAAAAGAAAACAAATTCTTCTTCACATTATGCCAAAAGTACAGAGAAATTTTATAAAGTTGATGTTGTTGCACCGCCAGGTGCACCATTAGAAGGTATAAAAATAGTTAAATCTGTTTCTTCTCTTGTTGCTGATAAAGAGAAAGCATCTGCCAGTTCTTCTGGTTTGCTAGCGAAGGCGCGTTCAGATTATCGAGCAATTCTTTCAGCTCTTTATGCTGATGGACGCTATGGTGGTGTTATTAGTATTAAAATTAATGGCTTAGAAGTCGCTGATTTAAGTCCGGTAACTCAACTTCCAGCACAATCCAATATTGTTATTACAATTAATGCTGGTCCACAATATGTTTTTAGTATTGCCAATATTGATAAAGTAGCTCCGTTTGAAAAACGTAAAGCGCATAAAATGCCCACAATTGAAGAATTGGGCTATAAAGTTGGGGCTATTGCTAAATCTGAAACCATTTTGAAAGCAGAAAAATGGGCGATAGAAGGATGGCGTCAACAAGGTTATGCTAAAGCTGAAATTATGAAGAGTGAAGTCGTGGCTGACCATGCTGCGTTGCGTGTTGAAGGACGGATTGTTGTTAGTCCTGGACAAAAGGCTTATTATGGTCCTTTAAGCGTGCGTAATATAAGTAAGAAACCACGTGTAGATTCAGCTTATATCGCGTGGATGACCGGATTAAAACCAGGACAGATATACGATTCCGATGCATTAGCTAAGGCAAATGAACGTCTTGCGCGCCTTGGTGTTTTTCGTGCTATCAATATACGTGAGGCTGATACTATTAATCTAGATGGACGTTTACCGCTTACGCTTGTTGTACAAGAACGTAAACCGCGTCGTTTTGGTGTAGGCGGTAGCTATTCAACTTTAGACGGTGCTGGTTTTGAGACTTATTGGATGCATAACAATCTTTTTGGTCATGCAGAGACTCTTAAAATTGAAACAAAAATAAGTGGTGTTGGTAGCAATAAAAAGCAATCATATAATTTTAAAAATTTTGATTATCTTTTCGGTGGCACATTTGTAAAGCCCGGTGTACTCACGCCAGATACAGATCTCAGGTCAGAATTAAAAATACAACAAGATGTTTTAGAAAATTATACGACAAAAGCCATCAAAGGAAAATTAGGTATTACGCATATTTTCAATGGTAATCTATCGGGACAGGCTGCTGTAGAAGTTTCAAATGGTTATTCACGTGATATCTATTTTGGGAGCCGTAATTTTACAACAATAGGTTTCCCTAGCGGTTTGATTTACGATAGTCGTAATAGTAAGTTTAATGCAACAAAAGGTTTATATGGTGAAGTTTTCATTGAGCCTTTTTATGAGATGCGTTTTAGCAACTTTGTTGCAAAAGTAACAGCAGAAGGTCGTTCTTATTGGGCGTTGGATGAAGGGGGTCGTTTTGTTGTTGCTGCACGGGCGAAGCTTGGTACAATTCTTGGGAATGATACAGCACAAGTTCCCGCAAGTACGCTTTTTTTTGCTGGTGGTGGGGGCTCTGTTCGTGGTTATGCTTACCGTAATATTGGTATCAAAACAGAAGATGATGCGGTTGTTGGTGGACGGTCGCTTATTGAGGGGGCAGCAGAATTGCGTGTTTCTTTAAATGATAAAATAGGGTTTGTCGGTTTTCTTGATGGAGGTTTAGTAGGGGAAAAGGCGAATTTTGATTTTTCTCAAAAAATTAAATGGGGAGCCGGTATAGGAGGTCGTTATATGACGGGTCTTGGTCCTTTACGCGTTGATTTAGCCTTTCCTTTAAAGAGAGAGAAGGGTGACCCTCGCATTGGTTTTTATGTGGGTATAGGGCAAGCATTTTAATGAAAAAAGGTGTACGTTTATCAGCTTTCTTCTTTGTATTTTTGTTTTTTGGGGTGGGTGGTTTTGTTTTTGCGCAAAGAGGAGACATTCTTCCCTCTAGCGAAATGAAAACAGATGATCGCTCATGGTTTGTTTCTTTAATTGAACGAAAGCTTTCAGCGCCTAATCGTCAAGTTCGTTTACACAATATGCAAGGGATACTGTCTTCTCAAACATCAATTGATACTATTACTGTCAGTGATAAAAAAGGGGTTTGGCTTAAAATTACCAATGCTAAAATGGATTGGAATCGTCTAGCGTTGCTGAGAGGGCGGATGGATATTAACCAGCTTTCGGCAGAACAGGTTACATTTTTACGCAAACCGCAAGGCAATTCTTCTTTTGTTTCTTCCCTTGAGACGGGTAAGTTCTCTTTACCAAAATTGCCACTTGCTCTTTCTATCAATACACTTACAGCTCAACATGTGACATTTGAACAGAATCTTTTTGGTTTTTCTGCTGATATGTCCTTAAAAGGCAAATTCACTTTGGCTAGTGGTAATTTTGATATCGATATAGCGGCGCATCGTTTAGATACACTGGGTTCTTTTTCTGTTCTCACCAAGATATCTGATAGTAATCGTACAGCTAAAATTGATATTTCTGCTAACGAACCACAAAATGGTATTTTGGCGAATATTTTTAACATTGAACAACGTCCAGCATTAAGTCTCGTCGTGAAAGGTGATGGTACTTTTGATGATTTGGTTATCAAACTTTCTTTAGAATCCGATCATCATTCTATTTTAGATGGTAATGTTATTCTTGCAAGCGTTCCAGAAGGACAGAGTTTTTCTACGAAATTAGAGGGAACACTGAGCCCTTTAATACCTGTTCAATATCGTAGTCTCTTCGAATCTGATATAACATTAAAAGCAAAGGCAAGAAGAACAAAAGAAGGTGTGACACACCTTGATCAGATGGTTATTCAGAACAAAGCAATGAATGTTATAGCCAATGCTGAAATAGCCGCCGATGGATTCTTGCGACGGCTTTTTGTTGATGGCAAAATGGCTCTTGATAACGAAAAGGAGTCTATTCATTTACCTATATCAGAAGTGCCAAAACCTGCGAATACTCTTGCTTTGAACATTGACTATGGTCGCGAAGGGCAACAATCTTGGAATGGGCGGTTGGTTGTAGGTCATTTAAGCAATAAAAATATTTATATTCGTGATGCAATTTTTGATATGGGAGGAGTAAGCGAAAATCTTGATAATGCAGCTTCTCGTCATGTTGGTGTTCAGGTTAAAGGGACGCTTCAAGGGGTTAAAAAGATTAAGGGAGCGTTAGTAGAAAATTTAAGCCAAGCGGTTCATGTGCATTTAGATACGGATATTGTTTCGAACAAACCAATTTTGATTCATGATCTGAGTGTTACGGCTCAGGGTTTTTCTTCTTGGTTAAAAGGGACAATGGAGAATTTTGTTTTTAAAGGCGATCTCGGTTTAAAAGCTCAAACATTAACTCCTTTGGAAGTGTTCAGTAAACAATCACTTTCTGGTAGTGCAGATATTAAAGCCAAAGGAACGATCAGTTTATTGAGTGGCATTTTTGATCTCCAATTATCAGGAATGGCTGACGATATGAAAATAGGCATGCAGTTTTTTGATCGTTTATTCAAAGGAAATACTACTCTTTCAGGTGGAGCTGCTCGAAATACAAAGGGCTTCACTTTACGTCATTGGAATTTGAAAAATCAATATACAAACATAAAGGCTAATGGTTATTTTTCAGATGAAAGCGCTAAAATGGAATTATCTGCTCAAATATCTGATTTGTCCAAATTAGATCCGAAGATAAGTGGTGCACTTACAATTCAAAGTACGGCGAGAGGGCGCAATCGCCATATAAGACTCAATACACGTGCTAATGTGGCTGAAGCGTTTTTCATGGGGAAGAAACTTCAAAACACAACATTTAACATAGATGCATTTGTAGATAATACGGCATCAGTTACTTCTTTAACGGGGGTGGTAAAGGGTGAAGGGATTTTTGCTAAGAAACCTTTGCATTTATCGGCCTCTTTTGAAGATTCTCATAAAATTCGAAAACTTGAAAATATCGATATTAGGGGGGGAAGTGCAAAAATAACGGGTGATCTTTCTCAACAACTTGGCGGTTTTTTGAAAGGAGCGCTGCATATTGATGCCGATGATATTTCCGTACTTTCAGCGTTATTTTTGCAGGATGGTAGTGGAAAAGTAAAAGGAGATTTTATTTTTGATGAACAAAATGGCAGACAAAAAACCAATGTGAAGGCGCATGTTAACCATTTGAATTTTTCCAAGAATAAAATAAAAAAATTGGCAATAGATGCTGACATATTCGATCCTTTTGGCATGACTCAGTTTGAAGGAGTTATCAATGCAGAACATATTCAAACACCTTTAGTAATGGTCAATCGTTTAAATGCTCACGCTGATAGGAATAATGGACAAACGGTTTTTACTGTCCAGGCGATGTTGCATGATACTCTCAATGCACGGCTTTCTGGTCGTTTAATGGTTGAGGAACTTCCAGAAAGTATAAAACGAGAAGTGCAAATTGAAGCTGTGGACTTAAAACAACATACTTTTCATGCAACATTGCCGAAGCCATCTATAATCTCTTTTGATAAAGATGGAATGACAATCAATGAATTAGGAATTGCAATAAATGGGGGCAACATCATCTTAGCAGGAAATATTCAAGATACCCTGAATTTACAACTTACAATGAATGCCCTTCCTGCTACTTTAGTCAATTTGTGGAAATCCGATCTTGGTGCAGCAGGGAGTGTAACAGGGCAGGTTATGATTCGTGGTCATTTAAAAAAACCTGATATAACTTACGATATAAAAGGTGAGGGACTGACAACCGTTGCTTTTCAAGATAAAAAAATTATGCCTTTTTCTCTTTCTGCTACGGGAAACACTGTAGATCAAAATCTTACTTTGAATGCAAATTTAACAGGAGAAGGAGTACAAGCACAAGCTCAGGGGCGTGTATCTCTAGAGAAAAATGCGCTTGATCTTCATATTAATTTGCAAAATTTATCTGCACGTTTGGCGAATGGTTTTATTGCAGGACAAGCGCTTGATGGGACAGTGATAGGTAAAGTTGATATTGGCGGAACAATGAAGGATCCATCTGCTCATTTTGAGCTTTCTAGTCAAAGTTTAACCGCTATGACGCATAAAGGACCGATGTCAATCAATATAAATGCTCGTGGTTCTTATAAAAAATCGACATTTCATATTGAAAATATGATAGCTACTGGAGATAAAGGATTAGATCTTTCCATCCATGGGCCTGTATCTCTTAATGGTTCAGAGGCAAAATTAAACGTTAAAGGGATAATGCCTCTTGATTTTGTTAATCTCTTATTAGCTAAGCGTGGTGCACATATAACGGGTACAGCAAGAATTGATACAGCTCTTAATGGGTCATTATCAAAGCCACAATTGATAGGAAATATTTCTATAGGCGACGGTAGCTTTTTTGATTCACAAACAAATGTAGGATTAAATAATATAACAATTGAAGGCAAATTGAAAGGTGATCATATCCTTATAGAAAAAGCTTCAGCTTCTTCGTTTGAGGGGGGAGGAATTTCTGCTTCAGGTCGTATCTCTAATGGTCTAGAGACAGATTTGCTATTTCATCTTGATAATGCCAATTATAATGATGGTTCTATGATTCTGGCAACATTATCAGGTGAGATGACAATGACAGGCCATTTTTTAAATAGTCTTGTTCTTGGTGGTGATATCATCGTTGAAAAAGCTGAAGTTTTTGTTCCTGATCATTTTAAAAGTGCAAAATTTCTTGATGTTAGAAATAAGAATTTAACTAAATCGATTCAAACAACACTTGAACGTGCTGATGTTAAGAATACGAACAAAAGCAAAAGCCGTATAGTTACACAAGAATCTTCATCTGTCGTGCTATCAAATATGCGTATTACAGCACGCAATCAATTTTTTGTACGCGGAAAAGGCTTAGATGCAGAACTGGGAGGACGCATTAATCTAGCAGGTCCATTGAATGATGTGCATCCAGTTGGTGAATTTAGAATGATTCGTGGACGTTTTGATATCCTGTCGCAACGTCTTAATTTTGATCAAGGACAAGCGAGTTTTAGTGGTAATCTTAATCCTACGGTTTATTTTGTAACCAACAATAACAGTGGTGATATTCGCGTCACTGTAACTGTAAGTGGGACGGTTGATAATCTTGATATTAATTTTTCATCACAACCAAATTTGCCTCAGGATGAGATTTTGGCGCGTTTGATTTTTAAACGCTCTCTTAATGAATTATCACCATTTCAGATTGCTCAACTTGCAGCAGCAGCGGCTGATCTTGCAGGTAGTTCTAGTACATCTTTGTTGAATACTTTACGAACTAAAATTGGACTTGATGATCTTGATGTTATCGTTAATGAGAAGGGGAATACAGGCTTACGTATTGGACGCTACATACACAATAATATTTATTTGGGCTTTGAAGCAGGGTCTGATGGAATGACGAAAGGGACAATTAATTTAGATATTTCGCGTCATCTCAAAGCTAAAGGTGCCATAGGAAATGAACAAAATTCTAGTATAGGTCTCTTTTATGAAAGAGATTATTAAAGATTGAATTTTAAAAAAACAATTTCTTCGTTTTTTGTCTCTCATTTCTAAATCTGAGGAAGGAGGCATAGACTAGAAATCCTGTAAAAGAAGAAGCTTTTTGTTGAGGCGTGAAGAGAACTATCTGAAATATTCGATTTTTTGTTTATGCGATTCTCTAAAGGGACAAAATCTTCACGAAAGATAGTATGTTATTTTGCTGCTATATATTTATTTTAGAGAAATACCTCATTCTCAATTCCATTTCATGCTGTTGTCTGAAGAGTATAATGTAGAATTCATAGGGTATAGATTTTATTTTCAAAAGCAGTTGAAGCAATATTTTTATAATAATGAAAATGACCTATTATTTCACATTTTTGTTTATTGTATTCTTGAATGAGATCACTTTTCTTATGACGAAAGCCCTCAAAGCAGAACACCATTGTGTTGCAAATTCACGCGCTTATTTTAAAGAAATATTTCTCATTGCTTCCAAGCTCATTTCACGCTGTCGCTCGTGAATGGTATAACGCTAACTCCATTTGCTCCCTCCATCTTTACGCTTATGGTGGCACATCGTTATATTTTCCAACTCGTTGGTAGTTGCTATAGCCTCTGCATTAAGATGATACATTAGAGGCATTTTTAGTCCTTTCTTGTACAGTTTTTATCCATACATTCATCCTGCTTGTTATGTGCAAGCAAGTGGTTTTGATTGATTCAATATAAACAGGTTGGGAATAAGAGGATCTTACGTTATTCTAGACTCTCATTCAACATGCAAAAATGAATTATTTTTATAAATCAATATATTGCCATTGAAAGCGCGAGGTGAATATTTAGAATAGGGTTTGTTCGTTGAGCCTTGTATAAGTAAATCACATAAGTCGTTATCAGGTAGAACAAATTCGATAAGAATTTGGGCTGTTTACAGATCAGATGGGATAAGAAACTTTGTCCTTTAAGATGTGTGGAGAAAAAATTATCAATACAGAAAAAAGTGATATCGATCCAGATTCATTATCATAATCCACAGCAATTTTTTTTAAACTTGATGCTATCCTTCTTTTAGGATTCACAATATTTACGAATATTTTATAATTTGTGTAAGTAAAGGATAAAGGTTTTTGTTCTCAAGTTTCATTATTAAAATCAATGGCATTCATAAAATAAGCGGGTGAAGTTTTCATCTAAATTCAAAAAGTTTATATCTTAATAAGCCGTAAATTTTTTGCCAATCCTTGATTGAAGTAACACTTTTCCTTGGTAACATTTCTGTTCCACAAATGGGGTGTTACCTTCTATCCATTTTTTATTTCAAATCTTATTTAAGGATCTAGAAATTAGGGGGTATGTTTTTTGAACTGGATATTATGAAGTTTTTTATAAAACCCATGTTCTTTTGCGAGCAATTCTTTTTGAGTACCTTGTTCAATCAGTTGTCCATTTTGTATGACCACAATTTTATGAGCACGAGCAATCGTTGAAAGGCGATGAGCAATAATGATCGTTGTGCGTCCTTTAGTAAGGTGGTGAATGGCTTCATTAATTTGTGCTTCGGTGTGTGAATCGAGCGCACTTGTTGCTTCATCAAGAATCAGAATTTCACTATCGTGAATCATTGCTCTAGCGATAGCGAGTCGTTGTTTTTGCCCCCCTGAAAGATTACAGCCATTATCACCTATCTGTGTATCATAACCATTTGGCAAACGCATAATAAAGTCATGAGCATTTGCTGCTTTTGCTGCTTCGATAATTTCGTCATCACTAGCCCCTTCTTTTCCAAGCCCGATATTATATTTAACAGTTCCTTGAAAGAGAAAAGTATCCTGTCCTACATAGGCCATCAGGTTTCTCAGAGAGCGAAATGTTGTGTAGCGGATGTCTTGATCATTAATTAATATGCGTCCTTTTGTGGGATCATAGAGTCGCATAATAAGGTTAATAAAGGTAGACTTTCCCGAACCTGATGGTCCCACCAATGCTGTCATTTTTCCAGCTTCTATTTCTAGGTTGATGTCTTTCAATACCATTTTGTTCTCAGTGTATGCAAAAGAAACGTGTTCGAAGCGAATAGCTCCTTGCGTTTTATTCAGATCTTTAGCTTCTTTATGTTCTATAACTGTAAGAGGATGGTCGAGTATTTCAAACATCGTGCGGATATTGACCAATCCAGATTCAATTTTTACACGTACATTTGCTAGTCTTTTTGCGGGCTCATAAGCTAAAAGTAAAGCAACAATAAAAGACATAAATTCACCTTGAACACCTGCGCGTTGGGTTGCAAGGTAACCGGAAAAACAGATAATACCAGCAATGGCAACACCTGTGAGTGTTTCCATAATCGGATTTGTAATAGCTTCGAGTGTTGCAATATTATTTGTTTGTTTTTCAACATCACAAATAGCTTTATCCATTCTTTTCTTCATGACTTCTTCTAGTGAAAAAGCCTTAATGACTCGAATGCCAACAGCAGTTTCCTGTACGATTTTTATAATTTCACCAAGTGAAAGGAGCTCTTTTTCCATAAGGCGGCGAACACGTTTTAAAGCCATTCGAACGCCTAAAAAAGCTAGTGGTCCTATGATTAAAGTAATGGAAACTAATATAAAGTTTTGAATAAACATGACAAGCAACAAACCACTAACGGAAAGCAAATCACGTACAAAAGTTGTGATAATAGTATCAATGATATTACGTACAGCTGTAGCATTGTGGGTTACGCGAACAAGAAGATCAGATGAAGTGTTATTATGATAAAAAGAGACTCCTTGTTCCATAAGTCGGGCAAAAATTTTGCGTTGTTGTTCAGCAATGATACTATTTCCGGCTTTGTTTAGAAAATAAGTTTGGGAAAAAGTTGCAACTCCTTTGAGAATAAAGATAAAAGCAATGATGCTAGAAATTAAAACGATCATAGGAAAATTTTGCGCATCAATAATCTGATTAACAACATCACGCATCATCCATGCACTCGTTGCAGTTGCACCAGAAATGATGATCATTGAGAAAATAGCCGCACTGTACCAACGCGCATGTTTATGAAAATTTTCTCGCAAAAGACGGATAATAAGATGTTTATCAAAAGAGGAAATTTGTTTTTTGTCCATAAAGTGCTTCTATATTTTCTTGTTGTTTTATGCAAGATTGATGCACTCTTAATTAAAAAAATCCATTAATCTTTTGTACAAAAATAGCCTTTTCTTTCAAGGTTCATCCATCAATTTCACGACGGCGAGCGTAAAGAAATACAGTGCAAAATCTCTGTGAAAGGTAGAACGAAAAGGTGTTGTTTATCACTATCTTTAGTTAAATAAAAAGTACGGGCGAGTCCCATCATTATTATTTACTAATTTCCATATTGTAATAGCCTTTGGCACTTGAAATGGTTCACAAAAGGCATTTCTGCTTTTTTTAATAATTTTATGTATGCATTATCTCTGTTTGTGATGTGCAAACAGAATTATTTTGTTGGATTCATATAGAAAGAGCTTGAAACGAGAAGATCTTAAGATGTTTGGGTTCTCTCATTTAATATATAAAATAACGAATTCTCCTTATAAATCGAGAAAGCACTATTAAAAGGATTTATACACGCTTATAAAACCCCTAAAAGCACCACAACAAATTCCATGTGGTGCTTCTAAATTTAGCTATACGCTCATTTGATGAATTGCATGCGAATATTATTCCAATGCAAAACTATTTAGGTGCTATCACCATCATCATTTGCCGGCCTTCAAGCTTTGGCTCCAATTCGATTTTGGCAATTTCACTTGTATCTTCTTTCACACGTTGAAGAAGCTTTAATCCAAGATCTTGGTGAGCCATCTCACGACCACGAAAACGCAAAGTAATCTTTACTTTATCACCATGATCAATAAAGCGATGAACAGCCTTGAGTTTGACTCCATAATCATGGACATCAACATTTGGGCGCATCTTAATCTCTTTGATTTCGATGACTTTTTGCTTCTTACGTGTTTCAGCAGCTTTTTTTTGGGTTTGATATTTTAATTTTCCCAAATCGATGATTTTACATACAGGTGGCTCCGCATTTGGTACAATTTCAACCAAATCAAGTCCCGCATCTGCAGCCATAGCAAGAGCTTCTTGTATCGCAACAACCCCCTGATGTTGTCCCTCATCATTGATAAGCTGAACATGAGGTACCCGAATATCCTGATTTGAACGTGGTCCGTCTTTTTGGGTAGGTGTCATTTTAAACGGTTTACGAATGGTTTATGCTCCTTAAATTTTGATTCAACTACAGTTAATTTAATATACAATTATGCACCTAAAAACAACTATAATTCGTGTTATTTTCATTATTTGATTTATTACTTTTTGGAATGATTTAGATTATAAAAGTTTTTCTCTTAATTTACAGAAATTGTTTTATGGAGGATAAAGAATCATGGATCAAAATATTCCTTGTCAGTTTTTTTCGTTTGAGAACACCGCACTTGCAGTACGCTATCGCAAGGGGCGCCAATCTCCAGGTTTGGTTTGGCTTACTGGCTATCAATCCGATATGTTAGGAAGTAAGGCAACGTTGGTTGATCAGTTTGCTCAGAAGAATGATTTGTCTTGTTTACGTTTTGATTATTCTGGACATGGAGAATCTGAAGGTGATTTTTTTCAAGGAACAATTTCGCGTTGGGTTAAGGAAAGTTTAGCGACTTTTGAAACCTATTGTGAGGGTCCACAAATTTTGATTGGTTCCTCTATGGGGGGGTGGATTGCGCTAAGGCTTGCTATGATGCTAGCACAGAAAAATAAGAAGCTTGCTGGCATGATATTGATTGCTCCAGCGCCTGATTTTACACAAACATTGGTGGAACCAAAATTAGGACCAGAAGAATGGAAGATTTTGGAGGAAAAAGGCTATATTGAACGACCTGCAGTTGATGATACAGAGCCAATGCCCTTTACAAAAACATTAATTGAAGATGGGCGCGAAAATTGTGTTATGAAAGGATGCATTGATGTTGGGTGTCCAGTCCATATTCTACAAGGGATGGAAGATGAAGATATTCCCTATCAGCATACATTGACTTTACTTGATCATTTACCTCTCCATGATGTAACATTGACACTTGTTCGTGATGCAGATCATCGCTTTTCTCGTCCACAAGATTTAGATTGCCTTGAAACAGTATTGAGATCTTTGATTAATCAGATTAATGCAAAATAAGGGGTACATTTATTGATGAAGATAAAAATATATGAGCATTTCTAAACAGCATTTTATTTTTTCTGATCGCTCTGTACCTGTACGGGTGCGGGAAAATAAGTATGCGCGCCGTCTTACCTTACGTATTGATGCCAGAAGTCAGGAGATTTGTGTAACAACACCACCAGCAATAAATCTCTATGCGGTTGAAAATTTTATTGAAAAACATCGGTCTTGGATTGAGGCACGTCTTGCTCATGTACAAATCTCTCATAAAAATGCTTATCTCAAAGTGGGGGCGACAATTCCCTTATTGGGTGTTTCTCATACCATCAAGCATAGAGAGGGACGTGGGGTAACAGAAATTGTTACAGCAGATGCGGAGCAAGGGCCTGAAATTATTGTTTATGGTCAATTAGAATACCTCCCAAGACGCATTGCTGACGTTTTGAAAAAACAAGCAGCACTTATTATAACGCCTTTGGTGGCACATTATGCTCATCAGGTAGAGCGTAAAGTCAAATCCATTTGTTATAAAGATACGAGAAGTCGTTGGGGCTCTTGTTCAATCGATAAGCGTCTTTCTTTTTCTTGGCGCCTTATTATGGCACCAAAAGAAGTTGTTGAGTATGTTGTTGCCCATGAAGTTGCTCATCTTGTTGAAATGAATCACGGACCAAGATTTTGGGCTCTTTGTGAAGAGCTATGTCCTGATAGTAAAACATATCGTGCTTGGTTGAAAGAAAATGCTCCTAGACTGCATGCCATTAATTTTGATTCATATAATTTAGAGGCGTAAAAAACTTTCAAATGAAGGCAATATTTAACGGAACTTTTTGTTGAGTGTTTTGTTGAGTGTGTGCTTGCTCAATGCATAATGAGGAAGCCATTGAAGCTCTCAGCACGATTGTTTTCCCCTGCTTGGTTTGCTGAGTGTCTTCAATGTTTTGCTTTATCTTTTTTGTAATTCAGCGTAATAACCCTAAGTTCCGATGACTTATAAAAAATGGGAAGGTTTTTTTATGTCTGTTCTTACAGATCCACTTCAGCTATTACAGGCACTTATTCGTTGTCCTTCTGTTACACCTCATGAAGCAGGGGCTTTATCAACTTTGGAACAATTTTTGAACAAAATGGGATTTCACGTCGAGCGCCCTATTTTTACGGATAAAAATACAGATAATGTTGAAAATCTTTATGCAAAAATGGGAAATGAAGGACCCCATCTTATGTTTGCGGGTCATACGGATGTTGTACCGCCAGGCGCATTGGAAGATTGGACTTATCCACCTTTTGAAGCTGTCATAGATCAGGGAAAATTATATGGGCGGGGTGCTGTTGATATGAAGGGTGGAATCGCTTGTTTTATTGCGGCTCTAGCGCGAGTTCTTGAGAAACGACCCATTAAAGGAAGGGTAAGCCTTTTAATTACTGGTGATGAAGAGGGGCCTGCTGTTAATGGTACGGTAAAACTTCTCAAATGGGCAGAAAAAAAAGGCGAAAAATGGACTGCGGCTCTTGTGGGAGAACCAACAAGCGTAAAGACTGTTGGTGATATTATCAAAATTGGTCGCCGCGGATCGATTTCTGGTGTCATTACCGTGAAGGGTCGCCAAGGTCATGTTGCTTTTCCAGAGCGGGCTGCCAATCCCTTACCTTTGGCAAGTAAGCTTATTCAAGCATTGACACAAACTGCTTTAGATAAAGGGACAGAGAATTTTCAACCCAGTAATTTAGAGCTCACAACCATCGATACTGGTAATTTGGCAGTCAATATTATTCCAGCGCAGACAACAGTTCGTTTTAATATACGTTACAATGATCTTTGGACAAAAGAAACACTGATGAAGGAAATTGAAAAGCGTCTTGCTTTGGTGCAATCAAAAAACAAGAGCGATCAATATCCCTCTTATCAGCTTGAATGGATTCCAAGTTTAGGAGATGTTTTTTTGACTAAAAATGATAAACTCATTCAAATTTTATCTAATGCTATTAAAAGTGTAACAGGGAGTGTACCAGAATGTTCCACTTCTGGTGGTACTTCAGATGCGCGATTTATTAAGGATTATTGCCCAGTGGTCGAATTTGGCTTACCAGGGCAAACGATGCATATGGTAGATGAGTGTGTTGCCCTTGATGCAGTGGAAACTCTTACTACTATTTATGAGCGTTTTATTATTGAATTTTTTGCATAAAGAAAAGGTTGCTGGTTCAAAAATACCTTTATCTTGTTGTGCTATAAGATATTGCCATTTAAGGTGTGGTGATACGAGACTCGTAAAACTTAATATATTAAGTAGTCTTAGAGTAAGTGATGAATATTCTTAAGTTGGGATTCTTGCCTGTAGAGTCTTTAGTTAAGTGAATTACATAATTGAAAAGGCAAAAGAGACCTGCTTGAAGAAGCAGAATTGTTTAGACCATATTGGATTGAAAATATTCGTTCTTTAAAGTGTAGAAAGGAAGTCACACGCAATCATATATGGAAAACAATGAATATTATATCATCATTGTGTGGTGACAGGTTGAAGCTATAAAGACGCACAAAAACATGCTACTATTGTAAAAAGTTCGTACAACATAAATGCACTCATTCACAGCTCATGTTTTAATATGGTTTCTGCGCTCTCACAAAAGGTACCTCTTATTTCAATTAGATTCTCTTAGAATAAAGACTATAGGAAAAGCGCTTTAAGTTTGTTTTATTTCATATATTTACCTTGCTTTTTTTGTCCCCAAGAACTTCCGTTGCAAAATCATTACGAGATAGAAGGTGAGCTTATTTAATCAGCTTTAATCTTGGCTATGATAAAGATACACAGAGTTTTTTGTAGCAGCACGTTGATTTCTTTAATCAAAGACTGTCCTAGTATTATTCTCAATTTTTTAATAAAACAACCTTAAAGGACGCGTATAGACACTCATAAGCATGTACGCATACAAGTAAGATCATATGGGATTAATGACGTTTCGCTCGCTAACAAAGCAATCTCGATTCATATCTGGTATATTTGCCATTTGAGTGCATTATTTGTTTAATAAAACTCATGATTTTACTGTGGCCTATAAACCAATACCGATCATACAGCCGCGTATCTCAAATAAATATTGGTTCAGTATTTTTTGCGATAACAGCTTTTATATAACAGAATAGGATAAAAGCATTGTGTATATCTATTTTTGTAATCTCTGAAACAGACATACAACCACAACCTGATTGAGGGAAAATATAAAGGTATAAAGGTGAAAATCAGCGTGCTTTTTTACTTTCTTTTTTATTCAGCTTTACGGTTTTCAAAATTATCTAGAGTAATATCTTTTTAAATAATCAGAAATTGATGCATGGTTTCATGCTTATTTCTCTGGTTCTTTAAATGGTGCCACGATTTCATAAAAAACAATACATTATCGTATTATGCATTCACGTACTTGTTTTAGAGAAATTTTCTCAAGGTTTGTCACATTTGTGCTACTACGGTGCTTATGAATGTTGTAATATAAAATCTATAATGCCTCCCCATCTTTATGTTTATGAAAAATAAAGTTAGAGCACCATACACTTTCTAGCTCAAAATATTGCAATAGCTTTTAGCACTTAAGGGTG
The DNA here is from genome assembly GCF_042193395.1 of Bartonella sp. TT29SHDZB. Classification (NCBI taxonomy): domain Bacteria; kingdom Pseudomonadati; phylum Pseudomonadota; class Alphaproteobacteria; order Hyphomicrobiales; family Bartonellaceae; genus Bartonella; species Bartonella sp. TT29SHDZB. The sequence continues at coordinate 186,888 of NZ_JBHILQ010000001.1, forward strand.
TTCATAAGAGGCCTTTTTACTCCTTTTTTATAGTTTTTATCCACATGCTTCTCTATTTTTAAGGTGTAAGCAAATGATTGTAATTAATTGCCTATAAACAGATTTAAAATAAGGGAATCTTACGATATTTCAGTCTCGCTTTTGCTATAAAAAATGATAATTATGGCATAAAATCAATATGTTGTTATGGAAAATTTAGTTTGCGAGTTGGCTGATGATGTGATCAAGAACAATACGTCCTTTGGCTGTTGCTTTTAAGCGTTGGTTATCGACCATTTCTATCAATTCTTGGTGTTGTAACTCGATCAGTTTTTCCATAGGGATGCGTTTGGGACTTAAGGTTTCATAGCGTATAAGTTCTAAGCCTTCGCATAGGCGTAACCCCATAAGGAGCATTTCATTTGCCTGTTGCTCAGGGGTTAATTGTTCTGTTTCAATACAGCCATGTCCTGTTGTTTCTACCAAATTAAGCCACTGTTCGGGATGCTTTTCATTTATTGTGACATAACGTTCACGGTTTTTAAGGTGTGATAATGATGTTTTTGAACAGGCAGAGGAATGATTTGGTGCGTTCTCAATGAAACGTCCATGTGCTCCTGGACCAAAGCCTGCATATTGGTGATAACGCCAATAAAGAAGATTATGTGCTGATTCAGCACCGGGCATTGCATGGTTTGAGATTTCATAGGCAGGAAGTCCACGCAGTGCTGTTATTTCCTGGGTAAGATGATATAGATCTGCGGCTAGCTCTGATGGGGGGAGGATAAGTCTTCCTGCATCATGAAGGCGTTTAAAGGCGGTTCCTTCTTCGATCGTCAATTGATAAAGAGAAAGATGGTCTGCTGCCAAATCAATTGCTTGGGAAATTTCAGATTTCCATTGTTCAAGAGTTTGTTCGGGGCGGGCATAAATGAGATCAAAGGATAAACGTGGAAAAATTTGTCGCGCTAAAGTAATGGCGCAAAGAGCTTGTTCCACATTATGGAGTCGGCCAAGTTTGCGCAATGCTTTATCATTGAGCGCTTGTATTCCTAGAGATAAGCGATTAACACCTGCCGCACGGTATCCACGAAAGCGTTCTGCTTCCACACTGGATGGATTGGCTTCTAATGTAATTTCAACTTTATCATCGACTACCCATTTTTTTGCAAGTGCTTGCAATAGGGCATCGACAGTTTGTGGCTCCATAAGAGAGGGGGTTCCTCCACCAATAAAAATACTTGTAATATGGCGTGGGCCTATTTTGTGGTATTGTGTTTCTATTTCGCGCTTAAAGGCGGTGACAAAACGTGGTTGATCAACACCATGGATGCGAACATGCGAATTAAAGTCACAATAAGGACATTTAGCTGCACAAAAGGGCCAATGAATGTAAATGCCAAAAGGTTCATTCATGAGAATGCTAAAAGGTTTTCTGCCAAAAGTTTGAAAGCACGTGCGCGATGTGAAAGAGGGGGAATATCATTACGTTTCCAGTTGTGTTTTTGCTCTGTTGACATTTCTCCAAAGGTATTTTCACATCCATCGGGTAAAAAAATAGGATCAAAACCAAAGCCTTTATCTCCCCGTGGAGGCCAAATGAACGTTCCTTCAACGCATCCACGGAAGTAATCTGCATGAGCATCAGGCCATGCAATGCAAATGACGGATATAAAACGGCATTTTCGTTGGCTTTTTTCTCGTGCTCCGACTTTTTGGAGTTCATTTTCTATTTTTTTCATAGCTTTTGGAAAATTACGTGTACCATCGGCTTGAATTGCCCAATCAGCGGTATAAACGCCTGGCGCACCCTCCAATGCATCTACTTCTAAGCCTGAATCATCAGAGAGGGCAGGAAGTCCTGTTTTTTTTGCTGCTGAAAAAGCTTTAATATAAGCATTTTCTTCAAATGTTTTTCCCGTTTCTTTTGGTTCTGGCAAGCCCAGTTCTTTTGCCGATTGTATTATTAAACCGAAAGGTGTAATTAAAGTAGTGATTTCATGCAATTTTCCGGTGTTATGTGTAGCAATGACAAGTTTTGTATCTGCTATGCTTCTCATATAGATTTCTCCAAAAATGAAAGGGGAATTATTTTTGTGCTAAAAACCGACTTAAATGCTCATATACACATTCTGCTTGCTCTAAAGGGTGAATTGTCTATTCACAGCGGTTTTTAATCAATCGAGATTCTCTTGACAAGTCCCTACAGCAGACCACTTTACAGATCAACTCTTATCTTATATTTCTCACACACTCTAACAAAAAATATCCCTGCGTAATTTATCAAGCATCACTTTGAAAGGTAGCATTTTACAGCTCAATAGGATAATATGTTTTTATACTACTTTAGACTATTTGACCAAACCTTGGCAAAACTTATATAAGAGATGAGGATTTTAAAAGTAGTGAAACAATTGTGATGAAGCACAAAACTATTGATAATGAACTAAAATATCTTGATGAACGTTCGCGTGATATTTTTCGCCATATTGTTGAAGCTTATCTTAATGATGGTGAACCTGTAGGGTCACGTAATCTTTCGCGGCTTTTACAACAGACATTATCGCCTGCGACGATTCGCAATGTGATGAGTGATCTTGAACATCTCGGTTTGATTTATGCACCACATGTTTCTGCGGGTCGAATGCCGACACAATCAGGTTTACGCTTTTTTGTTGATGCATTTATGGAAGCGGGTGATTTGCCAAACGAAGAGCGAGAAAATATTGAAATGCAAGTCAAAGAGTCTGGTCATGCACAATCGGTTGAACATTTTCTTGTTCAAGCAAGTCGAGTTCTTTCAGATCTTTCACGTGGGGCAGGGCTTGTTTTAGCAACAAAACAAGAAGGAACATTGAAACATATTGAATTTGTGCGCCTTGATAGGGAGCACGCTCTTGCCGTTTTGGTGACTCAACAAGGTGAAGTTGAAAATCGTATTGTTCATTTGCCAGAAGGGGTTACCCATGCACAATTGACGGAAGCAACGAATTTTCTCAATGCCCATATCCAAGGGCGCACATTGAATGAAGCTAAAGAGGAAATTACCCGCTTATGCGCAGAAACACGGGCTGCGCTTGATGATTTATCGCATCATCTTGTTGAAACGGGATTAGCTCTCTGGGGAGGAGAAGGTGCTGATCATAAAATACACCTCATTGTTCGCGGGCGTAGCAATTTACTTGAAGATGTGAAAGCAGAAGAAGATTTAGAACGATTACGCCATTTGTTTGATGATCTTGAAACGCGTGAAAGTATGGCACAACTTCTCGATTTAACGGATGAAGGTTCTGGGGTTAGAATTTTTATTGGTTCAGAAAATAAGTTATTTTCTCTTTCTGGTTCTTCTTTAGTTGTAGCACCTTATCGAGATTCACAACAAAGAGTCATTGGTGCTTTAGGTGTTATTGGTCCTACACGGCTTAATTATGCAAGGATTGTGCCCATGGTTGATTATACAGCTCAACTTGTGTCACAGTTATTGCGTTAAAACGATGCAAGTAAGTATTTGTACTATAAAAGCTCATTGTATTATATACATCGCTACCCCTTGATTTTTGTCTGTAGAATTTCGATATCGAGAATAACGAATCTTATGAAGGAATAAAATTTTTATGTCTGATGAAAAAAACAAATTTACTGACGCTTCATTTGAAAATTGTAATTTAAAAAATCCAGCTGATCGTAATACACTTAAACAGGCAGCCGATGAATTTTTAAAAACGCATAAAACAGAGGAACACGAAGCCGTTGAAACAGAAAACAATGAGATCAGTGATCCTTTAGCATCTTTGCAGGATGAAAATAAAGAACTGAAAGATCAGCTTTTACGTCTTGCTGCAGATATGGAAAATCTTCGACGTCGTACTGCGCGAGATGTGGCGGATGCAAGAGCTTATTCCATTGCTAATTTTGCACGGGATATGTTATCGGTTTCTGACAATCTCAATCGTGCTTTGGAAGCGATTCCAGAAGGTGCACGGGAGAGTGATGCTGGTTTGAAATCATTGGCAGAAGGCGTTGAAATGACTGAACGTGCCATGATGGCAGCATTGGAACGTCATGGGGTGCAAAAAATTCATCCAGAGGGGCAAAAATTTGATCCTCACTTTCATCAAGCGATGTTTGAAATTCCCAATGCTGATGTTCCAGATAATACTGTTCAACAAGTGGTTCAGGCAGGTTATATTATCGGGGAAAGGGTGCTACGTCCAGCTATAGTGGGTGTAGCTAAAGGAGGAGCAAAAGAAGCTTCTGTTGAAGCTGATTCGGCTTAAAATACTTCAATAATAAATCTCCAACATAAAATGCAGCATTCCCTGCAATTACACATATATGAAGTCTTTTCTTAAAGGGTTTTTAAAGGGTGTTATAAACACCCTTTTATCTTTGAAGCGCCCAACTTCCTTTTACAATATAGGGAGTCTTATTTAAGGGAGAGGCCGATAACAATAAAACAAAATGATCAACTTCAAAAGGAGGGAGCGAAAAATCATCTCGAGAAGATAGATAAGAAGAAAGATCTTTAAGATTAATATCAAATATTCGTGCAAGAGTGATATGCGGAATAAAGAGTCTTTCATCAGGCTTTAACTCTAATTTATTCCGGATATATTGCATCTTTTCATGTAAAAGAGTAAGCTTTTCACAAGGTTCAATGCGAACCACAAGAGAATGGGGAGCATTTTCTGAACTAAAAACTTCAAAGCCCTTTATCTGTAGCGTAAAAGAAGGAAGTTCTATAGTGTTAAAGGTATGCATAATTTCATCTTCTAGGGAGCTTTCAACTTCGCCAAAAAAAGATAAGGTTACATGAAAATTTTGCGGGTTGATCCATTGTGCTTTTGGTAAGCCATTTTGCAATGATACGAGGGCTTTTGTTGTTTGTTGAGGAATCTGAAGAGCACTAAATAGACGACCCATGATATTATCTCCTTATAATGAAAGATGCTATCCCAAGCGCAATATAGATAATAAGGGCGGGGCACGTACCACAGAAAACAAGGCAATAGTATAGAAAAAGAATGTCTAAAAAATGCTTACTATAATTATGAGAGTACAAAGCTTATTCGTTTTAAGAAAATGGTTATGACATTGATAAGAATTGCATTTTCATGATCTATATCACAATGATGTGCAATGGAAGATTACTTGTGTATTATAAAGGCTACAAAGTGAGCAGAAAATAAGAAAAATTGATAGATTTTTGATGTGCGAAATTATTTTAACATTTATCTTTAGCCTAAAATAAAGCATATTCTCATACAAAGGTGAAGAGTTCTCTTTTTTGTAAATGTTTAATGATATGATTAAGTTGGGAAATAGCCATAATACGCAAAACTATTCAAATGGGCCAAATAATGTTAGGAAAAGAAAAAAATTCTTGCATAACAAAATTACTATAAGCTTTTACATTTATGATAATTATGTCAATCTATAATGGATATGAATATTGGTATAAAAGCGGGAAGAGAAATTAAAATTCAAAATAATGATAGAAAGTTCCTATTTTCTAAGAATCATCATCCTTTTTTATGATGAAAAAGCACTAGTTGTCCTCTCCAAAGTTGTTATTGATGAGCTTTTCAAGAGCATTAAGAGCATCTGTTGCTTCTGGTCCTGAAACACGAATGGTGAGGTTGCAACCGGATGAAGCCGCTAGCATCATAAGTCCCATAATTGATGATCCGCCAACAATTTTTCCATCCTTTTCAACTTCAACAGTAACATTAAAATTGTCAACAGTTTGTACAAATTTTGCAGAAGCACGTGCATGCAACCCACGTTTATTACAGATATTGAAATGACGACTTATACATGGGAGGGTATCTTTGGAAAACATTGGTATTTTATTATCCGCTATAAAGTCATACTTGGTACATTAATATATTTACGCCCTGCTTCTTGTGCTATTCTTAACGCGTCTGATAATGAAATATCAGGACATTTGCGAATAGAAATCAGTTTAATAAGCATGGGCAAATTAACACCGGCAATCATTTCAACGCGTCCTTTTTCAATAGCAGGAATAGCTATATTTGATGGTGTTCCACCGAACACATCTGTTAATATGATGACGCCATGATCCGTATCTGTATCGGTTACTGCGGCTATAATATCACCTCGGCGCTGATCTATATCGTCATCGGGATAAACGCATATTGTTGCGAACTTTTCTTGTACTCCAACAACATGTTCCACGGCATGTAAAAATTCGACAGCCAGCTCACCGTGCGTTACAAGCACGAGTCCAATCATTTACGCAAACTCCTGTTAACTAATAAGACCCAACCATAGTTGGTGGGAAAGACATTGTACAAGGCTTTATCTTGCTGCCAAGAAAAATTTGCAAAAAAAAGGCAAAAATTGTGATTTTTTTATCTTTAGAAAAAAATTAGACAGATTTTTGCCATATTTTTCTAAACAAAAATGCTTCAATAGCTTGACAAATGGCAGTACAATCGGCTTCACGAAGAGAGGGAAGTTTTAAAAGAGGAATGTGCAAATTTTCAAATTGAAAAGTTTTATTTGTGGAAAAACGTTCATATTCCGGACCGAGAAAAATAACACAATCGATAGTTGTGTGCTTTTCAAATTCTATCATATAAAGACCAACGCCACGAATCTCGATGCCGCCCTCTAAATTATCAGGAGTGTATCCGTGAAGCTTTCCATTTTCCGCACGCAACATTGTATAATCATCACTGATAAGCTTCGCTTCACGTTTTGACCACTCAGCGCGGTCAAGCAAAGAAAGGGTGAGGGTTGATTTTCCTGAACCCGATGGACCTATAATTAACAGCCCCTTGCCGCCTAGTTGAAGGCAATTTGCGTGGAGTATTTCACATTTTGTTTTCATGTCTTTTACTTTGGATAAAAGATTTATTTAGCAAGCGGAAGCATAATAGTAAAACGTGCACCAGTTTTACACTTCCCAAGTGTAGGATCAATAATATTTTCGGCTGTAATTGTCCCATTATGAGCTTCGATGATTTGCCGACTAATAGAAAGGCCAAGTCCAGAGTTTTGCCCAAAAGCATCTTCATTTGGTCGATCTGTGTAAAAACGTTCAAAAATGCGTTCAATATTTTCTGAACGAATACCTGGGCCATTATCTTCAATGGTTAAAATAAGGGTTGAAGCATGACTTTTCATAGTAATGCAAATTTTGCCACGATTCCAAGGAATAAAAGAGCGCGCATTTTCAAGAAGATTTGAAATCACTTGCCCTAAACGGAGTTCATGTCCCAATACAAGATAGGCTTTTCCATGAGGACGTGGGACAATATTAAGGCTTATATCAATGGTTTGCGTATTACGATACACTTCCTGAACAGCATGAACAAGACTTTCCAAAAGCGGTGTCATATCAACAATCTCTGCGGTTTCTCGTGCAAGCTCTGCATCGAGCCGCGATGCATCAGAAATATCTGTAATCAACCGATCAAGGCGGCGCACATCATGTTGAATGATTTCCAGCAATTTCTCTTGTGCTTCTTCATTTTTAGCCAGAGGGAGCGTTTCAACAGCACTGCGTAGAGAGGTGAGAGGATTTTTTAATTCGTGGCTTACATCCGCAGCAAAGCGTTCAATGGCTTCAATACGCATATAAAGGGCGTTGGTCATATCACGAATAGAAGTTGAAAGGTGACCAATTTCATCTTCACGCATTGAAAAATCAGGAATTTCTACACGCTGATTATTGCCATTACGCACTCGATTAGCCGAGGCAGATAATTTACTTAATGGATGGGCAATCGTATGGGCCAAAAAGAGAGAAAGAACCAAAAGTACGCTACCTACAACGGCAAAAACTTTAAAGATAACCAGTCTTTCTCCCTTTACAATGTTATCAATATCGGAACCCGTGGTTGAAAGAAGAAGAGCTCCAACCACTGCGCGATAGCGTTGAACAGGAACGGCAACAGAAACAATTAATTGCCCTTGTCTGTTGCGTCTTTTAGCCGTAGCAAGAGATCCGTTTAATGCGCGGTACACTTCTGGATAAGCAATACCACTGGTTTTTGTTTGTTCTCTGTCAAGAGCAATACCTTTGCCATAAAATGCGCTTGAATACCATGAAGTAAGGCGATCCCACATGTTTTGTTCTGTTTTAAGTGGGGGTAAATCATAACTAAAAACTTCTCCACTAGAATAAAGAACGCGCGAATCAAGAAGGAGAGTAGCATCACGATCATAGATACGTGCTCTTGTTGTTTTAGGTGTAATAAGACGCCGTAAAAGAGGGGCAACTTGCTCAGGGTTAATAGGAAAATCCCAAGAATCGGTTGATTGAGGGGCGGGTGTAACGCTTTCACCAGTCTGTAACTCTAAGAGTTTTTGGGGGTCAATGAGGATAGAATTTGTATCTACTGTTGCAGAAGCAGCAATAGCCCCAGCAATAATTTTTCCTTGGGTACATAAACTTTTAATTTTTGCTTCAATTAAACCATCGCGAAATTGGTTAAGGTATAAAATTCCTGTAACTAAAACGGCAAGAGCAGCAATGTTTAATATAACAATGCGACGTGTAAGGCTGGAAAAAAGCAATTGTCTAAAGAGACGTTGTGTTCGAAGATGCAAACGAGCAAACATAAGAAATGGCGTTGAGGATGTACCATTAACGGTTGTTTTTTGTAAAGTTTCCAGTTGAGAATTGTCTGTCATCGATTTGATTGCCGTTCAAATTTTTGCGACAAAATAGTTTTATACCTCGTGGAAACGATAACCTACACCATAAAGTGTTTCAATCATTGCAAAATCATCATCCACTTGTTTAAACTTTTTACGCAGACGTTTAATGTGACTATCAATGGTGCGATCATCTACGTAGACTTGATCACTATAAGCAGCATCCATTAAAGCATCACGACTTTTTACAACTCCTGGTCTTTGTGCTAAGGTTTGCAGAATCAAAAATTCCGTAACGGTTAAAATAACAGGTTTATCTTTCCATGTACAGGTGTGGCGTTCTTGATCCATCACAAGATCTCCACGTTTGAGAGAAGAGGTGGAAGAAGTTCCTGTAGCAAGCGGTTGGTTACGTGCATTAGAACGGCGTAAAATAGCTTTCACGCGTTCAATAAGAAGACGTTGGGAGAAAGGTTTCGTAATAAAATCATCAGCTCCCATTTTGAGACCAAATAATTCATCAATTTCATCATCTTTAGAGGTAAGAAAAATAACTGGAAGATCAGATTTTTGACGCAAACGACGCAAGAGTTCCATCCCATCCATTCTGGGCATTTTAATATCAAAAATAGCTAAGTGTGGAGGGTGAAGTGTGAGACCCTTGAGTGCAGATGCTCCATCTGTATAGCTTTCAACCCGATATCCTTCTGTCTCAAGCGCAAAAGACAAAGATGTCAAAATATTGCGATCATCATCAACAAGTACAATCGTTTGCGTGATTGTTGGTGTATCTTTCATGGTTTCTTAGACCTTTCTATTGCTGTGGTAGCAAATTACCCACACTTATTTATATGGGAGTTCATATTTTTTTTGCAAAACAAATATGATACAAATTGTAGCAAAGTAAAAAACCTTTTGTCATTACTGTAAAATCTTGTTTTGCTTTCATAATTTATAATGTTTCTACGTCGATTAAGATCCCTTCATTTGAGAGAAAATTTTCATAAAGGCTTTTTTTATCAAGGTTTATTACAAAGTTTATTATTGTCCTTGTTCCATAATTGAACAGGTATAGTTTTGATTGTTGAAGTTTAGAAAATCTGCCTATGTGTTTTAAGAGCAAAGAAAAGAATGTGGCAATATATGCACAAAAATTTGTTTCTGCTACACGAAAGGAGGTCGTAATGGGATTTTTTAATTTTATTAAAACTGTAGGGGAAAAGTTAGGTATTGGGGACCATGAACCAAAAGAAAAGGATTTTAAAAGAGCATTTGATCATTTTCAACTCGGTACAGAAAAAGTAAATATTCAAGTTGAAGACGGTAAAGCTATTTTAAGCGGTGAAGTTCCAGACAGGGAAACACTTGAAAAAGCACTGCTGGTTGTTGGCAATACACAAGGTATCTCTTCTGTAGATGTTGATCAATTAAAGGTCATAGATACAACGCCTAGAAAAACTTCTCGCTTTTATGAGGTTAAATCGGGTGATAATCTTTGGAAGATTGCTGAAGAGGTTTATGGAAAAGGGCAAGGTAATAAAAACACATTTATTTTTGAAGCCAATAAGCCAATGCTAAAATCTCCCGATAAAATTTATCCTGGACAAGTTTTACGTATTCCTGAAATTGACCATAGTTAATTCATCAAAGGGGATAATTTTTTACTGATGGCATTAAACAAAAAATAAAGAAGCGTAAAAAAATTTCACGCTTCTTATAAAGTGTGTATTTATAATAAAAGGAGCTTAGTGAACAAGAGAGGATTTAGAAGGTGATGGTGCTTTCATAGCGTTTACAGAGAAATCAACATCAATGGTTCCTGCTTTCTCAAATGTCAATTTTGCGCTAATTTTATCACCTAACTTGAATGGTTTTGAAATCCCCATAAACATAATATGATCACCGCCAGGCTTAAGCGTGATTTCTCCATTTCCAGGAATTTCAATGCCATTGTGCATTTTTTCCATTTTCATAATATCATTAACGACAGCCATAGAGTGTATCTCTGTTGTTTTTACTCCGTTTGTGGAAATAGCAACCAAACGGTCTGGGGTATTACTGTGATTAATAATGTAGAGATAACCGCTACCAACTCTTATACCTCTAGGTGTTTCGCGTGTCCAAGGATTGAGAATTTCTATGTCGCCAAGTTTATATTGCTGAGCACTTGCAGGCAGGGTTATACCAGCAAAGAGAAGAGCACACACGATATTTATGATAACCTTATTGTATGGATATTGTGTATGTATTATATTCTTAAAGATGAGATTTGTTATTTTCTTAATAATAGATATCATCATTGATTTACCCTCCTTCATAAGATTCACACTTTGAATATTTTTTATTTTAGCAGAGCTTTTGTTTAAAATAAAAGAAAGAAATGCTAAAATGAAATTGATTTGAATATGAGAATAAAAATCATAGAATTCTTGGATTTTAAAAGAAGACAGTAAGGTTTACAATGACAACACACCTCTCAATGCTTCCGTGTTCATCTCATAAATAGTATTTGTAAATGGTATAAAATCTATGATGCATCACTATTTTACTTAATGAAGATATAATACAAAACAATCATCAACCACTTTACCAATTTTAATATTATGACAGCTTTTGGCGTTTTAAAGCGTTTATACAGAGGCGTTTTTATATATTTTTAAAGTTCAAAATTATACAGTTAAGAAAAAACGCTTTAGGTGAGTTTAAAGCACAGCTTTCAAATAGCCGCAAACAATGAGACCGTTAGAAAGAGAATTTTTGAAAGGAGATCGATAGATAATGCCTTTACGGATGTGAGCATTAGATATGATGACTATGTTAGTCCAAGGAAAATTTATAATATTCGTGATATAAATTATTCGCCTTTTAAAAAGCTTTTATGGAAGTATGATTTTATCAATGATGAGAAGATCAAGAGCGAGAGTGCAATCACTCTTTTTATTTTTTTAATTTTTATAGAAAAATATATTTGTTGAGAATTACAAGAAAAATATATTATGATCTCAAGTCTCTCATAAATATGGTATTTATGGGTCATTAGAGTGCCTATTTTAAAATAAATTTTTTATTTTGGAGATGTTTCTCTCATTATTCTCTTGTAGCAATAAAAGCCTGTTCTTATATACGAGGCAGCAAGGCTTGTTGCGACTTGCAGTTTATTATTTATTTATGTTGCTTGAAGCAATATACGGGCTTTAGGTGTTATGAGGAGCTATCTTAAAAAGATGCTTTATGAAGGTTGAGGTAGCTTGCTGAATGGAGATTATAATATGGCAAAAGTAATTGGTATTGATTTGGGGACAACGAACTCTTGTGTGGCTGTTATGGATGGCAAAAACGCAAAAGTTATTGAAAACTCAGAAGGAGCGCGAACAACACCTTCGGTTGTTGCCTTTACTGATGGGGGGGAGCGGCTTGTTGGGCAGCCTGCTAAACGGCAGGCGGTGACAAATCCTGAAGGGACAGTTTTTGCAGTTAAACGTTTGATAGGGCGCCGTTTTGATGACCCTATGGTTGAAAAAGATAAAGCACTTGTTCCTTATAAAATTGTTAAAGGTGACAATGGTGATGCATGGGTTGAAGAAGCGGGTAAGAAATATTCTCCATCACAAATTTCAGCTATGATTTTGCAAAAGATGAAGGAAACAGCAGAATCTTATCTTGGTGAAAAAGTTGAACAAGCGGTTATTACGGTTCCTGCTTATTTTAATGATGCACAACGTCAAGCTACGAAAGACGCGGGTAAAATTGCTGGACTTGAAGTTTTAAGGATTATTAATGAGCCAACTGCTGCTGCTTTAGCTTATGGTTTGGACAAAAAAGACGGAAAGACAATAGCTGTTTACGACCTTGGTGGTGGTACATTTGATATTTCAGTCCTTGAAATTGGAGATGGCGTTTTTGAAGTTAAATCAACCAATGGGGATACGTTTTTAGGGGGTGAAGACTTTGATATGCGCCTAGTTGGTTATTTTGCAGATGAATTCAAAAAAGAGCAAGGAATTGATCTGAAAAATGATAAATTAGCTTTACAGCGCTTAAAAGAAGCGGCAGAAAAAGCAAAGATTGAGCTTTCTTCGTCACAGCAAACAGAAATCAATTTACCATTTATCACGGCAGATCAATCAGGTCCCAAGCACTTAACAATGAAATTGACTCGGGCAAAATTTGAATCTCTCGTTGATGATTTAGTGCAGCGTACCATCGAGCCTTGTAAAGCTGCGTTGAAAGATGCTGGATTAAAGGCTGGTGAAATTGACGAAGTTGTTTTAGTAGGTGGTATGACACGTATGCCCAAGATTCAGCAAGTCGTGCAGAGCTTCTTTGGTAAGGATCCCCACAAAGGTGTTAATCCTGATGAAGTGGTCGCAATGGGTGCTGCCATCCAAGGAGGTGTATTGCAAGGCGATGTAAAAGACGTGTTGTTGCTAGATGTAACGCCTTTATCTTTGGGTATTGAAACCTTGGGTGGGGTTTTCACACGCCTTATTGAGCGCAATACCACTATCCCAACAAAAAAATCGCAAGTTTTTTCGACAGCTGATGATAATCAGAGTGCTGTGACGATTCGTGTTTTCCAAGGTGAACGGGAAATGGCAAGTGATAATAAGTTATTGGCTCAATTTGATCTTGTTGGTATTCCTCCAGCACCACGTGGTATACCTCAAATTGAAGTTACTTTTGATATCGATGCGAATGGTATTGTTAATGTTTCGGCCAAAGATAAGGGAACAGGGAAAGAGCATCAAATTCGTATTCAGGCATCAGGTGGTTTAAGTGATGCTGATATTGAAAAAATGGTAAAGGATGCAGAAGAGCATGCGGCTGAGGATAAAAAACGCCGTGAAGGTGTTGAAGCTAGAAATCAAGCGGAGGCTCTTATTCATTCAACTGAAAAATCGCTCAATGAATATGGCGATAAAGTATCAGCTGAAGAAAAGGGACAGATTGAAACAGCAATATCTGATTTGAAATCTGCGCTTGAAGGAAGTGATACGGAAGAAGTAACAACAAAGATGCAAAAATTAGCAGAAGTCAGTATGAAGCTTGGACAGGCTATGTACGAAGCCTCACAAGCAGCGAGCGCTGATACTGAAACAGAGACAAAGAATGATGATGTTGTCGATGCTGATTTTGAAGAAGTTAATGATAAGAAGAAATAGTGTCAGCATATGTGTTGATTAATTTATAAACCCGGCCTTTGAAATATAAGGCTGGGCTTTATTATTTGAGATAAGTTGCAACTTTGTTGCTAAAAATATAAATTAAAAGCAATATTATCCATAAAGATGGATGACAGAAAAACTATCAGGAATACATGATGAAGGTTGACTATTATGAAATTCTTGGCGTGACTCGTGAATGCGATGATAAAAAGTTGAAATCTGCTTTTCGTAAGTTGGCAATGCAATATCATCCTGATCGAAACGCGGGGGATAAAGAGGCAGAGCGAAAATTCAAAGAAATTGGCGAAGCCTATGAAGTTCTTAAAGACCCCCAGAAGCGTGCTGCTTATGACCGGTTTGGCCATGCGGCCTTTGAAAATAGTGGTGGTCAAGGGGGAGCAAATCCCTTTAGCGGTTTTGCTGCTGGTGGTGGATTTGCGGATATTTTCGAAGACTTTTTTGGTGAGATTATGGGAGGGACACACCGTAAGCGTGGTGATAGTCGCGAACGTGGTGCAGATTTGAGTTATAATATGGAAGTGACTTTAGAAGAGGCATTTTCAGGAAAAACTGCAGAAATTAATATTCCCAGTTCCGTCACGTGTGATGTTTGTGAAGGATCAGGGGCGAGAAAAGGCTCTAAGCCGCAAGTTTGTGGAACATGTCATGGCTCTGGTCGTGTGCGTGCAGCACAAGGTTTCTTTTCTATTGAGCGAACATGTCCTTCATGTCATGGACGTGGTGAAACTATTACGGATCCATGCCCCAAGTGTCAGGGAACACGGCGTATAGAGAAAAAACGTTCATTGAGCGTAAATGTTCCAGCTGGTATTGAAGATGGAACGCGTATTCGCCTTTCTGGTGAGGGTGATGCTGGTCTTCGTGGTGGTCCCAATGGTGATCTTTATATTTTCCTTTCCATTAAACCGCATGAGTTTTTTCAGCGAGAAGGAGCAGATCTTCACTGTCGCGTTCCTATTTCAATGGTAACAGCTGCTTTAGGAGGAGAGTTTGAAGTTTCTGACCTTGATGGTGTTAAAGCACGCGTTAAGATTCCAGAAGGGACACAAAATGGATGTCAATTCCGCCTTAAAGGCAAAGGTATGCCCATGTTGCGCCGTCAGCAAGCAAGGGGTGATCTTTACATCCATATCACGATTGAGACACCGCAGAAATTAACGCAAGAACAACGTGAATTGTTGCAAAAATTTGAAAAGCTCTCAAATCATGAGAATTCACCGCAATCACATGGTTTTTTTTCACGTATGAAAGAATTTTTTGAAAATCTTTCTGGTTAAAATATGTGAATATTCTCAAAATAATTAGAGAGAACTGTGGGAAAGTTATTTTCATTAAGCTTTCTATTGTCTCATAATCTTTAAAAAGAAAAGAGAGAGACAGCTAATTTAGGATAAACTCCTGTTGCTGATAGTTTTTATATTTCATGTGTTTTATGGATAAGTCTTATTTTTGAATGTCTATGACATTTTAAAAAGGGCTTATCCATATAAGAACGCAATTGAGTGATTGATAATAAATATTGCTAGTGTCATGATAAACGCCTTTATGCATTCAGTATTTTTTGTATTTATTTTTTTACTCAAAATTTCTTTTTAAAGGCCCTATAACAAAACTGTAAAATAGGTAGAAGCTTGCCAAGAAACGCTAAATAAGCTGTTAGGCAAACCATCTTATTTCAAATAAAGTATCAACTTCTTATAACCGATTTTATTTTTGGCATTTTTCATAGTTTTAATCACTGCTTCCTTTAAAATAAGGGTTATTTTATTCGGAATAGCTTTTACATGCCCATCTCAGCTTTTAGCAGTAATCATGTCTTTTTAAATGCGGATTTAGTTTTGTATTTCTGATGTCAAAAATACTTCTTTCAGATAAAAAAAACGCTATAATCAGATTTATTTTGTTCCAAAGAAATTATGAAATAGGATAATGCATGTTGAATACTAAAGAAGACATAACAAAATATGTCTTGAGATGCTTGATGCATCTCTCTTTTGGAGAAACAGATTTCATGGGATTCACCTAGTTGAATTTATTGGCATGATAAAAATTTGGTGGTGAGAAAGGGGGAGGTACTTTAGAAAAGAAAAAATAAATACAATAAAAATAGCACAATATGCTTAGAAAATAGCACGATATATTATTGAAATTGATGAGTGATATTTCATAAAATAATACAATTAAAACAATACATTAATAGAATTAAAAAATTCTAAAAAACATTGAATAATTCAAGTATGTATCGCTATGCAGAAAGAAAAAATTATTGACAGATCATGAAAATGAGAAATTTTATCAAATCTTACGAAGAGAGTAATCTAAACAATTAAATGCTTTTACAAAGATGCTTCTGAAGAGCTATCGCAATAAAATCACAATATATGATAATTTTGCAAAGCCTTTTTTCGATTTTACGATATAAAAAGATAAATTATTATGATTCTTCATAAGGAGCGTTCAGTTGATATTTTTTCATGTTTAATGATTGAAAAAAGTCAAATTTTTAAAACCAAAGTTATAGTTTATTGAGATAAACTATAAAGTGGTTGAGCGATTTCTTAGCTTGGTAATATGTTAATTTTATTATTATAAGAAACTTTATTTTTATCTTACAAAATCAATGGTTGTATATATTCTTATTCATTGTTAAGTATCCATAGGGATAAACTAATGAGTTAAATATACAGCGTAGCTTAAAAAATTTGCTTTTCAATTTTATATATAAGATCATAAAATAATGACGTTTTTTTACGCCTATTTTGTTTAATTTTTTGCTGTCAATTTTTAAAGGACGTTTTTTGTGTTTCATCTTCGTAAATTAAAAGAAAATTGACGATTTTCAGGGGGATGGATAGAGTAAAGCTTGGTTTTATTGTTTTCACTTTTCCTAAATTTCATTAAGAGATGGTAAAAAGTGATGAGGAGGGCTCTATTGATGGATGATGCTAAAAACGATGATGTAGATGTTTTGGAAAAACAAGCAGCATTTTTATCGTCTGCTTTACCTTATATGCAAAAATATGAAAATGAAACGGTCGTGGTAAAATATGGCGGCCATGCTATGGGTGATCCTGCTTTGGGACGAGCATTTGCGCGTGATATTGCTCTATTAAAGCAATCGGGGATTAATCCTGTTGTTGTTCATGGTGGTGGGCCTCAAATTGCTAAAATTTTAATGAAAATGGGGATTGAATCACGATTTGAAAACGGATTACGGGTAACCGATGAGCGGATCGTTGAAGTGGTTGAAATGGTTTTAGCGGGTTCCATAAATAAAGAAATTGTTGCTCTCATCAATGCTGAGGGTGAATGGGCAATAGGATTATGCGGCAAGGATGGCAATATGGTTTTTGCCGAAAAGGCTTATAAAACTGTTATTGATCCTGATTCGCATATTGAACGTGTTTTAGATTTGGGGTTTGTTGGTGAGCCTGTTGAAGTTGACCGCACATTGCTAGATCTTTTAGCATGTTCTGAAATGATACCGGTTCTTGCTCCTGTAGCTCCAGGACGCGATGGTAAAACTTATAATATTAATGCTGATATTTTTGCTGGAGCTATTGCTGGTGCATTAGAGGCTAAACGCCTTTTATTTCTCACTGATGTTCCTGGTGTTTTGGATAAACAGGGTAAACTTTTAAAAGAATTGACAGTTTCTGAAGCTGAGAAATTTATTAAAAATGGGACAATTTCAGGAGGGATGATTCCAAAAGTAGAGACTTGTATAAAAGCCCTTCAAAATGGCGTGGAAGGTGTTGTCATTTTAAATGGTAAAACTCCTCATTCTGTTTTACTAGAGCTGTTTACCGAACAGGGAGTTGGAACGCTTATTGTTTCATAAATTGTGAGGAAAATTGGAAGAGAAAGTTTTTCATGGTGAGTCTAAAACAGTTTAAATATCCTTTATTAAGTAAGCCAGAATTGGCAATATTTACTGCGACAATATTGTGGGGCATTACATTTTTAGTCATTCACATTGCGGTACGCTATAGCGGTCCTCTGTTTTTTGTTGGATTTCGTTTTATTGTTGCATCTCTTATATGTGGGGTAGTTTTTTGGCGCTCTATAAAAGGGATAACTGTTTATGAAGTTTTCGCTGGGATGGCGATTGGTTTAGCCATGTTTTTGGGTTATGCTTTTCAAGCAGCTGGACTTCAAACGATTATTAGTAGTCAGTCGGCTTTTATCACAGCGCTTTATGTACCTATGGTTCCAATTTTGCAATGGATTGCTTTTAAAAAACCTCCCCGTTTAGCTTGTTGGATTGGCATTATTTTCGCTTTTATTGGGCTTGTATTTATTTCAGGACAAAAGCCGGGAAATTTTGATTTTTCAAAAGGCGAAATTTTAACTTTGTTAGGCGCTTTAGCGATTGCAGCAGAAGTTATACTCATCGGAATTTTTGCGAACAAGGTTGATAGTCGGCGTGTGACCATTATTCAGTTATTTTTTAGTGGTTTTTTTTCATTTGCTTGTATGCCTTTGATGGGAGAAAGCATTCCTGAATTTTCGTGGGTTTGGTTTAATATTGGTATAGGATTGGCATTAATGAGTGCCATCATTCAATTAGCTATGAATTGGGCACAAAAGTCTATTTCCCCTACGCGTGCGACACTCATTTACGCAGGTGAACCGGTATGGGCTGGTATTGTTGGGCGTTTGGCTGGAGAACATTTATCTCCCTTAGCTTTATTGGGCGGTTTGCTTATTCTGATTGGAATCATTGTGGCTGAATTACAACCTTCACAATGGCGTAAAAAAAATAAAGCAATTAAAAAAATTGATTAGCTATACATTTTTTTATTGTGATTTTATTGCATGAGCTTTTTGCTTATAGAGTTTTCATTTTTGGAGCTTTTTTAATATTCAGATGATTAAGAAGTTCTATAAGTTATTCCAGCTTTTGCATACCAAATTGGAGAAATAGTATGCTTCTATCTGTTTGTCTGATTTCTGAACCGAGCAGACAACCTTCATTGAGCCAAAGCATGAGGTGATATAAAGGTAAAAATTAACGCTCATCTTTAAATTCGGCTTTAACAACTTTCAAAAACATCTACGGTAATGTTTTTGAATAATGAAAATTACGCACTGTCGCACGTTATTTCTTTTGTCCTTTAATAGAGTTACGCTTCTCACGCAAAATAGAACGCCCAAAGTATCCCCATAACGTTGTACATTAAAGCGTTTTTTTAAAGATAATTTTCTCAATATACATTATATTCATTGACGGTTTGCATGAAGTATAGAAAAATCACAGAGCATCATCATTTTACTTAAAATAAAAGGCACGAGCATTTTCTTTATCTGTTCTCAATATTACGATAGCTTTTGGCATTTGAAAGAGAGAGGTATTTTTACTCATTTCTTAAACGTTTTTATCCATACACTAGCTCTGTTTTATAATGGGGGAGCAAAAAATTTATTGATTCATTATGAGAAGATTTAAAATGAGAGAAGCTCGCGATATTCAGAGCTTTAATTTAAATTGCAAAACAATAAACGATCATTATAAATCAATGCGTTATCCAATGAATCGAAGAGGATTGGTGTGTTTTATATTGAATGGAGGAAGGAAGGAGTTGTATAAAAAGTATATAAAACATCACTCAATAGAGCATATTTCTAAAGTTTTAAAAATTGAGAAGAAACTCTCTCGATATTCATGTTATTTTATATAAGATTGCTAAAAAAGCAGATTATTGCGTACAAATAAAAAAGCATTTCTTACGAATTTTATTGCAATCCTAAGTGATATATACGCCTATCATATAAATATGATAATACATTGATTTATAATGATAATATAGCATTATTTACATTGAATTAGAACCTTGAATACTGTAAAACTTTCTCACGTCAAATCATTTTCATGTTAAATCAATCCAAATCACTTGCTTACACGTCACAAGTGAATGAGTGGGGGGCATGTGGGTAAAGACTGTGCAAGAAAAGTATATCTCTGATAAACTTTTTCAAGTGTAAAGGATCGTCGCAATATTGGAGATTAGCAAAGTATGTGATGGTACTGGCTTATTACAGCATATGAGTCATCAAACAAGATGTGAAAAGATCATTTTAGGACCTTTTGTATTTAATTTCGCAAACAAAAGCCTTATTGTTTAGGCTATGAGAAGTTGTGTTTTGAGAAGCTTTTTTGGTTTATATTCTTTTGTAAGGAGCTAGAGCATAATTGGTCTTTGCGTTTTGTATTATTCTTTGCTAAATCGCCTTATATGACAGTAGATCGTAATTATATTCGTAATTTTTCCATCGTGGCGCATATTGATCACGGCAAATCCACTTTAGCTGATCGTTTGATTCAAATAACAGGTGGGCTTGATACACGTGAGATGAAAGAACAAGTACTCGATTCCATGGATATTGAGCGTGAACGTGGAATTACTATTAAAGCACAAACGGTACGTTTACGCTATAAAGCCAAGAATGGTGAGACCTATATTTTAAATCTTATGGATACACCTGGTCATGTGGATTTTGCTTATGAGGTTTCGCGTTCACTGGCAGCTTGTGAAGGCTCTCTTTTGGTGGTGGATGCAAGCCAGGGTGTAGAGGCGCAGACGTTAGCAAATGTTTATCAAGCCATTGATAATTCCCATGAGTTGGTTGTTGTTCTCAATAAGGTTGATCTTCCAGCAGCAGAACCTGAGCGAGTTAAAGAACAAATTGAAGATGTGATAGGCATTGATACATCTCAAGCAGTAGAAATATCAGCAAAAACAGGTTTGGGTGTTCCTGATGTTTTGGAGGCAATTGTTGCACAATTACCACCTCCACGTACAGGCGATGTTGCAAATCCCTTGAAAGCAATGCTGGTTGATAGCTGGTATGATGCATATCTTGGTGTCATTGTTTTGGTACGGGTGATAGATGGTATTTTAAAAAAAGGCCAAACCATTCGTATGATGGGTACAGGTGCAAAATATCCAGTTGAGCGCGTTGGGGTTTTTACACCTAAAATGGTACAGGTTGATGAGTTAGGACCAGGCGAGATTGGTTTTATCACTGCTTCTATCAAAGAGGTAGCAGATACACGGGTTGGGGATACGATTACTGAAGAGCGCCGTCCTTGTGAAAATGCTTTACCTGGTTTTAAGCCTGCGCAACCGGTTGTTTTTTGTGGGTTTTTTCCAATTGATGCTGCTGATTTTGATGATTTGCGTGCAGCCATGGGCAAATTACGCTTAAATGATGCGAGTTTTTCTTTTGAAATGGAAACATCTGCGGCTTTGGGGTTTGGTTTTCGCTGTGGCTTTTTAGGACTTCTGCATCTTGAAATTATTCAAGAGCGATTAGAGCGTGAGTTTAATTTGGATTTAATTGCGACAGCACCTTCAGTTGTTTATCGCATGAATATGAATGATGGTTCTGTTAAAGAGTTACATAATCCAGCGGATATGCCTGATGTGGTTAAAATTTCTTCCATAGAAGAACCATGGATTCGGGCGACAATCATGACTCCTGATAATTATCTTGGGTCAATTTTAGAGCTATGCCAAGAGCGGCGCGGGGTACAGGTTGGGTTATCCTATGTTGGAACCCGTGCTATGGTAACGTATGATTTACCACTGAATGAAGTTGTTTTTGATTTTTATGATCGGCTAAAATCAATCTCCAAGGGTTATGCTTCTTTTGATTATCAAATGACAGATTATGCAGAAGGTGATTTAGTTAAAATGTCTATTTTGGTGAATGGAGAGCCTATTGATGCATTATCGATGCTTGTTCACCGCACGATTGCAGAAAAGCGCGGGCGTTCAATGTGCGAAAAACTGAAAGATCTTATTCCTCAGCATATGTTTCAGATTCCAGTTCAAGCGGCTATTGGTGGTAAAGTTATAGCGCGCGAAACGATTCGTGCTTTGCGTAAAGATGTAACAGCGAAATGTTACGGGGGTGATGTTACGCGTAAGCGCAAACTTTTGGAAAAGCAAAAAGAAGGCAAAAAGCGGATGCGCCAATTTGGAAAAGTAGAAATTCCACAATCGGCATTTATTCAAGCGCTCAAAATGAACAAATAATGAAAAAAGGAGTATTTTCCTTCATTGATTGTGTTTTGCTTTTGTCGGTTGGTTCCGTTGTTCAAGAGTGCTTTTTAATGGAAATTGCGCAATATTCACACTTTTGGGTATAGTGTTTTTCATTGTGTCATGTTGCTCACGTAAAACAGAATGCTTTAAACAAAATACGTTTGTGTTGCATATTTGTGCACTTGTTTCAAAGAAACATTTCTCAATACATCAAACTCCATTTCACAACGGGGACTGTAACAAAATATAATGTAAAATACACTGTGAATGATATAAAATCCATTTGGCATTACCGCCTTTACGCGTCAGAAAGGCGCAAAGCGCACCCATTATACTCTTTTTCAGCTCAAAATATTATGACAGTCCTTATCACTTGAGAGAATTCATTAAAGGTATTTACTCTATTTCTTAAAGTATTTTTTGCCCACACACCAACTGTGTTTGTAACGAGCAAGGAAATGATAGTGATTGATTCACTATGAAAGGATTTAAAATGAGAGAATCCTTGTATTCGAGGTTATTATTCAAGTTAAAAAACGAAGCAATATTATTATGCATTAATCTTGTGTCTAAGAACGTAAAAGATCATTAATAGATGTTTTTTCTCGTGTTTTTTGATCAACGCGTTTTACAATAACAGCACAATAAAGGTTTGGGCCTGCTTCACCATTTGGTAAAGGTTTTCCGGGGAGAGAACCTGGTACAACCACTGAATAGGCTGGTACTTCACCAATAAAAATTTCACCTGTTGTACGATCAATAATCTTTGTTGATTTTCCAATAAAGACTCCCATTCCCAAAACAGCACCTTCACGGATAATACAGCCTTCAACAATTTCAGAGCGCGCACCGATAAAGCAATGATCTTCAATGATGGTTGGATTTGCTTGCAATGGTTCTAAAACACCTCCAATACCAACACCGCCAGAAAGATGGACATGTTTACCAATTTGTGCACAAGAACCAACGGTGGTCCATGTATCAACCATTGTGCCCTCATCAATAAAAGCACCAAGATTGACAAAGGATGGCATCAATATAACGTTTGGTGCAATGTAAGCAGAATGGCGCACAATGGCTCCAGGAACGGAACGGAAATTAGCACTTTTAAAATCTGCTTCTTGCCAACCAGAGAATTTTGAAGGAACTTTATCCCACCAATGTGTTCCATTTACACCACCGGCAATAATTTGCATAGGGTTAAGCCGAAAAGAGAGCAAAACAGCTTTTTTCAACCATTGATGAACATGCCATTGTCCGTTTTTTTGTCGTTCTGCGACGCGAATTGCACCTTTATCGAGAAGATTCAATGCGTGTTCGACACTCTCACGAATTTCACCTTTTGTGGTAGTATCAATAGAATCACGATCATCAAATGCTTTTTCGATAATGATTTCAAGTTGTGTGAGATTGATCATGAACATAGTTCCGTTAAACAAGTTGAAAGCTTCAAGATTTATTCTCTATGACTTACGCGAAGAAATGTTTTCAGTCAATAAAACGATGAGGAAGTAGGACAGGTGCATGAAAAAAGGCTGTAAAGAAAAAAGAAAAAGGGAGCAAGAAAACTGGACACCACTTCTCCATGCGAAGGATACGCTACAACAAATCCATAAAGTCTCTAATTCAGTACAGGTGCGTTCGTCTACTTATCGTTTAGCCTATATCGATCAAGAGTTTATGATGCGTCCAGAGTTGCGCTCACAACGTATTAGTCTTGAATTTTTAAAGCCGGAAATAACCCTTAAAGAATATAATATTCAATCAACAGTTGTTTTGTTTGGTGGTGCGCGTATTCCTGAACCTGGGCAAGCAGCGTGGGCTGCAAAGAATGAAACACAAAAGAAAAATTTGCGTGCTATGTCATATTATTACGATGAAGCAAGAGAGTTTGCACGTTTGTGCTCACTCTATTCTGCTACGACACAATATCGTGAATTTGTAGTTATTACAGGGGGCGGACCAGGGATCATGGAGGCGGGAAATCGTGGTGCTTGTGATGTTGGTGCTCCAACAATTGGCTTGAATATTATTTTACCACATGAGCAAGAGCCTAATTCGTATGTTTCGCCGCATTTGTGTTTTAATTTTCACTATTTGGGGATACGAAAAATGCATTTTTTATTACGGGCGAAAGCATTAGCCATTTTTCCTGGAGGATTTGGGACTCTGGATGAACTGTTTGAAACGTTAACTTTAATACAGACGGAGCGTATGAAACAGGTACCAATTTTATTGTTTGGCAAAGAATTTTGGAGCAATGCTATCAACTTTGAGTATTTGTCTGCACAAGGTACGATCTCTCCCAGTGATGTTAATTTTATGAAATTTGTCAATACAGCAGCAGAAGCGTTTGAAGAAATTCGTTCTTTTTATAAGCTGCCTTAACAGTTTTGAGGCGTTAACTCTTGAAGGATAATTAATATTCCACTTTGGTTAAATAAAGTCCTGAAGGGGGGGCAACAACACCACAACGTTTACGATCTTTAGCGTGAAGAGCTGCTTCAAGATCTTGAGCTGTCCAACGTCCAATACCCACTTCCATGAGGCTTCCTGCAAATGAACGGATTTGATGATGAAGAAAAGAACGAGCTTGCGCATAAAGAAAAATTTCTTCACCTTCTCTTTGAATATCGAGACGTTCAAGGGTGCGAATAGGGCTTTGGGCTTGGCAATGTGCTGAACGGAAAGTGGTAAAATCATGTTGTCCGACAAGTTTTTGCGCAGCTTCATGCATGGCTTCAGCATTAAGAAGCTTTGGTATCCACCATACGCGTTTGGCATTTAGAGCTGGTGGAGAGCGGCGATTGAGAATTTTAAAAAGATAATGGCGCTTTACAGCGGAAAATCGTGCATCAAAGTCATCAGGGACATTTTGTACGTTTAAGATTGAAATCGCTTCTCCCTGTTTACGTAAAAGAGCATTGAGCGCGTCACGCACAGTATGGGGGGGCCAGTTTTTTATGAAATCAACATGGGCAACTTGTCCCGTAGCATGTACTCCTGCATCCGTTCGTCCTGCTGTTGTTATGGTTAATTGTTGTCCACTGAAGCAAAAAATCGCTTGTTCAAGAGCTCCTTGTATCGTGTGAAGTTCTGCTTGACGCTGCCAACCAGCATAATTTGAACCATCATATTCAAGAGTGAGTTTAAAACGTGGCATCTTAAAAAACAGCAGAAATATGAGCGCCTCGCAAAAATGTTGCGCACTCAAGAATTTTACCGCCAGATCTTTGTAGAGAGGTTATTTCTATCCGTCCTTGCCCACAATGGATAATCAAAGAATCTGGTTCTATCCGTCCAATTTCAAGAGAAGGACCTGTTGTTAAGCGACTTTCAAGAATTTTTACACGTTCTTCTCGTCCACCGATATTCATATTGCACCAGCAACTAGGAGAGGGAGAGAGCGCGCGAATATGCCTATGAATAAACTCTGCAGGTTTTGTCCAATCAATGCGGGTCTCTTCTTTTCTAATTTTGGCCGCATAGGTAATGCCTTCCTCTGATTGTGGGGTCAGTTTAAGTTGTCCTTTTTCAAGAGTTGATAAAGTCTCTACCATAAGTTCTGCGCCAATATGTGAAAGTCTGTTTGAAAGCTCAGCAGTGGTGGTGTTATCAGTAATGGGGATGGAGCGAGAAAGAGCGATAGGCCCCGTATCAAGTCCTTCATCCATTTTCATGATCATGATACCTGTTTCTTTATCACCAGCCATAATTGCTCGTTGAATAGGCGCAGCACCACGCCAACGTGGTAAGAGTGAAGCGTGGGCATTAAAACAACCAAAACGCGGTGCTTCGAGAATAGCTTTAGGTAAAAGGAGTCCATAAGCCACCACAATAGCAGCATCAACAGAAAGTGCTGCAAATTTCTCTTGTTGTTCGGCTGTTTTAAGTGTTTGAGGCGTAAAGATAGGAATAGATTTTTCTTCTGCTGCGGTGTGAACAGCTGAGGGGATTAATTTCAGCCCCCGACGTCCTGCTGGACGAGGAGGTTGACTATAAACAGCAACAACATCATGACCAGCATCCAATAAAGCATGCAAAATGGGAACAGAAAAATCTGGTGTTCCCATAAAACTTAACCGTAATGCCATTACAAAACTGCTTCCTGCATGTTTTTTTCTTTTGCGCGTTTTTTAAATTTCCGTATCACCATATCGCGTTTGATCTTTGAAATGTAATCAATAAAAAGGCGCCCATCTAAATGATCAATTTCATGCTGCAAGCAAGTCGCCAAGAGATCATCTGCTTCAATTTCTATCTGCTTTCCTTCACGATCTTGATAGCGAACACAAAGGCGTTTAGGACGTTCCACTTCTGCAAAATAGTCAGGAATAGAAAGACAACCCTCTTTGTAAATATTACGCTCATCTGAAAGCCATAAAATTTCAGGGTTGATAATAACAAGTGGTTTTTTCTGCTCATCTTCAGAATTTCCAGAGACATCTATAACCAACATACGTAGTGGTATACCAATTTGAATAGCCGCAAGACCAACGCCCTTAGCATTATACATGGTCTCCAACATATCATCCGCAAGTTTTTGGAGAGCTGCATCAACCCGCTCAACGGGTTTGGACACTTCCCGTAAAATCGGATCAGGTAAAGTAACTAAAGATCTCATTGGCATAAGTAGAGATTAATCAATGGTTTTTTATTGGTCAATATTGAATAACGGATTCTTGCATTTTTTTATCATAAGAGCGTTATATTACTCTTTATGTTTGATTCGTTTTTTTCTATATTCGCTGGTGAGTTTTTTTCTAAATTAATCGTTTTACTTTTATTTACACTTGTCTGTTTGGCATTTTTTATGCTGATACATTCTCATCGAAAAAGAACATTTTTGGAACAAGAAACTGCTGAACGTGCGCGTGAGGCACAAATGCAGATGGCTACCTTGCTGAAAACACAAGCTGAAATGCAAGGGCGAATGCAAACGATGGCGGAAATTTTTGGTCAACGGCAAGCTGAACTGAATAAATCACTCAGTGAGCAACTCAATGGAATGACAACAAGCTTAGGTCAAACACTTCAGGTGCAGACTAAATCCACTTATGAAAATTTGAATCGTTTGCAAGAACGTTTAGCAGTGATTGATGCGGCACAAAATAATATTCAATCGCTTACGGGACAAGTTGTTCAGTTGCAATCCATTTTAAGCAATAAGCAGACACGTGGTACCTTTGGTCAGGGGCGGATGGAAGCAATTATTGCTGATGCCTTACCAGCAAATGCCTATGCTTTTCAGGCTGTTCTTTCCAACGGAAAGCGCCCAGATTGTCTGATTCATATGCCCAATAAAGCACCTTCTCTTGTTGTTGATGCTAAATTCCCTCTAGAGGCTTGGAATGCTATGCGTAAAGCCGCATCAACGCAAGAGCGTCAAGAGGCAGAACGCCAATTTCGTACCGATATGGAAGTTCATATCCGTGATATTGCACAAAAATATTTGATTCCTGGAGAAACCCATGACACGGCTTTTCTTTTTGTGCCATCGGAATCGATTTTTGCAACAATTTATGAAGATTTTGAGCCATTGGTACAAAAAGCCAATAGAGCCCATATAATTATTGTTTCACCGTCTTTGTTGATGCTCTCTGTCCAAGTGGTACAAACCATTATGAAAGATGCGCGGATGCGTGAACAAGCGCATTTAATTCAATCAGAAGTAGCAAAATTGATGGAAGATTTTGGACGAATGGATATGCGTGTTCGTGCATTACAGAAGCACTTTTACAAAGCAGGTGAAGATATAGAGGGTATTTTAATATCATCCTCCAAAATTATGAAACGGGCAAATCGCATTGAAACTTTCGAATTAAAAGAAAATTACTCTGAGCCAACAAAAATGACAACATCCGCTCAGTCACAAACATTGCGTTTGGTTGATGAGGAATAACGCAAAACAATCTTCTTAAATATCACAAGTTAGATCACGCTCTTTATTGATTGGTAATCATTTTTTAGTATCTCTATCTTGTTTTATTTCTTAAACGAGAGGAATAGAGAATATGCGACACCTTTTGTTTTTAGGGGCATTGGTGTTTCTGCTAGAGGGCTGTGCAACAACCACTCCCACCCACACAAATAATGCTTGTGCTATTTTAGCACAAAAAAATGGTTTTTTTGATAATTGGGGAAGGGCGTCTCAAAGAGCAGAAATGCGTTATGGGATTCCTATGCCTATTATTCTTGCAACCATTAAGATGGAATCGAGCTTTCGTCACAATGCACGTCCTCCACGCAAAAAACTACTTGGTTTTATTCCATGGAAGCGTCGATCAACAGCCTATGGTTATTCTCAAGCGCTTGACAGTACATGGGCAATGTATCTTCGCTCTACAGGCAAATCTTTTGCATGGCGTACGAATTTTGCAGATTCTGCTGATTTTATTGCTTGGTACCATCGCCAAAGTGTTCAACGCAATGGTGTGAGATTTGATGATGCATATAGCCTTTATTTAAATTATCATATGGGGCATAGTGCTTATGCGCGTAGTGGGGGGCGTGTCACTGTTGCACTGTCACAGGCAGCACAGCGCATGGCGAGAATATCGAAGCTCTATGAACGGCAATTAAAGAGATGTGGGTGGCGTTAGGGAAGATTTTTGAAAATATCAATTAGGGAATTGATGTGGTAAAATCATTTGAGCGCAAAATTTCTTATGGTGCGATAAGGCTGTCTTGTTTTTCCGGTTTTCGAATAAAATAAATTGTTATTGAATAGAGTAAACTCAAGCGACAGAAAATTTTTACAATACACAATACATTTGTGCACACTCTCGATATTGTTATCCTCTTTGTTCAAAGAATTTACAATGGAAACAATCTTCCATTTAGCGCTGGGCTAAATACCACAGATTGTTGACAGAAATTTTTAAAAGATAATCTCTTTTTTATTTTTATTAAGCGTTTAAAATAGCAATCAAAAAATGCGATTTCAGCATTATAAAGAGGTAAAAAATTCAATATAAAAAACGAAAAATGCATTAAACGAAAGAGCATCGTTTCATAAAAACTTTGCTTTGTATAAAAGGGGGTACAGCCTTCCAAAAGATTAATATTATGAAGTATATCCATTCATTTTGCCTGTCCAGCTTAATTGAAAAAAGTTATCTTTCCATGTTGTAAAACACTGTCATTTATAGGATGATAAGGTATATACAACTTTACACATAAAAATATTCAAGACAGGAATTGTCTATAGCATCTGTGAAGTAACAAACAAGCCTTCAGTGTTGTGATAGCGCTTGCATTTGAGGATATTTATGAAAAGCATTTTTATTCTTTTCTTAAACGGTTTTTTACTACAAATCATTATTTTATAACAATAATATTTCTTTATTCATATTGAATTAAGAGTTTTAAATAGCTTAGGATTCTATCATTTTAAATCTCTTGATGTTTAATCAAGAAAAACCATTGGCTTGTACATAAAGTGCAATTGGCATGTGGATAAAAACATCAAGAAAGGACTAAAAATGCCTCTTATAAAAATTTTTGCAACATGAGAGATTGAAAATATAATGATGGCACCGCTTTTCTCCTACACCTTCAACCTCGTTTGAGACGTGTAAGGAAACAAAGTTTATTAATTCAATATGTATGTGAAGGCTTATGATGAGAGAAGTTTACTCTGTTCGGAGTTATTATTTAATATATTAATAATTTATCATGATAAATCAATATGTTGTTTAATCATTAACATACTTCAGTATTGAGCAGATGAACGCTATTCAATGGAGTATTTTTTAAAATTGGTAAGACATTTGATAAGACTAAAAATATTCAACAAGAGTCCTGATTCGCAATAATTGGAAAATATATCTTAATCTTCTATTCCCAAATCTCTGTTTAGGTACTTCTTACCTTTAAAAGGATATCGATAATCAACAGATTATGATTTTGTGGTGAAGAAGGATTTAAATATTGTCCTTTAAAATATAAGGTGTCAGTTAAACAGCCCCTTTTTTATTTCTGTGTAAAGCATAAAAAATGATCTCTTTTCATTGTTATGTAAAGTAAAACTTTACAATCCAACAAATGATTAAAAACGCATAATGGTAGCATTAAAGCAAGGAACGTGCTACTGGAACAATGGTTACAGAGCATATAAACCTTTTAAATTGATTTCACATTCTCGTTATAACTGATGCTCTTGATAAAAGAGCTGATCACTGATCCTTTTGGTGGAGCTAAGCGGGATCGAACCGCTGACCTCTTGCATGCCATGCAAGCGCTCTCCCAGCTGAGCTATAGCCCCTATAAAAACAAATTTTCCCAAAAGAACAATATACAATTCCAACTTTTTAAAGTGAGAAAAATTGAAGATCAAGAAGAATTTGTATTTAATGGAAAAGATACTTTCTGTTATTTTTCTTAAGCATCATCATCATTAGAAACACCGCCTCCGAGAATATCAGTAACGTCATCATCCTCATCGTCATCATCATGAGATAAAAATGTATCATCGTCATCACCGAGGTCTACATCACCATCTTCCAAATCAGGAAGATCGTCATCTTTAGAATCATCATCAACTTCTTCAAGAAGCATAAAAGCAGATTTTTCAAGTGCTGTATCAAGCTCTTCAGTATCAACTTCTTCTTCGTTGTTTGCTTCAGCTGCCGCAACCTCAAAATAAGAACGTGGATAAGAAATTCCTGTATAAGGTGACACAATAGGATCGCGATTTAGATCGTAAAATTTTTTTCCTGTTTCTGGATCAACACGTTTAGTTCCGAGTTCTTGTTTTGCCATAAGCCGTGCCTCTTTGATTAACTATTATTCCATTAAAAGATGAATTTTATGGTGCTTAATCGAAAAATAATGCCTTTGTCAAAGATAAATACATTGCTCCGCATAGATTTTCTCATGACGTCCTTTAAAGCATGTGCTAAAGGATGCATAATTTCATAAAAGTTAGATAGAATTAAATAGAATTTCCATGCAAAAAGCAATCCCTATAACGGCCTATAAGTCGAGTAATCTCTCTGGAAAAATTCAAATACCAGGAGATAAATCAATCTCCCATCGTTCTCTTATATTGGGAGGATTAGCAAGTGGTGAGACATATATCCACGGATTACTTGAAAGCGCTGATGTACTCAATACAGCTGCTGCTATGCAAGCTATGGGCGCCTGTATTATTAAAAAAGATGACGTTTGGGTCATACGAGGAACAGGGAATGGTTGCCTCTTATCTGCACAAAAACCTTTAGACTTTGGAAACGCTGGAACAGGTGCTCGTTTGGTTATGGGAATGGTTGGCCCCTATCATATGAAAACAACCTTTATTGGTGATGCATCTCTCTCTAAACGTCCAATGGGACGTATTCTTGATCCTCTGCGTCTCATGGGGGTTGAAATTGAGGCAACGCACGACGATCACCTTCCTTTAACACTTTATGGACCGAAAATGGCTAATCCGATTCGCTACCGTGTTCCAATAGCTTCCTCCCAAATTAAATCAGCAGTCCTGCTTGCTGGACTCAATACCGCCGGCATTACAACTGTTATTGAACCGGTTCTGACACGAGATCATACGGAAAAAATGTTAAAAGCATTCGGTGCGCAACTTGAAATAGAAAAAGATAACGAAGGTGCGCGTTTGATTCATCTTAATGGTCAACCCCATCTTACTGGGCAAACGATTCATATTCCGGGGGATCCTTCTTCTTCTGCTTTTCCAATTATCGCAGCCCTTCTTGTAGAAGACTCTGATATCACCATTGAAAATGTTTTGATAAATAACTCTCGAATAGGACTTATCGAAACATTGTGGGAAATGGGTGCTCAAATTGAATTTTTGAACCAACGCCAAACAGGTGGAGAAGATGTTGCCGATCTACGGATAAAATCATCGGTTCTTAAAGGTGTTACGGTGCCCAAAGAACGTGCTCCATCGATGATTGATGAATATCCTGCTTTGGCAGTAGCAGCAGCCTTTGCAGAAGGTAAAACAGTTATGCTAGGAATTGAAGAATTGCGTGTAAAAGAATCAGATCGATTGTCTGCTGTTGCTCAAGGATTAAAAATTAATTGCGTAGACTGTGAAGAAGGTCAAGATTTTCTTGTTGTTTATGGGAACGGTTCTACCAAAGGTTTGGGCGGTGGACATGTCTGCACACATCTTGATCATCGAATTGCTATGTGTTTTCTCATTTTTGGGCTTGTGTCAGAAAAACCTGTTACCATTGATGATAAACGAATGATCGCTACGAGCTTTCCAGAATTTATTCCTTTTATAAAACAACTTGGGGGAAAAATCGTTTGAAGCCTTTTGTTATCGCCATTGATGGACCTGCAGCTTCAGGCAAGGGAACCTTAGCACGCAAAATTGCTGCGCATTATCGCCTTCGCCATCTCGATACTGGTCTTACTTATCGTGGAGTTGCTCATGCGCTTTTACAACAAAATTTAGCTCTTGATGATGAAAATAATGCTCTTATTTACGCTAAAGAACTTGATTTTAATACTTTAAATCCTTCTCTTCTTTCTTCTCATGAACTTGGTGAAGCGGCTTCAAAAATAGCAATTAACCCTGCTGTACGCAAAGTTCTTGTCGAAAAACAACGCGACTTTGCTAAAGTTTTGCCTGGCTGTGTGCTTGATGGGCGTGATATCGGAACGATTGTTTGTCCTGATGCCGATATCAAGTTTTATATTCTAGCCAATGTTCAAACACGCGCCAAACGCCGCTACCAAGAGATTTTAAAAAAAGGTGTTCAAGCAAATTATCATGAAATCCTAGCTCAACTTGAACAGCGCGACAGTCGCGATATAACGCGCAAACAAAGTCCACTAAAACCAGCAAAAAACGCCCACTTGCTTGATACGTCAGAATTGAGTATAGAAGCAACATTTGAAATTGCATGCAGTTTTGTTGATCCAATCATAAAAATGCATATAATTGGATAAATTCGTTAAGGTAACTTCCAGCCTAGCGCTAACTTCTTTCCTTTATTCAAGGAAAAGGCTAGGGAGTTACTTATGTTAACACTAACCTAGCGCTCATACCTTATAACACAAGGTATATATTAGGAGTTCTTATGTCACAATACAATCCCACAACAGCGGATTTTGAAGCCCTTTTAACAGAATCTTTTCAAACTAATGATCTTAATGAAGGATCTGTTGTTAAAGGTCGTGTTATTGCAATCGAAAAAGACATGGCCATTATTGATGCTGGTCTTAAAGTCGAAGGACGTATTCCTCTCAAAGAATTTGGAGCTAAAGCAAAAGATGGTTCTTTGCAAGTTGGCGATGAAGTTGAGGTTTACATTGAACGCATTGAAAATGCGATGGGTGAAGCTGTTTTATCGCGTGAAAAAGCACGGCGCGAAGAAAGTTGGGTCCGTTTGGAGGAAAAATTCAATGCTGGTGCGCGCGTTGATGGGGTAATCTTTAGCCAAGTAAAAGGTGGTTTTACAGTCGATCTTGATGGTGCCGTTGCTTTCTTGCCTCGCAGCCAAGTTGATATTCGTCCCATTCGTGATGTTTCACCCCTCATGCATAATTCACAGTCCTTTGAAATTTTGAAGATGGATCGTCGTCGTGGCAATATTGTGGTTTCACGCCGCACTGTTTTAGAAGAAAGTCGCGCTGAGCAACGTTCAGAAATCGTACAAAATCTTGAAGAAAACCAAATCGTTGAAGGTGTGGTGAAAAATATTACAGATTATGGTGCCTTTGTTGATCTTGGTGGGATTGATGGTCTCTTGCACGTTACAGATATGGCATGGCGGCGTGTTAATCACCCATCTGAAGTGCTCACAATTGGCCAAACGATTAAAGTTCAGATTATTCGCATTAATCAAGATACGCACCGTATTTCTCTTGGAATGAAGCAGCTTGAAAGTGATCCTTGGGAAAGCATCAGTGTCCGGTATCCGATTGGTAAAAAAATTACGGGTGCTGTTACCAACATTACTGATTACGGTGGTTTTGTTGAAATTGAACCAGGAATCGAAGGGCTGATCCATGTTTCTGAAATGAGCTGGACAAAGAAAAATGTTCATCCTGGAAAAATTCTGTCTACATCACAAGAAGTAGAAGTGGTTGTTCTTGAGATTGATCCTTCTAAACGGCGTATTTCTCTTGGCTTAAAACAAACATTTGAAAATCCATGGGAAGCTTTTGCCAATAAATTTCCTGTCAATTCGCAAATTGAAGGAGAGGTTAAAAATAAAACAGAATTTGGTCTGTTTATTGGGCTTGAAGGCGATGTTGACGGTATGGTTCATTTGTCTGATCTTGATTGGAACCGTCCTGGTGAACAAGTTATTGATACTTATAATAAAGGCGATATCGTTAAAGCTGTGGTCCTTGATGTTGACATTGAAAAAGAGCGCATTTCTCTTGGAATTAAGCAGCTTTCCAGCGATAAAGTTGGAGAAGCCGC
This sequence comes from Bartonella sp. TT29SHDZB, assembly GCF_042193395.1. Classification (NCBI taxonomy): domain Bacteria; kingdom Pseudomonadati; phylum Pseudomonadota; class Alphaproteobacteria; order Hyphomicrobiales; family Bartonellaceae; genus Bartonella; species Bartonella sp. TT29SHDZB. Next base: position 221,141 of record NZ_JBHILQ010000001.1, read on the forward strand.
TGCTTCCGGCGAATTGCGAAAAGGTGCAGTTGTAACATGCGAAGTGATTGCTGTTAACGACAATGACATTGGTGTGAAATTGATTGACCACAACCTTGAGACAACCATTCGGCGTGCTGATCTTGCGCGTGATCGTGATGAGCAACGTCCTGAGCGTTTCGCAATTGGGCAAAAGGTTGATGCTCGCATCACAGCATTTGATAAAAAAACACGTAAAATTTCAGTATCGATTAAAGCTTTAGAAATTGCAGAGGAAAAAGAAGCTGTTGCACAATATGGTTCTACAGATTCAGGTGCTTCTCTTGGTGATATTCTGGGTGCAGCTTTGAAAAAACAAGAACAAGATTAATCATCAATCATTAAAGTTGGTGTTATTATTAAGGTCACTCATTAGGAGTGACCTTTTTATTTTCTAAAAAAAATTGTCTGCTTATTTTTAAATTATTGAAACAAAAATTATAAATGCTTGCAAATAAAAACAAAAAGTTTGTTTTTTGTCTAACAACGGTTCACTATTCAGATAAAATGCTTAAAATTTAAATAAAAAACAATGTAATTGAATAACAATGGAACACTATGACGTGCATAAGACCTTTCATAAAGTGCTTTTTTTCTCAAAAAGAGAAAAAAGATCATTTTATTAATACGGATTTTCCTCTTCGTGCAATTTATAAGGTACAGGAAGATCTTTATAACTTAGGGCATGATATAGCTTCTGGTAAAGAAATTTTACTCCCTGAATATGAAGGAGTAGGAGATTTTCGCAAGAGATTGAATGAAAATGCTAAAGTTATTCTTCATGCTTTTCATACCAGTGATTTTGCTGCCCGAAATGATGAAACCATCGCACCGTCTGCTCAATGGCTCATTGATAATCATTACACCATTGATAAAACCATACAAAAGCTGCGTCGTAATCTACCCAAGTCCTTCATAAAGCAACTGCCTCTTTCTACACATAAAGCCGGAATACCACGAATTTTTGCTTTAACTTGGCTTTATATTGCGCATACCGATAGCAGCTTTTCACAAGAGACACTCACTGCTATGACCAACGGATTTCAAGAAGTTTGTGCGCTCACAATTGGTGAATTGTGGGCTCTTCCTTCTGTTATGCAAATGCTGCTCATTGAAAATGTCCGTCGTCTTTCAGTACGTATCGAAAAAGCGCGACATATGCGCCATCTTGCTAGTCAAGTAGCTGATAAAATTTCTCTTGTAGAAAATAAAACAAATCTACACTCTCTTTTTACGCAGTATAAACCATTTACTGTTGATTCAACTTTTTCAGCACATTTATTCTATCGCCTGCGCAGTGCATCTGTCGATTCAACCGTAGCATTAACTTGGCTTGAAAAGCAATTGAAAAGCCAAAGCAGTAGCTTAGAGATTGCAACAGCCGATGAACATACCCGACAAGCAGCAGATGGTGTGACCATGGGTAATATTATCCGTGCTCTTAAAGCTATAGATGATGTTGATTGGACAGCATGGTTTGAAACAGTGAGTTGTGTCGATTCTATTTTGCGTAAAAATAGTGATTTTTCTGAAATTGATGCTCACTCACGCAATATTTATCGACAAGTCATTGAAAAAGTTTCTCGCTTTTCGCCTCTTAGTGAACTGGAAGTTGCACATAAAGTTGTAGAAATGGCAAATTCCACTTCTAAAGATATGCCTCATCATTCTTATGTGGGGTGGTACCTTGTTGATGATGGTCGTGGCATATTTGAAAAGGCTTGTGGATATAGCCCGCCTTTTTTCATAAAATGGACACGCACTTCTTGTTGCTCAAAATTGAGAGTTATTGCTGTGCCTGTCTCTTTTCTGACGCTCACTCTTTTGCTGGTAATTTACGCCCTTTTACAGCTATCTGGCATGACACAATGGATGTCTTTTTGCTTTACTGGATTGGCGCTTTTTCCTGCTATCGATGCTGCTTTTGCTTTATTTAATACTGTTGTTTCGTGGTTTGTCCCATCAAGACAGCTCATTGGTTATGAATATAAAGAAGGTATTCCCGAACATGCACGGACAATGGTTGTTGTGCCTACTTTAATGACATCACACGATGATATTGATGAGCAAGTGCACAATCTTGAAGTGCACTATCTTTCTAATCCTAAAGGAGCCATTCATTTTGCACTCATTACAGATTGGGTGGATGCTCCATTAAAAGAAACACAAGATGATCTTGATTTATTACACTATGCGCAAAAGAATATTGATAAACTCAATAATCGTTATCATCGTGATGAACTTCCTCTTTTTTTCCTTTTACATCGCCGACGCCTTTATAATACAAGCGAAAAATGTTGGATGGGATGGGAACGAAAGCGGGGAAAACTTCATGAACTCAATCGGCTTTTAAGAGGCGATAAAAATACAAGCTTTTATCCTCCCAATCCACATCTTCCTATGGATTGCCGTTTTGTTATGACGCTGGATTGTGATACACGTCTTACTCCAGAGAGCGTCACAAAACTTGTTGGAAAGCTTAACTATCCACTCAATCATCCCGTTTTTGATCCGCAAAGTGGAAAGGTTGTAAAAGGCTATAGCATTTTGCAACCGCGCATTATTCCTTCGCTTACAACAGGAAAAAAAACATCAATTCTCCAACGGGTTTTTTCTACCAACCGTGGCATTGATCCTTATGTTTTTGCTGTTTCTGATACTTATCAAGATCTTTTAGGAGAAGGTACCTTTATTGGTAAAGGTCTTTATAATATTGATGCATTTGAACAAGCACTTGATGGCAAAATTAAAGAAAATACTATTCTTAGTCATGATCTCTTAGAAGGGGGATATGCTCGTACTGCTCTAGTAAGTAGCATAGAAGTCATTGAAGACTATCCAACCACTTATAATATTGATGTTATGCGTTATCATCGTTGGATCCGCGGTGATTGGCAGCTCTTGCCTTATCTTTTTTCCCACCGTCAAATAAGTTCCGTGACGCGTTGGAAAATGCAGGATAATTTACGTCGTTCTCTTACGCCACTTATGTGGTTAATCGCAGCATTTGTAGGATGGACTCTTTTGCCATTAAAGAGTGCAATCGTCTGGCAATTATTCTTGTTGTTTAGCGCTTTCATTTCACCCATTCTATGTGTATTAAAAACGCTTGTCTCATCCAATATAGATCATGCTTTGCGTGGACATTTTCAATTAATTTGGAACAAAATTGCTCTTACAAGCGCTGATATATTTCTTAAAACGACGTTTCTTGCTCATTCGGCGTATTTTATGACCGATGCGATTATTCGTACACTCTATCGTATGACGATTTCAAAACAGCATCTTCTTGAATGGAAAACTTCTGCTGCAACAAAATCAATGCCCAATAGTTTGCGTTTCTATGTTTTTACAATGGCACCAGCATCACTTATTGGTATTCTTACTATAGCACTCCCTCTTTTTTCTGATAGTTTTGCAAGCTTGGTTGCTTTACCTTTTGGGATAGCATGGTTTTTTTCACCCTTCATTGCTTGGATTGTGAGTCAACCTTCAACTTTTCAAGATAGCCTTTATCTTTCTTCAAAAGATGAAAAAAAACTCCGTTCTATTGCACGGCGGACATGGCTTTATTATGCAACCTTTGTCAACGAACAAAACAACTATTTGCCTCCCGATAATTTTCAAGAAGATCCTGAACCTCTTGTTGCTCAACGTACATCGCCTACGAATATTGGGGTTTATCTCCTTTCTATAATTGCTGCACGTGATTTTGGTTGGATTGGTTTTGAAGAGACCATTACCCGTATTGAATGTACATTACGCTCTCTTGCAAAAATGGAAAAGTTCCGCGGTCATCTCTATAATTGGTATGAAACGGATACACTCAGGCCTCTTTTGCCTACTTATGTATCAACCGTTGATTCAGGAAATCTTGCCGGTCATTTGGTAACACTCTCTTCTGCCTTAAATGAATGGGCTGAAAAACCTCATGTTTTTTTTCAAAGTGATCGAGAAGGCTTATCGGATGTTCTTGCTATTCTTGAAGAAACGGTCAGAGAAATTCCAGATCATCAACCCAGTTTACGCTCTTTACGCCAAAAAATCGAAGAAAACATCACTCGTTTTCATGATTCTATCTTCACTTTTATAGAACAAGAAAATACGATTCCTTCTCACATCATGGATCTTTCACTTGCAGCCCATGATATTGTGCACTTAGTCGGTGAACTTGACCACAAAATTCAAACGATAGAATCTGCTCGTGCGCTTTCTTGGGCTAAATGCCTTATCGACACCTGTAACGCTCATCATCATGATGCGACTGCTCATTGTGATACTGAAAAATTATGTAAAAAACTAAACAGGTTGGCTATAGCGGCACGGCAAATAGCCTTTGATATGAAATTTGACTTTTTAGAACAGCCTAAACGGCACCTTTTATCCATTGGATATCGTGTGCAAGAAAACAAACTCGATGAAAATTGTTATGACCTACTTGCTTCAGAAGCACGTCTTGCAAGCTTTTTTGCCATCGCAAAAGGAGATATAAAACTTAAACATTGGTTTCGTCTTGGTCGACTTCTCATCCCCATAGGTGGAAAAGGTGCGCTCCTATCATGGTCTGGATCAATGTTCGAATATCTTATGCCATCTCTCGTAATGCATGAACCTTTAGGGTCTCTCCTAGATCAAACAAATCGATTGATTATTCGTTGTCAAATACAATATGCCCATAAACGGGAATTGCCATGGGGTATTTCAGAAGCCGCATTTAATGCTCGCGATCATTTAATGAATTACCAATACGCTCATTTTGGTGTTCCAAACCTCGGACTCCAACGTGGTCTTTCACGCAATGCTGTCATTGCTCCCTATGCCAGCCTTCTAGCGGCACAATATGCTCCTGCTTGCGCTGTCGCTAATTTAAAACGACTCCGTGATCTTGGAGCTTTAGGAACATATGGTTATTATGACTCTGTTGATTTTACTCCAACACGTGTGAAAACAGGGGAAAAATACGCCATTGTACGCAATTATTATGCGCACCATCATGGCATGTCTATCCTTGCTCTTAACAATGTTATTTTTCAAGGGCGAATGCGTGATCGTTTTCACCGTGATCCCGTTATTGAAGCAACACAATTGCTCTTACAGGAAAGAGCGCCTCATCTCATTCCTATTATTCATACCAAAGCTGTTAATCGTATGCGCAATAAGTCTCAAGAATTTGACGCAGCCCCTTTGCGCATTATTACAAACCCGTTACTCAAACCACGAGCAACTTTACTTTTGTCTAATGGCTTTTATTCTACCATGTTAACAGCGAATGGTTCTGGTTACAGCCGTTGGCACGATTATGCGATTACGCGCTTTATTCCTGATGCAACAGAAGATCAACAAGGTACTTTATTCTTCTTACGTGATACGCATAGTGGACGGTGGTGGTCTGTTACTGGTGAGCCAACACGTGTTATTGAAGAAGACGCTGTCAGCATTTTTACAGATGAAAAGGCTGAATATACAAAAATGGTTGATGGTATTAAATCAACACTTGAATGTCTTATTACATCTGAAGGATGTGGCGAAGGTAGACGTATTCAACTGATGAATACGACAAATAAAGACCGACTCATTGAAGTGACTTCTTATGGTGAATTAGCACTTGCCACAATGGATACAGACCAAGTTCATCCTGTTTTTTCCCGTATGTTTATAGAGACAGAAATTACTGAAGAAGGTAAAACAATTTTTGTCAAAAGGCGCAAACGCTCGCCTAGTGATCCTGAAATCTATGTTGCCCATTTTGTTTCTAGTACAACAGATATTCTCCAAGAGACAGAAGCTGAAACAGATCGCTCTCTGTTTATTGGGCGGGGGCGATCTATTCATCGTCCTGCTGCATTTGACCAAAATGCTCGTTTCAATAACAGTCAAGGTTGTGTTCTTGACCCTGTTATGTCATTGCGATGCCGTATAAAAATTCCAGCCCATGGCAAAGCAGAACTTATTTTTTGGACTTTTGCTGCACATACAAAAGAAGCGTTAAATAATCATATTAAACATTATCGACAACCTGATATGTTTCAAAAAGAACTTTCAATGGCATGGACGCGCTCACAAGTCGCACTGTATCAGAGTGGAACCCAGCTTAAAGAAGCTATTATCTATCAAAAATATGCAACACCGCTTATCTATCCAGAACGAACGTGGCGTCTTCCTTCTGAAATATTAGCAAAAACGCTAGGAAAACAGTCTGATCTTTGGCCCATGTCTATCTCAGGAGACAATCCACTCTGTCTTCTTAGGTTAAATAACGAGGGAAATATAGCTGTACTGCGCGAACTCCTTAAAGCACACGAATATTGGTATATGCGTGGACTCATTGTTGATTTAGTCATTCTTAATGAACAAACATTTTCCTATATACAAAGTACACAACGCGCTCTTGAGTGGGTCTGTGAATCTTATTATCACCACACGCAAAAAGCAGATGAACGCCAACATATTTTCATGCTTCGACGCGATCAAATGAGTGAACAGAGTTTTAAAACGCTTCTTGCATCAGCGCGTATCGTTCTTGATGCCCAAAATGGTTCTTTATCTGAACAACTTAAACGACTTGATAAGAATGATTTTAATCTCACAATTCGTAAAAATTATCAAGAATCTTATAATCAATTAGACTTGCCGAGATATAACGAAGGAAAGCAATTTACAACACAAACTGAACAGAATCTTTTTTCTTCTATTGGTCTTATTAGCCAACAAAAACCCTCCTCTTTTCTCCCAAATGGAGAAGATCTCAGATATTGGAATAGTTATGGTGGTTTTAATCAGCATAATCATTATGTAATACGTCTTCGTGGACGTACCACCACACCGCATCCGTGGATTAATGTTATTGCTAATCACAGATTTGGTTTTCATGTCTCTGCTGAAGGTGCAATTTTTACTTGGGCTAACAATAGCCGCGATTATCAACTAACTCCTTGGGCGAATGATCCAACGTCTAACCGACCAGGAGAAGCTCTTTATCTGGTTGATCGCCAGTCTTTAAAACGTTTTTCACCTGTTTCTACTGTTGAATGTGATGAAAATATTGTCTATGAGGCTTGTCATGGGTTTGGATTCTCAACTTTTAAATCGACACATTCAGAAATCGCATTGGAGCTGACCCATACACTTGATCCCGAAAAGCCTATTCGCTTTTCACGTCTTATTCTTACGAATGAAGGGAAAAAACCACGCAGTTTACGCCTTTATAATTATGTTGAATGGGTTTTAGGAAATGTCCGTACAAAATATGCCCCCTTTATTGTTTCCTCTTATGAGGCCAGATGGGGTGCATATTTTATTCAAAATCCCTATCACATCGAGAAATCTCAACAAGTTACATTTTTATCAGCATCCGAAATGCCAACCAGCACGACGACCAATCGCGCTGAATTTATTGGTGCAACGGGAACCGTAACACGTCCAAATGCAATCCGTAAAGCCGGTGCTCTTTCAAATACCATTGAAGCAGGATGTGATCCTTGTTCAGCATTTGCCTATGATATTGATCTTCAACCAGGGCAAACAAAAGAAATCATCTTCTATCTTGGCAGTGCTGCAAATAGGCAAGAAGCTGAAAAATTACTCAATCAAGCACGTGCAAGTGATTTTGAAATTCTGCTCACAAAACAAAAACAACAATGGAGTGATTTTGTTTCTCCTTTTCAAGTCAAAACACCTGACTCTTCTTTTAATCTTATGGTCAATCATTGGCTTCCCTATCAAATCTATGCATGCCGCATCATGGCACGTGCGGGCTTTTATCAAGCGAGTGGTGCATTTGGCTTTCGTGACCAGTTACAAGATAGCTTGTCTTTGTTATTGTTGAAACCACAGTTAGCACATGAGCAATTGTTAAATGCTGCAGCGCACCAGTTTCTTGAAGGGGATGTGCAACATTGGTGGTTGCCTGACACAAATGCTGGTGTTCGCACATACATTTCTGATGATATCGTTTGGCTTGCATATGCAACAGCTCTTTATGTCAATACCACTGGCGATAATGCCTTTCTTGATACGCTCATTCCTTTTATTGAAGGTGATGTTCTCAAAAGTGGGCAACAGGATGCTTATTTTCAACCTATCCAATCCTCAAAGGTTGCAACAGTTTATGAACATTGTGCTTTAGCTTTAGACCTTGCCATTAAACGCTGCGGACCACATGGTCTCCCTCTTATTTTAGGTGGGGATTGGAATGATGGCATGAATTTGGTCGGTGTGGAAGGAAAAGGTGAAAGCATTTGGTTAGGATGGTTTCTTGGGTACACATTACAAGCATTTATCCCTTTAGCCAAAAAACGTGGTGATAACAGCCATATGCAAATATGGAGTACACACCTTGAACATTTAACAAAATCCCTAGAGGAAAACGGTTGGGATGGTGCTTGGTATCGACGTGGTTATTTTGATGATGGAACACCTCTTGGCTCTAAAATCAATGATGAATGCCAAATTGATACCATTGCTCAATCTTGGGCTGTCATTTCTCAAATGTCATCGCCTGAACGTCAAAAACAAGCAATGACATCAATGCTGGAACAGCTCTATGATAAAAAAAGCGGACTCATTCGCCTTTTTTGGCCGCCTTTTGATAAAAGTACGCTCGAGCCTGGTTATATAAAAGGTTATCCTCCAGGCATTCGAGAAAATGGTGGTCAATACACGCATGGTGCCATTTGGAGTATTTTTGCGTTGGCTGCAATGGAACAAAACGATAAAGCTTATGCTTTATTTTCTATGATAAACCCAATTACCCATGGACAAGATCCTGAAATTTATCGTGTTGAACCTTATGTGATGGCTGCAGATATTTATGCTGTTGAACCACGATGTGGTCAAGGCGGTTGGACTTGGTATACAGGTTCAGCCGGTTGGTTTTATCGCGCCGCAACACAAGCTATTCTTGGAATACAGCGTCAGGGAGACCTATTATTTTTGCAGCCACATTTACCCTCTATTTGGCCAAAATATGAAGCAACAATGAAGTTTTATGATGCCGTTTATAGCATTAAAGTAAAATGGGGACCTAAAAATATGCTCTATGTTAATAGCAAAGAATATACCGAAGTTCATACAGGGATAAAGTTACAAAAAACAGGTCAGCATGAAATTATACGTATTGTCAAATCTTAAAGATGAAAGACGAAAAAAGAGAGCAAACTTTTTTATTCTTTCCCAAAACTGTGGAGTTGTTATATTGCACCGCCTATATTAGCCGTGTTGGTGCATAATATTTTAGATTTTATGAAACTGAAAGAAAAAGGTTATGAATCATCCGGATATTGCTAGACGTGTTTACAATCACACTTGGAAACTTGATCCCATTATTCGTTCACTTCTCGATACGGATTTTTATAAACTTCTAATGGTGCAGATGATTTGGGGGTTATATCCTAATGTTAATGTTACTTTTTCCCTCATAAATCGCTCTAAAACAATACGTCTTGCCGATGATATTGATGAGAGTGAATTACGTTCTCAACTTGATCATGCTCTTAGTTTGCGCTTTACAAAAAAAGAAATGATTTGGCTTGCTGGTAATACATTTTATGGACGCAAACAAATTTTTGAGCCGGATTTTCTTCAGTGGCTTGAGAATTTTCAACTCCCAGAATACGAACTCACCCGTAAAGATGGCCAGTATATTCTTCATTTTTATGGTTCGTGGGCTCATAGTTCTATGTGGGAAATTCCAGCTCTTGCTATTATAAGTGAATTACGTTCACGTGCTGCTCTCAGAAAACTAGATCGTTTTGCTCTTGATGTACTTTATGCGCGTGCTAAAGCAAAAATGTGGAGTAAAGTTGAACGTCTCAAAAAATTGCCTGATATTAAAATATCTGACTTTGGGACAAGGCGCCGCCATTCTTTTTTATGGCAGCGCTGGTGTGTGGAAGCATTAAAAGAAGGTATTGGCAATTCTTTTACTGGAACTTCTAATGTTCTTCTTGCCATGGATACGGATTTAGAAGCTCTTGGAACCAATGCACACGAATTGCCTATGGTTATTGCGGCTCTCAGCAACAACGATGATGAATTACGCAGAGCTCCGTATCAAGTCTTGCAAGATTGGAACCGTTATTATGGTGGAAATCTTCTCATTGTTTTACCTGATACCTTTGGTACAGAAGCATTTTTACGCAATGCACCAGATTGGGTCGCTGATTGGACGGGTTTTAGACCCGATAGTGCTCCCCCTATTGAAGGTGGCGAACGTATTATTCAATGGTGGAAAGAAAAAGGAAAAGATCCATGCAAAAAACTTTTAATTTTTTCTGATGCTCTTGATGTCAATACAATTGAAAAAACCTATCATCATTTCCATGATAGAGTACGCATGAGTTTTGGATGGGGCACGGATCTTACCAATGACTTTACAGGCTGTGCACCTCAGGAAATCGAAACTCTTGACGCTCTTTCCCTTGTTTGTAAGGTGACCTATGCCAATGGTCGACCAGCCGTGAAACTTTCAGATAATCCTGAAAAAACGATCGGTGATTCAAAAGAAGTACAACGTTATCTTAATTTTTTCGGTAATAAAAACCGAGTTTCTAGACCTATAAAGATATAGTTTCCAGCTTTTTAAAACGGATATATTGACTCATCATATTTTCTATAAAGTTGATCTCTCTAAGGATGAGGGTTTTTAGCCCTTGCTGGTTTGTAAAAAGTTTGACTGCTTGTCTAACCGATTCCGCTTGACTTTCCACACATGCGATTTACTGACGTAAGACTCGACAGATAGGATTTCAAAATATTCACTACGCATTAAAATATTTAACATGCCAAGGAGGTTTATATGCCTTATATCTTTGTCATAAATAATTTTGTTTATGGCATGGCTACTATGATTTTGCATGTTAAATGAAAGCGCACGAACATTTTGTTTCATATGCATCTTGGATATGGAGAGGTTATATTTAAAACTTGAAAGAAAATTCCTTCTCTCAATAGTTCTTATAAATAAGTTAAAGTTTAAAAGAGTATCTCATAACGCCTTTTCTATCCCTATGAAGATGGACGCGTTACAATGTAAATAGCAATCAACAATAATATAACTGTAACGAGTAAAGAAATCCATAAAGGAGGATGTATCATCACAAAAAAGGATAAAAATCCCCCCGTCATACTCATCACTGCAAAAATTTTAACAAATGGAGAGATAGCTTTTTTCTCTTCCCATCGTTTAATAGGGGGACCAAAAATACGATGATTATTCAACCATTGATGAAAACGTGGAGAAGAACGCGTAAAACACCATGAGGCAACCAATAAAAAAGGCACAGTTGGCATAATAGGTAATACGATACCGATAATACCTAATATAACCATTGCCCACCCTGCTATATAATAGCAGATACGCAAAGGGTGCGATATCTTGAAATCTTTTTTCATTCTCTCGTACTATTTTCCTCTACGCAAAACCCTATACAAAAACATTGTATCTGTTTTTTTCTGTTTATATGTCTGAGTGCACAATTACGCTCTACTCCTTCATGCGTAAGCGTCTTTTCTGTTATAAGTTCCTTGAAAATACCGAATAGCTTACACAATATTATAATCATTTTAAATGATTTCAAGAAAAGAGGAGAGATTTTAGAAAAACAAAAAAATAAAAAGGCTGCAGAAAAAATCAATGCAGCCTCTTAATTAAGAATGCAGTCTTGGGGGGGGGAGAAAATTTACTGCATTCACCTGCTAGATATTAGGAGGAAAAATAACCTAGCACCCCAGACTCTAATTAAAATAAAAGTGAGAAACAATATATAAAAATGCATGGCTGATATGCATGAAATTTAACACTTTCAAGTCTCTTGAACTGTGCTTCGACGAAAAAAAATCATCATGAAAATAGCCATAAAAATCAACGTCAAGATCAACACAATTGTGGAAGCAGAATCAGAGCCGATAAATAAGCTGAGATAAATCCCTAAAAAACCAGAAAAAGCTGCAACAAGTATCGCGATCATTAACATAAAAGAAAACCGCTTTGTGACAAGATAGGCAATTGCTCCTGGTGCTATCAGTAAAGAAATAACGAGCACGATACCTACAGCTTTCAAAGCTGCAACAATTGTAAGAGAAATCATCGTTAGAAGAGTATAGTGGAGTAGAGATATTGGTAACCCCATTGCACGTCCTTGAACTGTGTCAAAAATATACAGCATAAAGTCGCGCCATTTTGCTGCTAAAATAAAAGTGACAATAGCAGAAATAATCGCGGTCTGCGTTATATCAAGCCAGTTAACACCCAAGAGATTACCAAATAGAATATGATTCAAATCTAAGTTACTATAAATAGACGTGGCTAAAACAAGCCCCAAACCAAACATTGAAGAAAAGACCACACCCATCACTGTATCCTGTTTGATACGGCTATTGCTCCCTAAAAAACCTGTTAATAATGCACACACCATTCCCGCAACAAAAGCACCGCAAGTAATCAAAGTCATTGTAATATTCTCTGGACGCATATGCTGAAACCAAGCAAATGGCAAAGAAGTTAAAAATGCGATTACCCATGGTGTTGTCATATAACCAACAACAACACCAGGAAAAACTGCATGAGAAATAGCATCGCCTAACAGCGCCCATCCTTTCAAAATAAGAAAACAGGAAAGCATCGCCATGGGAATAGAAAGAATCATGACAATAAGCATACCCTTAAGCATAAAAGAAAACTGAAACGGAAGCAGTAATTGATCAATCATGATAATATTACACCCTTTTTTGCCGCATTTATGCGTAAGCGCGCAGCAATAAACCCATGTTTAGGAGCAAAAATAAAAGCCAAAACAAATAAAGATGCTTGAAAAAGCACTACAACCCCCCCTGTTTGTGCATTCAAAAAGTAACTTACATAAACACCCAAGACACTTGTGAATGTTCCAATTACAACTGCAATAATCAAGACATTTACGAAACGATCACTTAAAAGATAGGCTGTTGCTCCAGGCGTTACGACAAGACAAATGACTAAGAACGCTCCAACGGTTTGCATCGCAGCAACGGTACAAGCGGCAAGCAATGTGAAAAAGAGAATCTTTAAAAATTTTACGTTTAATCCAATGGCATGCGCATGCGTTTCATCAAATAACGAAACAAGAAGATCTTTCCATTTCAAAAGCAATATAAGCAATGAAACAAAGCCGATAAAAGCCAATTGTAGAATATCTGTTGAACTAACTGCTAAAATATTTCCCAAAACAATCGTATCAATATTAACAGCCATTGGTTTTAATGATTTGAGAAACAACCCAAAGGCAAAAAAGGAAGAAAAAATGAGCCCAATAATGGTATCTTCTTTAAGCTTTGTCCGGTGGTTAAAAAAGAGCATTGCTGCTGCTGCAAGACCACCAGAAAAAAAAGCGCCGAGTGAAAAAGGTAACCCTAAAAGGTAAGCTCCTGCTACACCAGGAACAATCGAATGGGAAAGTGCATCACCAATCAATGACCAACCTTTTAACATCAAAAAAGCCGAAAGAAAGGCACAAACACACCCAACTAACCCAGAAACCCACATTGCATTCACCATATATTGATAGCTCAGTGGCTCAAGCAACCAAGAAGTCATGCAACGTGCTCCACTCTTTCAATATCTTCACAAACTGCAGACTGCTTTCTTCCCATGAAAACATCATTTTTTTTTGTGCTTTGAAGATCAAAAATATGGTGGTGCAAAGACCCTCCAAAAGTTTTCTCCAGATTTTCCTTTGTAAAGATTTTTTCTGTTAATCCAGAAGCTAAAACAGTTCCTTTTATTAAAACTGTATGATCACAAAATTCGCGAACAGAACCCAAATTGTGAGTTGAAACCAAAATCACTGCTCCTTCTTTACGAAGATCTTGTAACAAAGCAATGATTTTATCTTCTGTTGTAACGTCAACCCCTGTAAATGGCTCATCTAATAAAATAGCTTTTGCTTTCTGCGCAAGAGCGCGCGCTAGGAAAACACGCTTTTTCTGTCCACCAGAAAGTTCTCCAATTTGGCGCTTGGCAAAAGCCAGCATATCAACGCGTTCTAAGGCAATACGAACGGCTTCATAATCTTGTGTACGGGCATAGCGAAAGAAATTCATATGACCGTACCGCCCCATCAATACAACATCTTCAACCAAGACAGGAAAATTCCAATCAACATCTTCACTTTGAGGAACATAAGCAATAAGATTTTTTTTCAAAGCCACATCAACGGGCAAATCAAACATGCGAATTTTTCCCTTTGAGGGGCGTACAAACCCCATAATCGCTTTAAATAACGTTGACTTACCGGATCCATTAACACCAACCAATGCCGTAATAGAACCCTTTGGACTTTCAAAATTCACTTCGCGTAAAGCTGTATGTCCATTACGATAAGTTACCGTTACCCCTTGGGCAAATATTCCACATTCCGTCATTGGCTTTTTACTCCCTCTACTAAAGCATTGCTAATACGCCCACTCGTGACACGTAATAAATCAATATAAGTGGGGACCTCACCATTTTTCTCACTTAAAGAATCAACATAAAGAACACCGCCGTATTTAGCCCCTGTTTCTCTGGCAACCTGCTTAGCAGGCGCAGGGGAAATAGTGCTTTCAGAAAAAACTGCATGAATATTGTATTTGCGAACCATATCAATAACATGCTTGACTTGCTGTGGTGTTCCTTGTTGGTCAGCATTGATGGGCCATAAATAAAGTTCTTTTAGATCAAAATCACGTGCCAAATAGCTAAAAGCCCCCTCACTGGTCACAAGCCAACGCTTATCTTGCGGTACGGCTTCTAATTCAGCCCTAATTGGATCAATCGTTGCACGAATTTTCTGTTTATAAACTTCAGCATTTTGTTTATAAATTTCAGCATGTTCAGGATCATATTTTACAAAAGCATCGCGAATATTATCAACGTAAATCAAAGCAGAGGTCGGTGACATCCACGCATGAGGATTGGGTTTACCACTAAAGGGGCCCTCACCAATTTTAATGGGGACAATACCTTTTGAAACAACAACACTTGGAACATCCTTGATATTTTGAAAAAATTTTTCAAACCAAAGCTCTAACTCTAAACCATTCCACAATACAAGGTTAGCTCCCTGAGCACGCATAAGATCGCGTGGGGTGGGTTGGTATTCATGAATTTCCGCACCTGGTTTTGTAATGGATTCAACATCAGCGGCATCACCTGCTACATTGCGTGCCATATCAGCAATGATAGTGAATGTCGTAACAGCTTTAAATTTACCAGCACACAAAGCAAAATTGGGTGTAAAAAAAATAACACTTCCAAAAACTATGGTGAAAAACGTTCTTACGTTCATTGATTCTCTCTTTCCTTTATATGCCTTCTTTTTATTGCAAATAATTTGCATTATCATTTAGCAATAGCAGTTATCTTTTACATTTGCAATGAAGGATTAAGAGAAAAAATAACTTTTCAAGATGTTTAAAAACAATTTTTTCATATTGAAAAAATTGATGATTTAAGCAGCTTGCTTTGGTAAGGAGGAGTCTTCAAAAAGCTCTATAGCTCTTGAATGCCAAACAAAAAGGGAGCACGCAAAAATGCTCCTACTTCATGTAAAATATCTCATAAAAAATGAGAATACTCAGTAGCGTAAATATGCACCTGTCATTTTGGTAACATTATCCACGATCTTTGAGGCAAGCTTTTCTAAATCTTCATCTGTTAGAGTCCGTTCTATGGGCTGAATAGTTACTTCAATTGCAACAGATTTTTTATCTTCACCAAAGCTTAAATCTTCAAAAATATCAAAAACCTGCACTGAATGAATAAGTTTTTTATCGGCTCCACTTGCCGCCCGAATAATAAGAGAAGAGGCAACAGTTTTATCCGCTATAAAGGCAAAATCACGTCGTACCATTTGAAAAGGTGAGAGTTTCAAAGGAGGACGGCTTTTGGTCGTTTTTTTCTTTGGTTCTGGAATTCGATCTAGAAAAATTTCAAAGCCGCATAAAGGGCCACTGACATCTAACGTTTCTAATGTAGCAGGATGAAGAACACCAAAAAAACCAAGAATAATCTTTGATCCAAGTTTTATGACACCTGAACGACCAGGATGATACCAATCCGGTGCTCCAACTTCAATCTGCACTTTCCCAATATCCATATCACATGCTTCTAAGACAGTTAAAGCATCTGCTTTAGCATCAAAAACATCAACTGCGGTTGCATTTCCATTCCAAAAACGCCCAGCCCCTTTAAATTGCTCTGTTCCGCGACGAATTCCGCTAACAACACGCTGTTGTTTATCAGGGGTATCGCCTTCATAAATGTTAGAAACTTCAAACAAAGCAAGATCAGAAAAACCACGATCAGCATTTCTCTGTGCTGCCATAATCAAACCAGGTAAAAGCGAAGGACGCATTACTGACATATCAGCAGCAATAGGATTAACTAATTTAAGCTCTTCTTGACCTCCTCCAAAAGCAAGAGCTTGATTTTCAGAAATAAAAGACCATGTTACCGCTTCTTTCATACCACGTTGCACTAGAGCCAAACGTGTAGCACGTGAACGAATTTGTGCGCATGTTAAAATTTGATCTTTTCTTTCTGCAAAGTTTTCCAAAGGAATAGGTTTAATTTTATCTAACCCATAAATTCTCATAACCTCTTCCACCAAATCGGCTTTACCCATAATATCAGGGCGCCATGATGGTACTTTTACCGTAACGACATCTCCTTTTCCTTCAACGAAAAATCCAAGTTTTGTTAAAATAGAGATGACTTTTTCAGGCTCTATTTCCAAATTTGTTAAACGTTTAATTTCAGCAAAAGGAAAAGCGATCTGTTTGATTTCTTGTTGCTGATAGCCAACGATCCTCTTTTTAGATACTTCACCACCACAAAGACGTAAGACCAATTCTGTTGCAATCTCAAGTCCTGTTTCTATAAAAGCCGGATCAACACCTCGTTCAAATCGATAACGTGCATCACTGATAAGACCTAATGTTCGCCCTGTTTGTGCAATGCTTTGAGCATCCCAAAGCGCCGATTCAATAATAACGCGATGTGTTTTTTCATCACAACTTGTTCTTTCACCGCCCATGATACCGGCAATCGAAACAACCCCCTCGTCATCTGCAATGACACAATTCTGAACGCCCAGATGATAGATTTTTCCGTTCAGTGCTTGAAGCTGCTCTCCCTCATGCGCGCAACGTACACACAAATTACCTTTAATTTTATCTGCATCAAAAACATGGAGTGGACGACCAAGGTCAAAACTGATGTAATTGGTCATGTCAACAAGCGCATTAATCGGTCTCAAACCAATTGCATTCAAACGTTGTTGCATCCACTGTGGTGATGCACCATTTTGAACATTGCGCACTTCACGCCAAGCAAAACCTAAACATAATGATGAATCTTGCGAAAAATCTAATGAAACATCGAGAGGCATTTCAAAAGCAGTATCAAATTTTGGTAAAGACAATTCTTTTAATTGTCCGATTCCTGTAGCGGCAAGATCACGTGCAATACCACGAACACCTGTGCAATCGGAACGATTAGGGGTCAAACCAATATCAATGACCGGATCATCTAAACCAGCATAAGCTGCAAATGAACCTCCAATAGGACTATCTTCTGGAAGTTCAATAATCCCATCATGTTCATTTGATAATTCAAGCTCTGCTTGTGAACACATCATCCCAAAACTTTCAACACCTCGGATTTTTCCTACAGATAATGTTACATCAAGTCCTGGAATATAAGTGCCTGGTAGTGCTAGAACACCAACAAGACCTGCTCGTGCATTTGGTGCTCCACAGACAACTTGAACAGGTGTAGCAGTTCCTGTATCCACTGATAAAATTTGAAGTTTATCTGCATCAGGATGCTTTATTGCTGTTAAAACTTTTGCAATCACAAAACCTTTTAAAAAAGACCGATCATCAACGTGATCAACCTCAAGACCGATAGCGGTTAATTTTTCACAAATTTCATTCAAAGATGCATTTGTTTCTAAGTGATCTTTTAACCACGACAATGTAAACTTCATTTTAAAACCTCACATGAAAGCGATGACTAAGATCACACATTTTTATTAGGAAAAAAAGCAGGCATATCAAAGCAACGAAAGCCATAATGGTCTAACCAACGCAGGTCAGCATCAAAAAAAGCTCGCAAATCAGGCATACCGTATTTCAACATGGCAATACGATCAATGCCCATACCCCATGCAAAACCTTGATATTCATCTGGATCTAAACCAACATTTTTCAACACCTGGGGATGCACCATTCCGCATCCTAAAATTTCCAACCAATCCTGTCCTTCTCCGAACTTTACTTCTGAACCAGAACGATCACATTGAATATCTACCTCCATAGATGGTTCGGTAAAAGGGAAAAAGGAGGGACGAAAACGCATTTTTACAGAGGGAACTTCAAAAAATTCTTTACAAAAAGTTTCATGTAGCCACATCATATGAGCAATGGTGGAGGTTTTATCAATGACAAGACCCTCGACCTGATGGAACATGGGTGAATGTGTTGCATCCGAATCCATACGGTAAGTTTTTCCAGGAATAATGATCCGTATCGGTGCTTGTTGTTTTTCCAGTGTGCGAATTTGCACGGGTGATGTATGAGTCCGCAATAATTTTCGCTTCCCTGTATTATCAACATTAAAAAAGAAGGTATCATGCATTTCACGCGCTGGATGCCCTTCAGGAAAATTCAATGCCGTAAAATTATAATAGTCTGTTTCAATATCTGGTCCTTCTGCAAGAGAAAAACCCAACGTTGTATAAATGGCAATGATTTCCTCAATCACCTGTGAAATAGGATGAATACGCCCCCGTTCTATAGGAGAAGAACGAACAGGCAAGGTAACATCGACCGTTTCACGAGAAAGACGAGCATCCATTGCTTGTCTTTTCAGAAGATCACGCTTTTGCGCCCATAATTCTAAAATACGATTTTTTAATCCATTAAGAACTGGTCCAACTTTATGGCGTTCGCCAGCATCCATTTTTCCTAATTCTTTTAATTTTTCAGAGATACTACCTTTTTTACCCAATGCTGCAATACGCACTTCTTCAAGTGCTTGTTCATCACCTGCTGCCTCTAAGGCTAAACAAATTTCTTGTTCCAGACGCTCAATATCATTCATATTTTTGCCTATTTTTTAATAAAGAAAAACCCGTACTCGCAATAGCCAGCACGGGACCTCGAATAAATGAATGCTTTAAGAGAACACGACTGGCTTATTTGACAGCGCCTTCGAAAGCATTAGGTGTCGTATCTTTTAAATATTCTAAAGCTTTTTTTGCCGAAGCAACTAAAGCAGAAAATGCTTCTGCCTCATGGATTGCTATATCTGAAAGAACCTTACGATCAACCTCAATACCGGCTTTTGATAAGCCATCAATAAAACGTCCATAAGTCAAACCTTCTGCACGAACAGCTGCATTAATTCTCTGAATCCACAAAGCACGGAAAGTACGTTTCCTATTTTTGCGATCACGATAAGCGTATTGCTTTGAACGATCAACCGCTGCTTTAGCTGCACGAATGGTATTTTTACGACGACCGTAAAAACCTTCAGCCTGTTTAAGAACTTTTTTGTGCTTAGCGTGTGCTGTCACACCTCTTTTCACACGAGCCATATTATAATCTCCTCAAAATCAAAAGCGTAAGGTTTAAATACCATTCGGCAAATAATGCTGAATGACTTTTTTAGCATCTTTTTCACACAAAACCATTGTTCCACGTGCATCGCGAATAAATTTATTCGAACGCTTAATCATGCCATGGCGCTTACCAGCAGCTGCTACTTTAATTTTGCCTGACGCAGTGATTTTAAACCGCTTTTTAGCGGATGATTTGGTCTTCATCTTGGGCATTTTGCTACTCCATACATTAATTGATTCAATCAAACATTTTATTCACTCAAGCGGACCAACGCTTGAACAAGCATTTAAACAGCCACGGCATGCCCTGCCGGGCGGTTTCAGAAATGGTTTCATAAGCTAGTATACACAAAATAGCAAGACCGTATTACAAAAAAATGGGCGCTCCATTGCCTTGAAGCTCAACCAAAGGTGCCGGAATAGCATTTGTTTTGCTGGCTGCTTTACATAAATCGGCAATAATGCATTGCGTACATTGTGGTTTACGGGCTTGACAAATATAGCGACCATGTAAAATCAGCCAATGATGCGCATGGCGAATATAATGAACCGGTATAATCTTTAATAATTTTTTCTCAACAATTTCTGGCGTTTTTCCAGGCGCCAAACCAAGACGATTGCTTAAACGAAAAATATGTGTATCTACTGCCAATGTAGGCTGACCAAAAGCAACATTCAAGACCACATTAGCCGTTTTGCGCCCCACTCCAGGAAGGGCCATGAGTGCTTCACGCGTATCGGGTACTTGACCGCCATATTGATTAATTAAACAGTTGCAAAGCGCATAAACATTACGTGCTTTTGCTCGCCAAAGACCAATTGAACGGATATGATTTGCTATTTCTTCTTCCCCTAATGCAACCATTTTTTCTGGTTGATCAGCAAGGCGAAATAATTCTTTTGTCGCTTTATTAACGCTTACATCTGTTGCTTGAGCCGAAAGTACAACGGCAACCAAAAGCGTAAAAATATTTGTATAGATAAGATCACTCTTAGGCGTAGGGCGTTGCACAGAAAAACGGCGAAATATTTCTGCAATTTCATCTTTGTTATATAATGTACCAGATAAATTTCGCGCTTTTGATAATTTTATGGTACGTTGAGTCATTGAACTCTCTTAATCTTCTCTCTTGAAGTTATCATTTACGCTCGCCATATGAGAGGAATGCAGCGAACATTTTATATAGAGTTTGGTCAAGTAACGCCGCTTTTCAAAGAGGATACTCATGAATGACACATGTGACGCCTTTCTCCAATCCCTTTCTTTTAGGGTTTGAAACCGTAGAAAAAATATTGCAACGTATCGGTAAAGCTGATGAGGCTTACCCAGCCTATAATATTGAACGTTTGCATAAAAATGATGATGCAAATCATATCCGGATAACTTTGGCTGTTGCTGGATTTAAGATTAATCATCTTAATATTTTGCTCGATGATAATCAATTGGTTATTCATGGTAAACAAACAGACAACCAAAATCATCAATATTTATATCGCGGTATAGCTGCGCGACAATTCCAGCGAACCTTTGTTCTCGCGGAAGGGATGCATGTTACAAATGCCGAGTTGAAAAATGGTCTTTTATCAATTAATCTGTATCAACCAAAATTAAAAAAAGAAATAAAACAGATTCCAATTAAAGTCAGTAGTGGTGAGTCATAAAAGTTAAGGCGTAAAGGAATAGTGAAATGGGAGAACATAAACAAAACTTATCGTTTCAGAACACAGCCTACTCTGATGCGGGACAGATTGCCTATTTAAAAAAAGTTTGTACTGATGATTTGGCTAAAAACTTTCCAGATCTTCCACCAATGACTCCAGGCATTACCATATGGGCTCTCTTTGGTGAAACAGGTTATCCTATTATTTTATCCGATGAACGCTCTATCGCTCTTGCTGGAGCCAATGAGCATGAACTACAAATTGTAACTTTGCACTAGATGCCCTTACGAGAAAAACGGACTCCTTTATAAATTCTATCCGTTGTTCTCATAAAGGGTATAATATGAGTTATAGTTATAATGAGATATGATTTATATTCATAATTAAGCTTTTACAATGGGAGATAGTCCCGAATATCGTAAAATTCTCTCATTTTAAATCCTCTTATATTAAAACAGTTAAAATCACTTGTTTGTAATGTCATAAGCAAGGAGAGTCATGTGGATAAAAACACTTGAAGAAAGGAATAAAAATGCTTTTTGTGAATTGTCTTAATTGTCAATGACTTTGTAATATTGGGGATGGGTAAAATGCATGATGGTGTCTGTTTGCTTCTTCATAAGTGATGAAGATGCTGCCTTTAAATTTATATGATTCACAGGGTTTGTTATACTATTCATGGACGCTGTTGTGAAATGGATCCGAGCGCACTGAAAAATGTTTCTTTAAAATGAATGCGTGAATTAGTAATACAAGTATATTTGTTTGGGGCGTTCTGTTCTTCCTGAAGGGACTAACTCCATTGAAGAGTGTGAAAAACAAAAACATGAGACAATGCCTCATCATTATTTAAAAGATATTTCTATGAATGCGTTTGAAAGGTGTAAAGCTAAATTGTCAGGAGATGATAGGTTTTTACCATTACGCCTTTATGTTCTTTCCAAATTACACTGTCTTCTTGTTCCAGAAATTACGCAAACAGATAGATGTAATATACCCACAAAATCTGGTATATAAAAATCTGGAACAGTTCGTGCCACACTGAAGCATTTTTGATATTTGTCTCAAACGTGGACTTGCACAGGGATTAGATGTTGATTAACAGGTAAGAAAAAAACAAAGGCTTTATGAAAAAGTTTATGCAGAGCTTTTAATTTTGTGCTTCAAATGCCTCAGTACGAGGTATTTTGCTCTTTTGAATATTAAAGCTCTTGTTTTTATAATGAAGTTACAGCACAACAAGCAAAATGGAATTATTTAAGGGGAAAAAAATAATGCCTTCTTACCGTTCAAGAATATCGACCCACGGGCGTAATATGGCAGGAGCCCGCGGACTTTGGCGTGCAACAGGGATGAAAGATACTGATTTTGGTAAACCCATTATTGCGATTGCGAATTCTTTTACACAATTTGTACCAGGGCATGTCCATTTAAAAGATCTTGGGCAATTAGTCGCACAACAGATAGCTGTTGCCGGTGGTGTTGCGAAAGAATTTAATACCATTGCTGTAGATGATGGAATTGCGATGGGGCACGATGGAATGCTCTATTCTTTGCCCTCACGTGAAATCATTGCTGATTCCGTAGAGTATATGGTTAATGCACATTGTGCGGATGCACTTGTCTGTATTTCTAATTGTGACAAAATTACGCCTGGTATGTTAATGGCTGCTTTACGGTTGAATATTCCGACAATCTTTGTTTCTGGCGGTCCTATGGAAGCAGGTAAGATTAAATGGAAGGATCAAGATCTAACGGTTGATTTGGTCGATGCCATGGTCGCAGCAGCTTCAGAACAAAATTCAGAAGAAGAAGTTGCTGAAATGGAGCGGGCTGCTTGTCCTACATGTGGTTCTTGTTCAGGAATGTTTACGGCCAATTCCATGAATTGCTTAACGGAAGCATTGGGGCTTTCTCTTCCTGGAAATGGATCAATGTTAGCAACACATGCAGATCGACGGATGCTTTTTGAAGAAGCTGGAAAACAGATTGTAGCATTGGTTAAACGTTATTATGAAAAAGATGATGAAACAGTTTTGCCGCGCTCTATTGCTTCACGCAAGGCTTTTGAAAATGCAATGACCGTTGATATTGCCATGGGGGGATCAACCAATACAGTACTGCATCTTTTAGCCGCGGCGCAAGAAGGTGAGGTGGATTTTACCATGACGGATATTGATCATCTTTCACGTCGTGTTCCTGTTTTATGTAAGGTTGCTCCTGCTGTTGCGAATGTACATATGGAAGATGTTCATCGCGCTGGTGGTATTATGGGGCTTTTAGGCGAACTGGATGCGGCGGGACTCATTGATACATCAACTTATACGGTTCATGCAAAAACGATGAAAGAAGCTCTTTACCATTGGGATGTAAAGCAAACTAATGAGCCAACAGTTCATGCATTTTATCGTGCTGCTCCTGGCGGTATTCCAACACAGACAGCTTTTAGCCAATCTTGTCGCTATGAGACCCTTGATCTTGATCGTGAAAAAGGTGTGATTCGCGATAGAGAACATGCATATTCACAAGATGGAGGATTGGCAGTTCTTTATGGAAATCTTGCAAAAGATGGCTGTATTGTAAAAACAGCAGGCGTTGATCAATCAATTTTAACTTTTAAAGGTCCGGCAAGAATTTTTGAAAGCCAAGATTCAGCTGTTTCAGCTATATTAACTGATAAGATTAAAACAGGTGAAATTGTTTTAATCCGTTATGAAGGTCCACGTGGTGGACCTGGAATGCAAGAAATGCTTTATCCAACGAGTTATCTCAAATCTAAAGGATTAGGCAAGGTTTGTGCACTTGTTACGGATGGACGTTTTTCAGGAGGAAGTTCAGGGCTTTCGATAGGACATATTTCTCCAGAAGCTGCGGAAGGAGGAGAAATTGCGTTAGTGGAAGAAGGGGATATCATAGAAATTGATATTCCAAATCGTAGAATTCATATGTTGGTGGATGACGTTGAGATGAAGCAGCGCCGTGCTAAGATGGAAGCAAAAGGAAAAGGCGCTTGGCAACCGATTGAGAAGCGTCAGCGTAAAGTTTCAAAGGCTCTCAAAGCTTATGCAGCGATGACTACATCTGCTTCAAAAGGTGCAGTACGTAATATTTGATGAGTTGAATAGAGACAGTACTCTGATTTTTTGCATCTTTTGCACGATATTCTGAGCTAATTATTTTATGAGTTTATGAACTTATCAGAATATTTCGAGTCATGGATGAGTATGATTAAAAAGCTATCAATACAACTAAAAGCAGCTGCGGATTGCTTATTTTAGCAGCTATGTAAGATAGATACAGTATCATTACTTTTCATATCATATTCCAATCTTATACGAAATTACAATTTCCTGTTCTCATATTTATGGAAGATATTTATTGTACTGGTAGCATTATCTTGTTGTACCGTAAAACACTGTCATTTAGGACTGTGATATACGGCATCTTCCTTAAATATTAAGTGTGTTTTTAGTGTGTGGTGAATATTCTTAGACTTGTTTGTAAAGCTTTGAGTTTAAGAGAAGCACATGATTAGGAAGTCAAGGAAAATCCGTTAGAAGCTGGACTATTTGCAGACTTGATTCGAATGAAAATTCTTATCCATTAAGGTGTGGGAAGGAGTTGAAGGATGTTTATGAAAATAAAGTACAGCTGTGATATATCTAATTATATGTTTCATATGAAAACAGTAAAAGAGCTCTTTATAATTTAAAATTTGAAGAAAATGCGAGATCCATTATTCATGAATTTATTATGCAAAGGGTGGTATTCCAACACTGACAGTTTTAAACTAAAAATATTGCTATGATAACAATAATATTGATCGTGAAAAAGCATAATTCATTAAATATGGCGTATTTGCAAGGTGGAGGAGATTTCATGACAATCTTTACAAAAAAAGACAATCTTGTAAAAATAGTCGATGTTGAGCAATTTTTGTATAAGAGCCAATATTAATCTAAGGCAATATGAAATATAATGCATAGGGTTTTGCCTATAGGCAATTACACTTATCAAAATAGATTATGTAGAAAAGCAATGGGAATACGGTAAATAACTGTTTGTGCTGTGGCATAGCAAAAAAGGTTACGTTATCTCCTATTAAGAGAGCTTTTTAATAAAAAATAGCATTTGTTTTCTATAGGGGGGTACTCTTTTCAAGCTGTTTGAGGTGGTAAATTGCTTCTAAAGCTTGTTTAGGAGAGAGTTCATCGGGATGGATATTTTTTAAAGCTTCGTGAAGTACACAATGTTTGTTTTTTGCTTCATTGACGGGAGATGTTGCTTTAAGAGAAAAGAGTGGTAAATCATCAATGAGTTTATGTCCTTTTCCAGCCATTTCGCCTTGTTCTAATTGATGGAGTACATCTGTTGCTCGTGTAATAACGGCTGGGGGAAGTCCAGCAAGCTTTGCCACTTGTACACCATAGGAACGGTCAGCCGCTCCTGGTGTGATTTCATGAAGAAAAACTACATCACCATCCCAGTTTTTGACTTTCATGGTTACATTATGCAGTCTGTCAAGTTTTTCGGTAAGTGCAGTCATTTCATGAAAATGGGTAGCAAGAATAGCACGACAATGGTTAACTTCATGGAGATATTCAACAGCAGCCCAAGCAATAGAAAGTCCATCAAAGGTTGATGTTCCACGTCCTATTTCATCAAGAATAACAAGGGAATGGTGGCTAGCATGATTGAGAATCGTTGCTGTTTCAACCATTTCCATCATAAAGGTTGAGCGCCCCCTTGCAAGATCATCGGAAGCCCCAACGCGACTAAATAGGCGATCAACGACACCAATATGTGCTGAAGTTGCTGGAACGAAGGACCCCATTTGCGCCATAATAGCAATAAGAGCATTTTGCCGCAAAAAAGTTGATTTCCCTCCCATATTAGGCCCTGTCAAAAGCCAGATTGCTGCATATTGCTGATTTTCTTTCACAGAGAGATCACAATTATTGGCAATAAAAGGTTCTGCGGCTTGTTTACGGAGTGCTTGCTCGACGACAGGATGGCGTCCTGCTGTAATATGAAAGGTCAGTGAATGATCAATTTTAGGGCGGCAATATCCTTGTTCTTCAGCAAGATGCGCTAGAGCGACAGAGACATCTAAAATGGCAAGTGCTTCAGAGGCTTTACGAATAAAATCAACTTGTTCGGTAATTTCTTGAACAAGAATATCAAAGATCTCTAATTCAAGTGTCAATGCGTGGTTGGCAGCATGGGCAATGCGGCTTTCAAGGTCAGCAAGCTCTGTTGTCGTAAAACGCATAGCGTTTGCCATTGTTTGCCGATGAATAAAACGTGCTTTAGCTTGTGGATTATTTGTAAGGGAAGATGCTTGTGTGCTGGTTACTTCAATGAAATAACCTAGAATATTATTATGCTTTATTTTAAGCGTCTTAATATCTGTTTCTTGGGCATATTGCGCTTGAAGTTCAGCAATGATACGGCGAGATTCATCACGTAAAGCACGCATTTCATCGAGCTCTTTATGATAATTGGAACGAATAAATCCTCCATCACGTTTAAGGAGTGGGAGATCATCAGCTAATGCTTGTTCTAAATGAAAGTATAAAGCAGTGGGTAAGTTTGAAAATACCTGTTGTACACCACTTATTTCTTGAGGCAGAAGCTCATTATCAAGAAGTTGATGCAATTCGCGAATAATTTCAAAACCGCGCTGGATTGTCGCCATATCACGGGGGCCTCCTCGTCCAAGAGCCAAACGTGAAACGGCGCGAGGCATATCTGGTCCCCCCTTTAAAATAAGCTTTATCGCTTCTGCAAGAGAAGGATTACGTAGAAAAAAATCGATAGAATCCAAACGCGTATCAATCGCTGAAGGAGTGGTGAGGGGAGCAATAAGGCGATCAATAAGAAGGCGTGATCCTCCTCCTGTTACAGTGCGATCAATAGCTTTTAATAAACTTCCATCCCGTTGACCTGATGTCGTACGAATAAGTTCAAGGCTTAGTCTGGTTGCAGCATCAATAAAAAGAGTCGCACTTTCATTTTGGCGCTCAGGTTGCATGAGAGGAGGACGATGTGTGATTTGTGTTTTTTCGATATAACGAATAGCCGCTACAATTGCAGAGAGTTCACAGCGTGAATAATCGGCAATCCCCTCAAGAGTTGAGAGCTTAAAATAATTGCAAATATCGCGTTCAGCGGTGAGTGCATCAAAGAGACAAGCAGGTTGAGGTGAAACAATACGGTCAAGAACATTAAAAAGCGATTTGTGAGATTTATCATGGAAAAAGGAATCAGCAACAATGATTTCTTTTGGATCCACACGCATAATATCTGCCAAAAGTTTTTCTTGGCGGCTTTCTGTTACACGAAATATGCCTGTTGAGATATCAATCCAAGAAAGAGCAAACTCCTCTCCATCACTGGTTTTTATACGGGAAAGTGTCATCAAATAATTTGCGCGTGTTGGATCAAGGAGTTTTTCTTCTGTTATTGTTCCAGGTGTTACAAGACGAACAACATCACGCCGAACAACAGATTTTGAGCCACGTTTTTTCGCTTCAGCAGGATCTTCTGTTTGTTCACAAACAGCAACGCGATAACCACAAGCAATGAGTTTTTGCAAATAATCATCTGCCGCATGAACGGGAACACCACACATAGGAATATCTTGTCCTAAATGTTTTCCACGTGCTGTGAGTGTGATTCCTAAAGCTTGAGCAGCTTCAATTGCATCATTAAAAAATAATTCATAGAAATCACCCATTCGGTAAAAGAGAAGGGAATCATGATTGACGGCTTTAATTTCTATATACTGCTCCATCATAGGAGTAAGACGTTCTTGAGGGAGAGCAGATGAGGAGCCAGACTGTGGAATTAAATTATTTTTATAGTTGTTTTTTTTATCCATTTGTACGTAGCCTGTTCCCTTTAAGTAAAAATTTTACTCTTTTATTTATTTATCTCTAAATTGAAACGCATCATTAGATTTGCTAAGGCAAGAATAGCGATTTTTGATATATGAATCAAATTTTAAAAATTGGATGATTATACGCATTATCAATGCAAAATTGACACTGTTTTTGGAGAAGATAGAGTGAGATGAAAAAGAGCGAGCAGGATCAGAAAATATCTCAAACGGTTTACAGTGCGAGCGAAAGAGAAGCTCTAGATTTTCATAGTCGTGGTCGACCAGGAAAGCTTGAGATTGTTCCAACAAAGTCTATGGCAACACAGCATGATTTAGCACTTGCTTATTCACCAGGTGTTGCGGTTCCAGTTAAGGCAATTGCTCAAAATCCAGCGCTAGCTTATGATTATACAGCAAAAGGCAATCTTGTTGCTGTTATTTCAAATGGTACAGCTATTTTAGGGTTAGGCAATTTAGGTGCACTTGCTTCTAAGCCGGTCATGGAAGGAAAAGCAGTGCTGTTTAAGCGTTTTGCGGATATTGATTCCATTGATTTAGAAATTGATATAAACGATACAGAAAGTTTTATCAATTTGGTGCGCCATTTAGAACCTTCTTTTGGTGGAATTAATCTTGAAGACATTAAGGCGCCAGAGTGCTTTATGATTGAAAGCCGCCTACGCGAGGTAATGAATATACCTGTTTTTCACGACGATCAACATGGTACAGCAATTATTGTTGCTGCTGGTGTTCTCAACGCTTTGACTTTAACAGGGCGCGATATGCAAAATACGCGGTTAGTCTGTAATGGTGCTGGTTCTGCAGGGATTGCTTGTATTGAACTGATTAAAGCGATGGGTTTTCGTTCCGAAAATATCATATTATGTGATACAAAGGGTGTGGTCTATAAAGGTCGCAAAGAGGGAATGAATCAGTGGAAATCTGCGCATGCTATTCAAACAGATAAACGTACGCTTATGGAAGCAATGGAAGGTGCAGATATATTTTTTGGGGTTTCTGCTAAAGGTGCTCTTACTCCTGAAATGGTAAAATCCATGGCCCCCCAGCCCATCATTTTTGCTATGGCTAATCCCGATCCAGAAATTACGCCGGAAGAGGTTATGCAAGTGCGTCATGATGCCATTGTCGCAACAGGACGTTCCGATTATCCAAATCAGATTAATAATGTTCTCTGTTTTCCTTATATATTTCGTGGTGCGCTTGATGTGCGTGCAAGAGTTATTAATGAAGACATGAAGATTGCTGCGGCAAAGGCTCTTGCTAATTTAGCGCATGAAGAAGTGCCTGACAGCGTTGCAGAAGCTTATCATGGAAAGCGATTAAAATTTGGTCCTAATTATATCATCCCTGTTCCTTTTGATCCGCGTTTATTTACGGTTGTTTCAATAGCGGTAGCAAAAGCAGCAATGGAAAGCGGTGTTGCGCAAAAGAACATAGATGATTTAGAGGCCTATGAGCGCGATTTGAATGCGAGACGTGATCCTACTTCCTCTATAATGCGTGAGGTTTATAACCATGTTCGTCAAGTGCCAAAACAAATTGTCTTTGCAGAAGGTGAAGAAGAGCAAGTTATGCGGGCAGCTGTTTCCTATGTTCATCAAAAATTAGGACAAGCGATTTTGGTTGGTCGTGAAGATCAAGTAAGAGAAGCGGCTGTTATCGCTGGAATTGATCTGGAGCGTGAAGGTATTTCTATTATGAATGCTAAGCTTTCTTGCCGTACAGATGCTTATGCGAATTATCTTTATAAAAAGATGCAGCGTCAAGGCTGGCTGTTGCGTGATTGTCATCATCGTATCAATAATGATCGCAATTATTTTGCTGCGTGTATGGTGGCACTAGGAGATGCTGATGCAATGGTTACAGGGGTGACATGCAATTATGAAACAGCGTTGATCGATATACGTCGTGCAATTGATGAAAAACCAAAAGAACGATTGATTGGTATTTCAATGGCTATTTGCCGTGGACGAACTGTGTTTATTACGGATACAGCTGTTTATGAAAATCCTAATGCTGAAGAACTTGCGGATATAGCTGAACAAGCAGCTTCTTTTGTGCGAGGATTTGGATATCAACCACGGGTAGCATTTTTAGCATTTTCTACATTTGGTTATATGAACGGGCAGATGACACAGCAAGTTCAGGATGCGATTAATATCTTGCATGAACGCAAAGTTGATTTTGAGTTTGATGGAGAAATGAGTGCTGATGTGGCACTCAATCCCAAATTGATGCAGCAATATCCATTTATGGGATTAACGGAGCCCGCTAACATTTTGGTTATGCCTGGATATCATGCGTCTTCCATTGCAAGCAAAATGTTACAAGAACTTGGTGAAGCAACCATCATTGGTCCTATTTTAATTGGATTGGAAAAATCTGTCCAAATTGTACCGTTTAGTGGAAGCGATACAGATGTTGTCAATATTGCAATGCTTGCGGCTTATCATGCCGCAAAAGTCGTCTAAAGGAAAAAAACCCCTAATATACCAATAATATATCAAGGGGCTTTTTGATAACAAAAGAATAAATTTTTTAAGAAGGCTGTATTTGATTGTCTTTTTGTTCTTCAGAAAGACGCTTTTGGAAGAGTGCTGCAAAATCAATAGGATCAATCCACAAAGGTGGAAAGCCACCATTTTGAGTAGCATCAGATATAATTTGGCGAGCAAATGGAAATAAAAGACGGGGACATTCAATAAAGACCAGAGGCATAACATGTTCTTGTGGAATGTTTTTAAGGTGAAAAACACCACCGTAAATCAGTTCTACATGAAATAAGGTTTCAGTTTCATCATTGGCTTTGACGGAGAGAGACAAAACGACATCATAATTATCATCACCAATTGGGTTAGCATTGACGTTAATATTGATATCAATTTGTGGTGATTTTTCACGTGCACGCAATGAACGAGGAGCCCCTGGGTTTTCGAATGATAAATCTTTTAAATATTGAGTTAATACAGCAAAAACCGGCTCTCCACTACTGTTATTCATTTCACCTTCGGCCATACGACGAACCTCTCTCATTATAATATGTATATTTATTTTAGATCTAAAGACTAGATTGGTTATCACGCCTTGCAAAAGGTTGCAAGAAATGCGCTCTTTATCTTGAATATTTTTTTAGTTTGTTACAGATTTTTTAGGCATTTCAATGGTTATCATCATTTTTGCGCCATGGAGATTCTGTAGTATCATGAATTGTGTAATCTTCTGCTTTAAGATCAATTATTTTTTCAGAGTCATTTTTTCTTTTAGCATTGGGATTCATTTTGTTTTTTAATGATGCAAAGAAATGCCAAACAACAGAGCGAATAGGTTTAATAAGAAGTAATATTCCCAAGAGATCACTTACAAAGCCGGGAAGAATAAGTAAAATTGCACTAAACAGGATGAAAGCATCATTAATAATATTATTCTCTAATGTGCGTCCTTGAATAAGTTCATTTTGTATGTTTTTTAAAAGGCTAATCCCTTGAATTCGCAATAAAACAACCCCAACTATGGTTGTGAGAATAACCAAACTCAAAGTTGCCAAAATACCAATTTCTTGACCAACAAAGATAAAACCAGCAATCTCGATTAAAAGAATGCAAAGAAAGATAACAACAAAAAAACGAGGATTTATAGAATAAAGTTTTATCACATGAAAGTTTCCTTCTGGATGAGTAGGGGGAGAAATTCTTAAGAGCACTCCGTTTAAATCTATAAAAATATTTGAATGATAAGATTCCTTATTTTACATATTTATTGATAAATGGTATTGACTGCAATGTTTATTAGAGACTTAAGCTTTGGAGATTGATAGCGCCTATGGAATTTGACGTTATACTTGTCATAGCTCTTGTTGTTATGGTTGTTATTTTTGTGCAACTCCGTAATGTATTAGGGAAACGAATTGGGTTTGAAAAACCACCCTTTGATCCTTATTCACGTCGTTCTAAAAAACAAGTTGAAGCAGAAACGGCTGATAATATTGTTTCGTTCCCTCATCAGAAAAATTCACAAAAAGACGACTTTAGTGAAATTGATAAAATTTCACCACAGGGAAGTATTTTGAATAAAAATTTGCGGGAATTGCATAGAATTGATCCTCATTTTTCTCCTCAATTTTTTATAAAAGGTGCACAAATTGCTTATGAAATGATTGTAACAGCTTTTGCCAAAGGTGATCGCAATCAACTTAAAAGCTTGCTTTGTCAGGATGTTTTTGAGAGTTTTTGTACGGCTATTGAGCAACGAGAAAAAAATAAAGAAAGAATAGAGTTCACTTTCGTTGGAATTAATAAGATCGAGTTTGTCGCGGCGGCAATACAAGAAAAGGATGAACTTTTAACGATACGTATCGTCAGTGAGATGATTTCTGTTACTTATAATGAACAGGGCGAGCGTATAGATGGTGATCCTGATGCTATTGTAGAAATTAAGGATATTTGGACTTTTGTTCGCAATAGCTTATCGTCAGATCCAAACTGGAAGCTTTTTGCTACAGAAGATGAAAATTAAAGTACTTTTGGTGTTTTTTCCATAAGCACTCAATGATTTATGAGAAATGAAAATGTCCTCAAATGAATGGAGACAAAAAAGAGGTTTATTGGCTTCACAAGATCGCCTTTTATGGGAGATGGTTTGTCGTACGACAACACCGCTTCATGGTAAGATGTCCTCTTCTGTTTCAGAAAATATTGCAAATATTAATGATAAAAAACAGCGCGTAACTCAAAATCCTCCAGTGTCTCGTGAAAATCAACAACACTCCACAATGATTAAAAGAGAAAAGAAGGGTGTTACACAAGCGCATAAGATTCATTTCTTTGATCATGTTGCACATCATAAAATTTCTCAAGGTCGTTATCCTCTTGAGGCGCGTCTTGATCTCCATGGTTATATGCAGGAAGAAGCTTATTTTTTCTTAAAAAAATTTCTACAATTTTCTCAGCAGAGAGGATTGCGTTATGTCCTTGTGATTACAGGAAAAGGCCGATCAGTTGGGAGCGATGGAGCTTTATATAGATTTGTTCCGTATTGGTTATCAACACCAGCTTTTCGATATTATGTCCATGCGTTTGAGCAAGCAGCGCGTCAGCATGGCGGAGAAGGTGCGCTTTATGTTTGGTTGCGCCGTTTTGTGTCGGAAGAAGGAAATTGATGTTATTGTGGTCGTTCTAGGTTTAATATTTATTCATACTTATAATTTATTGTTTTCGTATATTTCGTAAGAGCCTTGAATACAATATTCTCTTCTTTATAATTTTTTATAAAAAATTATAAAGATATTATTTTATATTCTACGTATTACTTCACGCTTTTGTTTATCGCGTTCTTTAATGGGGACACATCCCTCACGCAAAACAGAACGACATTGTCATTGCATATATTCACAGGCTTGTTTTAAAGAAACATCTTTCAACACTCCCAATCCTATTTTGCGACGGCATTCGTGAAGGGTATAATGATAAATCCATGAAGCACGCCTATCTTTATGCTTAATAAAAGAGCAAGCTGGCATCATCATACACTTTTCCATATCTCCCAATGTTGCGACAATTCTTTAAGCCCTTGGCACTTGAAAGCATTTATAAAGGCATGCTTTTCTTTAAGTGTTTTTACTCTACACGGCTCTCATCTTGTTTGTGATGTGCAAACGAAAAAATTTGATTAATTCAATATAAGAAGACTTAGAATGAGAGAGATATAGATGAACCTCATTCAGGTTGCAAAGCGATAAATTATTTTTATAAACCATAGCATGACTCTATTAAATACACGAAGAATAAAAACATGAGAAATTGAGAAACTGTCTTATTCAAAAGATATTGCTATGGATAGTGTTAACAGCAGTACAACTAAATTAAAGAGAATCGTGAAAATGAACAGAAATATAACTTTACAACACATAGCTGCGCAGTAGCACCAAAAGATACAGTTTCGTTGAATAGTTTATGAAGAAATATTAAAAGCCCCGTTTTCATAAATTTCTTTCTCATACTAATCCGATAGTCGGAAATTTAATAACGAAGCGCAGAAGGCGTAGAATATGAGATTCTACCGTGGGTATTATACTCTTATCCGACGTCTTTCAGATATTGGTTGAAATGCTAGCTTAGCATGAAAGGCACAATAGGGGCTATTTTCATCAGAATCGGCACCACAAAAATGAAAATCTGCTGATAATGGATCGCCAACCGGCCATCTACATGTATTTTCACTCAATTGTAGAAGATTAAGTTGACGTGATATAGGCACAACGACATTGGATTTTGTGGATATATCAACTTCTTTTACATCTTCCACTATAAATTCTGTCTTTAAAGCTGTTTCTTCAATACTTACAGATGATGTGTTTATTGGCGATACCGTGGATGTGTTGCGACGCACACGTGGAGATGACGGGCTGCTGCTTCCCACGGGAGTTTTTTGCACACGTGTGCTTCCTTGTGCTGTCTTACCACGTCCTGGTAACTTTAATCGATGTACTTTGCCGATGACTGCATTTCTGCTGACCCCCCCTAATTGAGCAGCAATTTGACTTGCACTTAACCCTTCACTCC
The DNA here is from genome assembly GCF_042193395.1 of Bartonella sp. TT29SHDZB. Taxonomy (NCBI): domain Bacteria; kingdom Pseudomonadati; phylum Pseudomonadota; class Alphaproteobacteria; order Hyphomicrobiales; family Bartonellaceae; genus Bartonella; species Bartonella sp. TT29SHDZB. The sequence goes on from NZ_JBHILQ010000001.1 coordinate 255,922, forward strand.
AAAGCTTTTTAAGAAGCTCAACGCGTTCACATGTCCAACCCATACCAGTACTCCATTCCGATTACGTCACTAAGATGCTCTCCCCCGTTGCATCTTCAAATGTTTAAATAATGTTTTCATTACGCTGAATGAAAGAACTTTACACTCTAAGCGAGCATAAGAAAATCACCCAACCTGTGGACTTACAAATCAAAACACATCATCTTGCTTATTATATTGTAAATTACAATATGCACTCACTCTATGACAAGAGTCTTTAACTCTTGAAGAGTTTATTTAGAATGTTTTCCCCAACTTGCAAATCAATTATAGGCTAAACTTTTACTTTTGTTTAAGGCTTTTTCTCAAAATGCTTATTTGTAGAAGCTTTATTGACTTTTTTTCAATTGGTGTAATGATCTATTCCATAGGTCTAATCATTAATCGTAATGAAATGTTGAAAGCACCGTAACGAAATGTACCATGCTGTTTCATTTGTAGTATTGCTTTGTATATATTGAAAAGGTTAAAATATAAAGGAAATTATGATGGATGCTGTCTCTATACAACCACTTTATGAATGCTTCGCAAGACGAAATTTGCATTTTGAACAGGGGCATGGTGTATGGCTTATTTCCGATAAAGGAGACCATTATCTTGATTTCACATCTGGCATTGCTGTTAATGCATTAGGATATTCACATCCAAAATTGGTTGATACGCTCAAGATACAAGCTGAAAAACTTTGGCATGTTTCTAATATTTTTCAATCTCCTGAACAAGCATCTTTTGCCACGCGGCTTTGTGCAAATAGTTTTGCGGATAAGGTTTTTTTCTGCAATTCAGGCACTGAAGCATTGGAGTGCGCATTCAAAACGGCACGTCATTATTACTATGCTACTGGTCATTCAGCACGCATTGAAATAATTACTTTTGAAGGGGCATTTCATGGACGTACACTTGCAGCACTTGCTGCGACTGGGCATGAAAAGTATCTTGAAGGCTTTGGACCTAAAGCTGGTGGATTTATTCAAGTACCTTTTTGTGATGAAGTCGCTTTGCGTAACGCTATTAATAAAAATACCGCCGCTATTCTTATTGAACCTATTCAAGGAGAAGGAGGAATACGAACGGTTTCTCATGAATATTTAAGATTTTTGCGTAAAATATGCGATGATAATGGTCTGTTGTTGATTTTGGATGAAGTGCAAACGGGCATGGGACGAACAGGAAAGCTTTTTGCTTATGAATGGAGTGATGTCACGCCTGATATTCTTACCCTCGCAAAAGGACTAGGAGGTGGATTTCCATTGGGCGCTTGCCTTGCAACGGATAAAGTTGCAAAAAGTATGATACCTGGAACGCATGGATCAACCTTTGGAGGAAATTTGCTTGGAATGGCTGTAGGAAATAGTATTCTTGATATTTTATTAGAGCCAAGTTTTCTCATCCATGTTCAGCGCATGGGTGATAAACTAAAAAGTGGGCTTTTGCACATTCTCAATATCTATCCTGATATTATCTGCGCAGTTCAGGGGATGGGGCTTATGTTAGGTATTCAATGTGTTGTGCCTTCAAATCTTGTCGTTAATGCTTTGGAAAATGAATATCTCTTAAGCGTTGCAGCCAACAACAATGTTGTGCGCTTATTGCCTCCTCTTATCATTAGGGAAGAAGAAATAGATGAAAGTTTGCATCGTATTGAAAAAGCAATTTCCTATCTTTCGCAAATAAATAAAGAAAGACAAATATCACACATATGACAAATGCTCTTCGTCATTTCACGGATTTATCCATTTTAACGCCAGCAATGGCACGCGCACTAATTGATTATGCAAAAATTCTTAAAGCATCTTTTAAGGCAGGAAAAGGTTCAAAACCTTTTATAGGTAAAACACTCGCGATGATTTTTGAAAAACCATCCACACGAACCCGTATTTCATTCGATATCAGTATGCGCCAGATGGGGGGAAATACGATCATGCTCACGGGTTCAGAGATGCAACTTGGTCATAGTGAAACCATAGCTGATACGGCGCGCGTTTTATCCCGTTTTGTGGATATTGTGATATTGCGAACAACGAAACACCAACGTATGCTCGAATTGGCACAATATGCACAAATTCCTGTCATTAATGCCCTTACAGATGATACACATCCTTGCCAAATTCTAGCAGATATCTTAACCTATGAGGAGCATCGGGGGCCAATTGCTGGCAAAATATTTGCGTGGATGGGGGATGGTAATAATGTGCTCCATTCCTTAATTGAAGCCGCAGCTCTTTTTGGTTTTCATTTGCGTATTGCTACTCCAAAGGGCAGTGAACCACAGGAAAAATTTATACATTGGGCACGTGAGCGGGGAGCACATCTTATGCTAACCCATGATCCCCAAAAAGCAGCTCAAGATGCTGATTGTATTATGACCGACACATGGGTCTCCATGGGACAAGAATTTCGTGCTCGCAGTCGTTCTATTTTTCAGCCTTATCAAGTCAATGAATCTCTCATGAAATTAGCAAAACCTGATGCTCTTTTTATGCATTGTCTTCCTGCTCATCGTGGTGAAGAAGTGGTTGATTCTGTGATTGATGGACCGCACTCTGTTGTTTTCGATGAGGCGGAAAATCGTCTTCATGCTCAAAAAGCAATTCTTTCTTGGTGTTTACAAGATGCGTTTTTCTCTACAAAATAGCCACCCTACAACAAATTATATAAAAAAGGCAAAGCTATGAGTAAACAAGCTAAAGATGAAGCCTCTCTCAACAACAATTTCTTGCATGAAGATGATAATGTTATTCCCTTTCAAGTCGAAGAACTTGATATCCGTGGACGTACCGTACAACTTGGGGAAACTTTAAATTCTATTCTTAACAGACATCAATATCCTGAACCGGTTTCTTATCTTCTGGCAGAAGCTTTACTTTTAACGGTTCTGCTTGGAACTTCTCTAAAGCTTACGGGAAAATTTATTCTACAAACCCATTCCGATGGACCGGTTAATATGTTGGTGTGCGATTTTTCGCCTCCTTCCAGTTTACGTGGATACGCTCGTTTTGATAAAGAACAGCTGAAACAAGCAATAGACAGTGATCAAACCTCTTCAGAAACACTTTTAGGAAAAGGCACTTTAGCTTTCACGATTGATCAAGGTCCCCATATGCAACCCTATCAAGGGATAGTTGCATTAGATGGATCAAATTTACAAGAAGCTTCTCGCACTTATTTTGATCAATCAGAACAAATTCCTACCGATATCCGTCTGGCTGTTGCTATATTAATTAATCGTGATCAACAAGGAAAACCGCAGAAAAGATGGCGCGCTGGAGGTATTTTGACCCAACTTTTGCCCCAAGCATCGTCTCATTACAAGCGAGAAGAAACAAAAAACCACACCCAATTGGATAACCAATGGCAAGAAGCCAAAATGCTCATGAAAACGATTGAAAGTGCAGAATTAACGGATCCTCAAGTTGGTAGTAAACAGTTATTGTTTCGTCTTTTTCATGAACAAGGTGTTAGAGTTTTTAATTCTTTTTCTCTTGTTGATCAATGTTCTTGTTCACGCGAAAAAATTAAAGGAATCCTAGAAGGCTTTCCTATTGATGAACGCAATAAAATGGTTCAAAATAAATATATTTCAGTTACATGTGAATTTTGCTCAAAAACGTATCGTTTTATAGCGCAAGAATTTTTGGAAGAAAAAACATAATCAAACATTTTTCATTAAGTAATGATGATTGCAATAAAAGCTTATTTTATTCACGTCATAAAAGTTTAAGCATAGCTAATATGAATCTCTAGAATATTTCTTTCTTTAGCTTTTTTCGATGTATGCCAATTATTTTCATATTTAGATGATTCATAAAAAGTATTTTTAGCCTTTTCTTAAACATTTTTTTAATTCAACATAAAGAAATTTAAAAAAATCTCATAGTATTCGATGTTTTCATTTAATAGATAAAAATGGTAAAAATTATTTAAAATCAATATGTCGATATTTTATTTGTCTTCTGTTACGATCGCTTGTTCAATTTTAGGGAGAATTTTTTTTTGATAAATTTGCCATGTTAAGGGACCAACATGTTTGGCAATAATAATACTCTCTTTATTCAAGAGAAAGGTTTCTGGTGGTCCATACACCCCCCAGTCAATAGCTGTATATCCTGAATCATCAAAGCCAATAAATTTAAAAGGATTACCAAAACTGTTTAAAAAGCGCAGGGCGTTTGCTTTGTTATCTTTATAATTAATGCCAATTAGATCAAAACGTTTATCTTGTGCAATTTTCATAAGAAGAGGATGCTCTTCGCGACAGGGTAAACACCAAGAACCCCAAAAATTGACCAATGTGACACGTCCTTTAAACTGTTTTGAATAGAGATAACTTTCCTTATCAAGGAGGGGAAGATAAGTATTGGGGGCAGGTTTTTCAGCCAATGCATTTGGGAGGAGAGAAGGATCTTGAGGGTGTTTTTTACCCATAAAATTGAAAAAAAACACCATGAGCAGAAGAAAAAGCACAAATGGTCCAAAAAGAACAAACAAAACAGGCAAAGATATATTTTTTTTAAGTTTTAGAGAGATGTTTTTCATTCTATTTTTCTTTTTGAGACAGCTCTTTTTGGTTTAGCTGTTTGAGAATTTTTTTTTGGCATAGAGCTTTGTAAAGAATATATCCAATGAGACATAAGAGGGATATTGCAGAGAGCGTATAGCTTAAAACAACAATTTGCTCGTGTTTAAGGGTTCCAAGGAAAAAATCAATTTTCAAAGATAGATTTCCTAAAAGTCCGCTTTGGATGCCATTTAGGTCGAGCATGATGAAGAGTCCTGTTGTTGTGCACGACGGGATTTTTTCATCTGAAGTATTTGGATATAACGATGATTGATTTCATTTCGCATAGCCATCAAATAGAGCGTAATAAACATAAAGATGAAACAAAAGAGCATTGTTATGAGGGGCCATAACATAGCATTGTCGATTGTTGGTCCTCCAGCGCGTAACAATGATGCTGGTTGATGCAATGTATTCCACCAATTAACGGAAAATTTAATAATAGGGATATTAACAAATCCAACAAGTGTAAGAATTGCAGTAGCGCGCGCGGCTTTTATTGGGTTATCGAAAGCTCGTCCAAGCAGGATAATGGAAAGATAGATAAAAAGCAGAATTAAAACTGATGTTAATCGTGCATCCCAGACCCACCATGTTCCCCATGTAGGTCGCCCCCAAAGTGCTCCTGTCATGAGAGCTAAGGCGGTAAAAATTGCCCCAATCGGCGCTCCACACTTAAGTGCCACATCAGCAAGATGATATTTCCAAATCAGATTTCCTAATGCCGCTGCACTCATCGTTACATAGCAGAATGTAGACAACCACGCAAAGGGAACATGAAGGTACATAATCTTAACAGTAATGCCTTGTTGATAGTCATCAGGGGAATGCATCACAAGAATAAGCCCTAAGATAAGGACACACAATGTTATGCTGGCTAACCAAGGCAAAATCATTTTGCTTATTTTCATGAAACGGGTAAAACTTATAGGGAGTGACCTGATTTTATATGTGCGCATTATTTCATTCATAAAATTCATAATAGGCAGAGTTTTGCTATGCGGCAATCATCTTTTATTATTCTGATAAAAGTTTAAGCGTTATCGCAGCAACAAAAGAGCTAAAAAGACTCAAAAGAAGTGAAAAAGCGCCAAGAAGAGCTAGGGATGTGAGAAAAGAGGCATTTGGGTTTGTTGGAGCTGTAGCAGCTGAAACACCAAAAATCATAATTGGAATGATCCATGGCAAGATAATGATGAAAATAAGAAGGGTACTTTGCAACAATGAGGTTGCCAGTGCTGCTCCTATAGCGCCAATAAAAATAATGGCTGGTGTTCCGCATAAAAGGGTAAGTATTGTTGTAAAAGTTATTACTACATCTAAATGGAGCATGAGGGCTAAAATAGGTGTAGCAAAAATAAGAGGAAGCATTGTTCCTACCCAATGGGCAAGACATTTGGTAAAGACAATTAGTGTAAAACTTTGTCTTTGTCCTGAAAGGATAAATTGGTCGAGATTACCATCATCGCGATCGATTTGGAAAAGTTTGTTCAGATTGAGGAGCCCTGCAAGAAGGGCTCCAAACCACAATATACCTGGTCCTATTTGTGCAAGAGTTTTGGGATCTGGTCCAATGGCAAAGGGGGTTATGATAACAACAGCGATGAAAAACAATAGTCCTGTTAGTGGAGAGGCTTGTGGTGCTAATAATAGTTTAAGATCACGCCAGAACAGTGCTTTCATTTTATTCTTTCTTAAAGAGGTAAAAATTTTTCCAAAGCGATTTTATGGTTTTCTGGAATACCTAGGGAACTATGAGTCGCGGCGATAATCATACCACCTTGATTGAGATGACGCTGGAAAATACGAGCAAGGAGTTTTTGAGCATGGTTATCAAGCCCAGATATTGGTTCATCTAAAATCCAAATAGGACGATAGGAGAGCAAAAGGCGAGCAATAGCTGCGCGTCTTTGTTGTCCAGTTGACAGAGCGTTAAAAGGTAAATGTTCAAGGTTAGAAAGACCAATATCGGCAAGAGCGTCATGCGCAAAATGTAAATGTTGACCGTAAAAATCTGCCCAAAATTGCAAATTATCAATGACAGATAAGAGAGGTTTCATAGCATTTTGAGGACCAAGATAATGACAGGCAGTTGCAACAGGGTATATTTGATCATGGTCTTTAAGGATTATATGACCTTCAGCAGCTTCAAGAAGACCGACAATGATTCGGAGTAATGTAGACTTTCCGATACCATTAGGACCGGTGATTGTCATAAGTTGCTGTGAAAATAAACAAAAAGAAAGACCTTGAAACAGAATTTCCTCGTTTCTGTAAGCGGCTAGATCTTTGCCTGATAACACCATGTGATTGCCTATTTTGTTTTTATTTTCATATTCTTTAGTGCATTATAGAATAAAAAACACATTTTTTATGCAATTGTACCTAGAATAGTTCTAGAAATAGTTCTATAAGGGGTACCTTACATCAATATCTGGTGTAAAATGGTTTCTGGCGCTGATTTCCGCATTTGCCTATGAGCGGGTGGAGGGGGAAATGGATAGCGGAGGTAATTGCGTCTGCGCTCAAGCTGCGACCTTGACTCGTAGTTTGTGTTGTTCATTCCTGGAAATTGGGTGATTATAGTATGAGGGTGGACAGTCATGACTCAAATTGATAGCTTTAATTGTCGCAGAGTATTAAATGTTGGTGACAAAGAATATACTTATTATAGCTTGATCGAAGCGGAGAAGAACGGACTTGAAGGTGTTTCTCGTTTGCCGTTTTCGATGAAAGTTATTCTCGAAAATTTATTGCGATTTGAAGATGGTCGCACAGTTAAAAAAGAGGATATCCTCAATGTTGCTAAGTGGTTAAACTACAAAGGGAGCGCTGGGGCAGAAATTGCTTACCGTCCTGCACGTGTTCTTATGCAGGATTTTACAGGTGTTCCAGCAGTTGTTGATCTTTCTGCAATGCGTGATGCTATGGTTAAACTTGGCGGTAACGCTGAAAAAATCAATCCTCTGATTCCCGTTGATCTCGTCATTGATCACTCAGTTATTGTTGATGCTTTTGGCAATTCCATGGCTTTTAAGGAAAACGTTGAACATGAATATGAACGCAATGGTGAGCGCTATCGTTTTCTTAAATGGGGGCAGCAAGCTTTTCAAAATTTTCGTGTTGTTCCTCCAGGAACAGGGATTTGTCATCAGGTTAACCTAGAATATTTAGCACAATGCGTGTGGACGAAGAAGGAAGAGGGGTGTGAGACGGTTTATCCTGACACCTGTGTGGGAACTGATTCGCATACGACTATGGTGAATGGTTTGGGTGTTTTAGGTTGGGGTGTTGGTGGTATTGAAGCAGAAGCGGCAATGTTAGGCCAACCTGTTTCTATGTTGTTACCTGAAGTGATTGGTTTTCGTCTAACAGGGAAACTTAAAGAAGGTGTAACCGCCACCGATCTTGTATTAACGGTGACCCAAGTGTTACGCCAAAAAGGTGTTGTCGGTAAATTTGTTGAGTTTTTTGGTCCTGGTTTAGAGCATATGACGCTTGCTGATCGGGCAACGATTGGAAATATGGCCCCTGAATATGGAGCAACGTGTGGTTTTTTCCCAATTGATAAGGAGACAGTGCGTTATCTCAATATGACAGGGCGTGATGAAGATCGGATTGCCTTAGTGGAAGCTTATACCAAAGCACAAGGGATGTGGCATGATGAAATGGTGGCTCATCCCATTTTTAGTGATACAATTGAATTAGATATGGGAACCGTTGTCTCTTCTATGGCTGGTCCTAAACGTCCTGAAGGACGTATTGCATTGGAAAATGTTGGGCAGGGTTTTGAGAAGGCATTGGTCGAAGACTATAAGAAGACTTCTGGACAAGATAAACGTTATCAGGTCGAGGGTGAAGAATATACGCTTGGTCACGGTGATGTGGTGATCGCTGCGATTACGTCGTGTACGAATACATCGAATCCAAGTGTTCTTATTGCAGCGGGTCTTTTGGCACGAAATGCTGTGGCAAAGGGTCTCAAGAGCAAACCATGGGTAAAAACTTCTCTTGCACCCGGTTCACAAGTCGTTGAAGCTTATCTTCAAAATTCGGGTCTGCAAAAAGATTTAGATGCATTAGGATTTAACTTAGTAGGATTTGGATGCACAACATGTATTGGGAATTCTGGTCCTTTGCATCCAGCTATTTCCAAAACGATTAATGACAATGGTATAATTGCATCTGCGGTTCTTTCAGGAAATCGTAATTTTGAAGGGCGTGTTTCCCCTGATGTGCAAGCGAATTATTTAGCTTCACCACCGTTAGTTGTTGCACATGCGCTCATTGGGACAGTGTGTAAAGATTTAACCAAGGAACCTCTTGGTGAAGATTCAGATGGTCAACCGATTTACTTAAGAGATATTTGGCCAACTTCTCAAGAAATACAGGAGTTTATCGAAAAAAATGTCACGCGTAAGGTTTTTGCCGAAAAGTATGCAGATGTCTTTAAGGGAGATGAAAATTGGCAAAAAGTTCGGATTCCTACGGGTTCTACCTATTCTTGGGATGAGCAATCCACCTATGTACGCAATCCACCTTATTTCGATGCTATGCAGAAAACACCTGATATCTTACCAGATGTTAGAGATGCACGGATTTTAGGTTTATTTGGTGATAAAATCACGACGGATCATATTTCTCCTGCTGGTTCTATTAAAGCAGCTTCTCCTGCCGGAAAATATTTAATGGATCATGGTGTTAAAGTAGCTGATTTTAATCAGTATGGAACGCGTCGTGGGAATCATGAAGTTATGGTGCGTGGGACCTTTGCCAATATTCGCATTCGTAATTTCATGTTAGGGGAAAATGGTCGAGAAGGAGGTTATACGGTTCATTATCCGTCAGCGGTAGAACAAACCATTTACGATGCAGCAATGGCGTATAAACAAGAAGGTGTTCCGCTCGTTGTTTTTGCTGGTATTGAATATGGCAATGGATCATCACGCGATTGGGCTGCCAAGGGGACCAATCTTCTTGGTGTCAAAGCGGTGATTGTGCAATCTTTTGAAAGGATACATCGCTCTAATCTTGTTGGTATGGGTATTGTCCCTTTTGTCTTTGAAGAGGGGCTAAGTTGGAAATCTTTAGGCTTAAAGGGAGATGAAAAGGTAACAATTGAAGGGATTCATAACTTGAAACCTCGTCAAAAGACTGTAGCGAAAATTACTTTTTCTGATGGTAAGGTAAAAACCGTTCCATTATTGTGCCGTGTTGATACTGAAGATGAGCTAGATTATTTGCATCATGGTGGAATTTTGCAATATGTCTTACGTAAGTTAGCCGTTTAAATTCTTTTGTTTGTTAAGAAATATCTATTATTAAGCTATACAGTTGCGGATCAAAGAGTTTGGCTTCGTTTTTTTATGACTATCTTTGAAAATCTAATTGACGTTAGCTTTGGGATTGCGCTATAAACCACACAGTTATAGGCAGCTTTATAGTTTTGCTTGGGTTGGATTTATTTATATTGGTAGAGTTGTTATTGAGACTCATTTTACCAAGGTGTTGAAAGAGAGATTATATTTATGGCGAATACACCTTCTGCTCGAAAAGCGGTGCGCAAGGTTGCGGCGCGCACACAGGTTAATAAGGCCCGCCGTTCACGCGTTCGTACTTTTATACGTAAGTTTGATGATGCTTTAGCGGGTGGCGATAAGGCGTCTGCAGAGATTGCATTTAAGAATTTTGAGCCTGAAATTATGCGTGCAGTTTCTAAAGGGGTTTTTCATAAAAATGCTGCTGCGAGGAAAGTATCGCGTTTAGCTAAACGTTTGAAGGCTCTCAGCGTTTAAGCTTTTTTCCTTTATTGATAAAAAAGCCAGTATCCTTATGGATGCTGGCTTTTTGTTTATTGTTTCAAAAAGTTTCTATTGAAAATAAGAATCGATAATGATTCTCCCCTTGAAAAAGGAGAGAAAGTTTATAGGGGGGGGAGTATGGTTATCCACAAGCTTTGTGGATTTTTACAGAGTCTTTTTTGTCAAGCATTTTATTTTTTTTTTTAAATCTGATGAGATTCTTTAATTATTGGTAAATTTAGAGAAAAAAAATGAATTGAATCAATATTTTTTTCAGTCTTCATTGATATAAGCATTTTTTTCGGTTTTTTTGATTTTATTTTGACCTCTTGCATTTTACCGCTGCTGTTTTGTATGGTTCTTATGAAGACTAAAAAGCATGAAGGGGTCAATCAGCACATTATTCTGTATTTTGTTGAATACAAGATGTTTTGATTTAGGCTTTTCGAAGTTTTTGTGTTGGAGAGGTTTTCTGACAGTTTTTTAGTTTTCTTAATAGATATGTTTACCATTTTAGAAGGGTAGGTCATATCATGAGTGCAAGTAAATCTTATTGGTCATCTTTGTTAGTGGGGTTGTGATGAGGCTATCCTAGGGGAGGGTGAGTAATCTTATTTGGGGTAGGGCGTTTTGCCTTCGCTAGATTTATTTTAGCTGTTTGGCAGGACAAAATTTTATTTTTATCAGGATGGAAGATGGTGGATAAATTGAACTCTAAAGTTAGTTCCTTTAAAAGGGTTTCGGTAAATATCCTGTCGGCAGAGAACATAATAAAGAATAGGATGACGGAGAGTGATGAGAACGTTTGTAGAAATGCTCCTATAGGGCATTCTATTGTTTCAGAGGAAGAAAGTGCGGCGGCTTTTATACGTGTTATGGCGCAATTGAAGGTGCAGGTTGGTGTTGAGGCTTATACCAGTTGGTTTGGGCGCGTGAAGCTTGCTGAATATAGTCATACTCTTGTAAAGCTTTCTGTTCCTACTGCTTTTTTACGTTCATGGATTAATAATCACTATGGTTCTCTTTTGACTCATTTATGGAAACAAGAGAATTCAGCAATTCTCCGTGTTGAAGTTATTGTTCGTGGTATGGAACGCGTTTCAAGAGATGTCGTTTGTAAAAGAAGTGTTCCTCCTGTTGTGCTAGAGGAGCAGGCGACTTCATCTTTTATTGAAAGTTGCGCAGAGCATTTAGTTAAGAGTTCTCAAACGGGAGTTTTTGGATCTCCGCTTGATTCTCGCTATACTTTTGGAAGTTTTGTTGAGGGGGCTTCTAATCGTGTTGCTTTAGCAGCTGCGCGTTCCATTGCGGAGGGGCATAAAAGTGCTTTACGTTTTAATCCTCTTTTTATTCACGCATCTGTTGGCTTAGGAAAAACACATTTGCTTCAAGCGATTGCTGCTTCTGCATTGAAGCGTTTAACGTCTGCGCGCGTTATTTATTTAACTGCTGAATATTTTATGTGGCGTTTTGCAACAGCTATTCGTGATAATGATGCTCTTTCTTTTAAAGAACAGCTTCGTGATATCGACCTTTTGATTATTGATGATATGCAGTTTTTGCAGGGTAAGTCGATACAACACGAGTTTTGCCATTTGCTTAATATGTTGCTTGATAGTGCAAAACAGGTTGTTGTCGCTGCAGATCGTCCACCAGCAGAATTAGAATCGCTTGATCTTCGCGTTCGCTCTCGTCTTCAGGGAGGGGTAGCTCTTGAAATTGAAGCACCAGATTATGAAATGCGTTTGCAAATGTTGCGCCAGCGGTTGAAGGTGGCACAACAAGATGATGGCATGGTATCAATTTCTGATGATATCTTGGAATATATTGCGAAAACGGTTTTAGGGTCTGGGCGTGATATTGAAGGTGCATTTAATCAGCTCTTGTTTCGTCAATCTTTTGAGTCTGATTTATCTTTAGAGCGGATTGATGAGTTATTAGGTCATTTGACACGTCCTGGTGAACCTAAGCGCATTCGGATTGAAGAAATTCAGCGTACGGTAGCACGCCATTATAATGTTTCTAAACAGGACTTGTTATCTAATCGTCGAACACGTACGGTTGTGAAACCACGGCAAGTTGCAATGTATTTAGCAAAAGTATTAACTCCTCGCTCATTGCCAGAAATTGGGCGTCGTTTTGGTGGGCGTGATCATACGACAGTTTTACACGCTGTGCGTAAAATTGAAGATTTGGTTTGTGGTGATCAGACCTTGGCTAAGGAACTTGAATTGCTTAAGCGGTTGATTGGAGAACAGGCTGTATAGTGTTTATCGTTTCTTTCTTTGGAGAGACTTTAAAGAATTTAATGAAAAGATTTATTTTTTCTTATGCAGGAGTGACTTGCCATTTTAAGAGAGGTTTAATAGACTTTAACAGGCGATTCTTTAAAGAGGGTCTATTCTTTAATTCTAAAGAATTCTTATAGTTTTTAGTAAATCATACGGGGCTTTTATGCGTATTACAGTTGATCGCAGTCAATTTCTCAAGTCTCTTGGTCGGGTTCACCGTGTGGTAGAGCGCCGTAATACTGTTCCTATTTTATCGAATGTGCTGATTGATGCAGAAAATGGCCGTGTGCAGTTAAAAGCAACAGACCTTGATTTAGAGGTTACGGAATCTTTTGCAGTTAATGTTAAACAAGCTGGAGCAACAACTGTTCCAGCACATTTGCTCTATGATATCATTCGAAAACTTCCTGATAGCAATGAGGTTGTGTTGTCCGTCGATGAGAATCAAGCAGGTACAATGTCTGTTGTTTCGGGTTGTGCACATTTTCAGCTTCAATGTCTTCCGAAGGCAGATTTTCCAGAGTCGCTTCCTGGGCAGTTTGGTTGTCGTTTTTCTTTATCGGCGTCAGGCTTAAAACATTTACTTGATTGTACACAATTTGCTATTTCTACTGAAGAGACCCGTTATTATCTTAATGGTATTTATTTCCATATTATTAATGATGGTGTTTTGAAATTGCGTTTGGTTGCAACTGATGGTCATCGTTTGGCACAAGTTGAGATGGAAGCTCCTTCGGGAGTTGAAGGAATGCCCGGTGTCATTGTTCCCCGTAAAGCTGTAGGAGAATTGCAAAAACTTCTTTCAGAAGAAAATGATAGCGATGTATGTATAGAGCTTTCAGAGACAAAAATTCGTTTTTCTATAGGCTCTGTGATTTTTACATCAAAATTAATTGATGGAACATTTCCAGATTATCAACGTGTTATCCCTCTTGGAAATGATAAAGAATTAATTGTTAATAGGCAGGACTTTTCTTCTGCCGTTGATCGTGTTTCAACGATTTCAAGTGATCGGGGGCGTGCAGTTAAATTAACGATTGAGCATGGACAGTTAAGGCTTGTTGTTAATAGCCCAGATTCGGGCAGTGCAGAAGATCAATTATCAGTAACTTATGCATCTGAACCGCTTGAGATAGGGTTTAATTCACGTTATCTTTTGGATATTGCTGGGCAGCTTTCAAGCGATGAGATGGTTTTTATGTTGGCTGAGGCTGGAGCACCCGCTCTGATTCGTGATAATGATGATGTGGATGTGCTCTATGTACTGATGCCTATTCGCGTTTAGGGGCGGTTGTTTTGCAATGTATGGCCAGTCATGTGCACAAAGTGGCAGTGAGGCAGCTGAAGCTTTTACGTTATCGCAATTATTCTTTTTTCAATATTCATTTTTCTGGTCAGCATGTGGTTTTTACTGGCCATAATGGTGCTGGTAAGACGAATCTTTTAGAGGCATTATCTTTTCTTTCTCCTGGCCGTGGTTTGCGGCGTGCTGTTTATTCTGACGTTAGCTTTGTAGATGGTGGTGGAGGATTTGTTGTATTTGCGCGTCTTGAATGCGCTCTTTATGGTGAAGTAAAGATTGGTACAGCTTTCGAGGTTAGCGATAACAGTCGAAAGGTCCATATTAATGGTGTGAATGAGTCGAGTGATTGCCTAACAGATTATTGTCATATTAGTGTCCTAACACCGTCTATGGATGGTCTTTTTACAGGTCCTTCACTTGAGCGCCGTAGTTTTTTGGATCGTATGGTTTTGGCGATTGATCCCTTACATAGGCGCCGCATAGCCGATTATGATAGAGCTATGCGCGCACGTAATCGTTTGTTTTTAGATGGAAATGAAGATTGTGCTTGGTTTGATGCTTTAGAAAAGCAGATGGCAGAACTGGCGATAGCTATTTCTGCGGCGCGTGTTGATGTTATTCGTCTTTTAAATGACATGTTTACACAAATGCCATCACAGATACCTTTTCCACGAGCTTTTTTGCAAATTGATGGTTTTTTGGAAACAGCTCTTAGTGAAATATCAGCAACTGAAGTTGAAGAACAATTTTGTGATCGATTACGGCATAATCGCGCAATAGATCGTGCTGCTGGTCGGACGTTAGAAGGACCACATCGTGCAGATTTGCAAATTTTTTATGCTGATAAAAATAGAGCAGCAACATCTTGTTCAACAGGTGAACAAAAAGCGCTGCTGATAGGTTTAATTTTGTGTCATGCACGTCTAACAGGTATGATGTCGGAAAGAGCTCCCATTCTTCTTCTTGATGAAATGGCAGCCCATCTTGATTCGCATCGACGTGCTGCTTTATTTGATATTCTTGATGATTTAGCTGTACAAACATTTATGACAGGTACAGATCGTCTTTTATTTGATGACATAAAAGGACGCGCAGAATTTTTTGAAATTAAGGATGGAGCTTTATTGCCGTAAAAACATGCTAAATATTTTTTTATAAGTGATAGGTCTAAAAGAAAAGGCTTGCTATGTCAGAGATAATAACGATTTTAAATGGTCCTAATTTAAATTTTCTAGGTCAACGTGAGCCAGAAATTTATGGAACTGAAACTCTAGAAGATATTGAAAAATTTTGCAGAGAATGGGCAAAAAAAAATGATATTATAATAAATTTTTATCAAAGTAATTGTGAAGGGCAATTAGTAGCATGGATACAAGAAGCAATAGAGGCAAGTTCTGGATTGATCATTAATCCAGCGGCTTACAGTCATACATCTGTTGCACTTCTTGATGCCCTAAAAATGTTTTCAGGGCCGAAAGTAGAAGTTCATTTATCTCATATTTATCAGCGTGAAGCTTTTCGTCACCATTCTTATACATCTGCAGGTGTAGACGCTGTCATAACTGGGTGTGGAGGTGATGGATATTGGTTTGCACTTGAGTATATTGCAAAACAATTAAGCAAAACAATTAAATTGTGATAGATAAAGAGTAGGCGTTTAATAAGAGTAATATAGGCATTGAATTCTCTTGATAATTATTTTCAAATCTGTACAATGTGAGGTATATATTTATGACAATTTTTAGTGCGTATGACGGGGGTAAATAAAGGTGAAAAGCTTTGTTAGACAATTAGAAATGCTTGTGATTTTAGGGGGAGCACTGCTTTTGTCTGGTTGTAAAATTGATGTTATACAGCCATCAGGTTATGTTGCACGTCAACAGCTCATTTTGATCGTTGTTTGTGTGGTGGTGATGCTTTGTATTGTCATCCCAGTTATGGTGAGTGTGGTATTTTTAGCTATAAAATATCGTGCATCGAATATGAAAGCGGACTATTCTCCTGATTGGGCGCATTCAAATAAAATTGAAGCATTGATGTGGGGTATTCCAGTTGTAATTGTAATGGTTTTAGGTTCATTAACAGCTTATTATACCTATAAGCTTGAACCTACAAATCCTCTTCCAGTGGAAGTTGTGGGTGAAGGAAAGCCATTACAGATTAATGCTGTTGCTCTTGATTGGAAATGGCTTTTTATTTATCCTGAATATGGTGTTGCATCGATTAATGAGATTTATGCGCCTGAAGGACGTCAAGTTTTATTGCAATTAACGTCAGAGAATTCTGTCAATGCTTTTTGGGTTCCCAAATTGGGTACAGTTCTTTACGCTATGCCGCAGATGAATGCTAAGTTGCATTTGGTCGCTGAAGAGCAAGGAGTATTCAAAGGAGCCTCAGCAAATTACAGTGGTGATGGTTTTTCGAGTATGCGGTTTAAGTGGCATTCTGTGTCTTTGCAGGATTTTGAGGATTGGATCGTAAAAGCTCGGGCTAATGGTCGAGTACTTGATCGTGCATCTTATCGTCAACTTTCTATTGCGCCTCGTATGGGTGATATTGCTGCGAAGGAAAAAGATGCTGAAGTTCGTTATTTTGCACCTGTTGAGAAGCGGCTTTATTATCGTGTTGTTAATCGATGTGTCGATGAAAAGACGGTATGTAATGAAGATTTAATGAAACGTGCTGCTGCTCAGACGCTATGGGGTGCACTATGTTCAGTGTTTGATCCTGATGTTATTTAAAGAGTCAATAAAGTAAAGAGCCCTTTTAACAAAGGTTTCTTTTAAACTTGAATTTCATTTGAAATGGGTTGAGAAATGTTTGGAAGACTTACAGATCCTACGGCAGGTGCTTTTCATGCGCTTGCACATGAACCGATCGTTTTGTATACATGTATTGCGATTGTTTTGGTTGGTTTAATTGCTGTTATTGCTTTAACAGCACTTGGGTGGTGGGGGATTCTATGGCGAAATTGGATTACAACGGTTGACCATAAACGCATAGGTATTATGTACATCGTTCTTGGAATTATTATGCTTGTTCGCGGTTTTGCGGACGCACTTATGATGCGAACGCATCAAGCTTTAGCTCTTGGGAGTGAAACAGCAGGTTATTTGCCCCCTGAGCATTTTGATCAAATTTTTTCGGCGCATGGTACGATCATGATTTTTTTCATGGCCACGCCTATTTTATTTGGTCTTTTTAATTATCTTATACCCCTTCAAATTGGTGCGCGTGATGTTGCTTTTCCCTTTGCAAATAATCTAGGTTTTTGGATTACGGCTGCGGGGGCAATATTGATTAACATATCCCTAGGTGTTGGTAATTTTGGTCGTGGTGGTTGGCTGATGTATCCACCTTTTACAGAATTGCAAACGAGTCCAGATACAGGGGTAGATTATTATTTATGGTCCCTTCAGCTTTCTGGTATTGCAACAACAATGGGATCAGTAAATTTTATTGCAACGATGATTAAAATGCGTGCTCCTGGAATGACAATGATGAGAATGCCTGTTTTTTGTTGGAGTGCTTTTGTCAGCAATGTTCTTATTTTAGTCATTTACCCTGTCTTGGCTGTAGCATTTGCACTCTTGGCATGTGATCGTTATTTGAACATGAATTTCTTTTCTAATGTTGGTGGCGGAAATCCGATGGTATGGATTAACTATGTTTGGATTTTTGGTCATCCTGAGGTTTATGTTTTAGTTGTTCCTGCTTTTGGAATTGTTTCCGAGGTTGTATCAACGTTTTCTTCAAAACGCCTCTTTGGTTATACTTCGATGGTATGGGCCATGTTGGTTATTTTGATTCTTTCGCTTCTTGTTTGGGGACATCATTTTTTCACAATGGGTGGCGGTGAAGCTGTGAATACTTTCTTTGGTATTGCGACAATGATCATCGCAGTTCCAACAGGTGTAAAAGTCTTTAATTGGTTGCTTACGATGTATAAAGGTCGAATTCGCTTTGAGCCTCCGATGCTTTGGTGCATGGGCATGATCTTTACATTTGTTGGTGGTGGATTAACTGGTGTTTTATTATCTATTGTCCCTGCTGATTGGCAGTTTCATAATTCGCTTTTTTTGATAGCACATTTCCACCATACAATTATTGGAGGTGTGGTTTTTGCTTATTTAGCGGGGATTGCATTTTGGTTTCCAAAAGTTTTTGGTTATAAACCAAATCGCATACTAGGTATTGCATCTTTTTGGTGTTGGTTTATTGGTTTTTACCTTGCCTTTTTCCCTGTTTATGCGCTTGGTTTAATGGGGGCGACTCGTCGTCTTCAGCATTACATGGAACCTAGTTGGCAGCCGATGTTTATTATTGCTGCATTAGGTGCTTGTATTATCTTACTTGGTATCCTTTGTTTTGTGTTACAGGTTGTTTTGGCGATTTGGTACGGTATTAAGCATAAAGGTCACTTACCGGTAACATTAAATGATTCTTGGGGTGATGCACGTACACTTGAATGGTTTACCTCTTCACCGCCTCCTTCCTATAATTTTGCCCTCCTTCCAAAGATACAGTCTGATGATGCTTATTGGAATATGAAGAAAAGTGGTTATCAACGGCCGACAAGTGGATTTACAAAAATTCATATGCCATCAAATACATCGGCTGGAATTATTGCTGGTTTCTTCTCATTAGTTGTTGGTTTTGCGCTTGTTTGGCATATTTGGTGGCTTGTTGCGGTTGGACTGGTTGGTTTTATTGCAACGCTTGTGTGTCATTCATTAACAGGTGATCATCATGGTTACTATATTCCAGCTGAAGAAGTGCAAAAAACTGAAGATGCCTTTACGGCTGTTCTTAAAGAACAAGGAGTGACAGTATGAGTGCTGTAACAATGAATAACGCGAGTACTATAGATGAACTTCACCACGATAGTAGCTCGGTAATGACGTTTGGTTTTTGGGTCTATATTCTTTCAGACTTAATCTTGTTTTCGACACTATTTTCAAGTTTTGCTGTATTTTCTGCTTCTTATGGCGGTGGTAAAGCGGGCAATGAGTTTATAGATTTAAAGTTTGTTTTGGTTGAGACTGCTTTCTTGTTGTTTTCATCCGTCACTTATGGCTTTGCAATGGTACAAGCACATAAAAATAACATCAGTGGTGTGCGTTTATGGATGGCTATTACCTTTGTATTGGGGTGTTGCTTCATTGGTATGGAACTTTACGAATTTCATGAACTTTTGAATGAGGTCTTTTATTTCGATCCAAATGCTTATGCGGGTATTGATCCTGCAACAGGTTTACAGCTTTTTGGACGGGAAATTCTCTCTGCTTATTGGTCAGCATTTTTTGCTTTGGTTGGCACTCATGGTCTTCACGTAACTGTTGGTCTTCTTTGGATGGTTGTGATGTTTTTTCATCTTCGTCGTAATGGTTTGGATCAGGATAATAAAACACGTTTAGCATGTCTTTCCATTTTTTGGCATTTACTTGATATTGTATGGATTGGTGTTTTCACCATGGTTTATCTATTAGGAGCGTTGTGATGAGCATGCAAAATGAAACACATGGTCCCAGTACTGGTTCCTATTTGGTTGGTTTTATTCTGGCTGTATTTTTCACCTTGGGTTCTTTTATTCCTGTGATGTATGGGATGATGGAAAGTTGGGCAATTAGTACAAAGGTTGCATATCTTATTGGGATGGCGATTATTCAGATTATCGTACAAATTGTTTTCTTTTTACATTTAAGTTCTGGTCCAGATGCCAAGTGGAATTTAAGCGCGTTGTGGTTTGCTGCTATTTGCGTTTTTGTTATTATTGGGGGAACTTGGTGGGCTATTTCTCATTTGAATTATAATATGATGGGTGGTTCAGGGCGTGTTATTGAACCGGAAATATCAAGTAGAGATGATTCTTCAGTGTCTGAGCAGTTATCAAACAAAGATATATCCGTAAGAAAACAGCCAGAAAAGATACAGAGCTCAGAAGTTTCGATGGAGCAAGGTGCAAGTACGCAAACTCCTGTAGATCAAGCACCTGGTTCAGAAATGCCCATGGGGCAAGGTCTAAGTACGCAAACTCCTGTAGATCAAGCACCTGGTTCAGAAATGCCCATGGGGCAGGGTCTAAGTACGCAAACTCCTGTAGATCAAGCACCTGGTTCAGAAATGCCCATGGGGCAAGGTCTAAGTACGCAAACTCCTGTAGATCAAGCACCTGGTTCAGAAATGCCCATGGGGCAGGGTCTAAGTACGCAAACTCCTGTAGATCAAGCACCTGGTTCAGAAATGCCCATGGAGCAAGATCAAAATACGCAGTTTCCTGTGAAGTAGTTGTTAGAAATATCTATGGAGCTGATGCGGTATGTATCAGCTCGTAGAAGAAATTCGTAGGATATAAAAAAGGAGATAAGTACAAGATATCAGTGGAATAAGTATCATGATTTTGAATATACTTTTAGTTTAAAAGAGAAAGTCCGTGGGGTATTTAGTCAAGCTTTAATTTTTGAGACAAATAGCTATTTGTAGAATATACAAAAAGTGATGTTTGTAAAATTTACTACAAAGAAAGAGAATGTGCGAAACAAGTTTTTATATTGTGTGAGATAAAAAAGCTACGAAGCAGTAATATTTTTAGATTTAAAGAATTTATATTAAAGATAGCATTAAAATTATTGTAATAATAATATGCAATTGAAATCAAAAATTTAGAGAATAATCAGAAAATTTAATGAAAACCGTTGCAATGACAGTTATTGGTGCTGGTTCTTTTGGTACTGCATTAGCGATTGCTGTTGCCCGTAATGGTCATAGTGTTTTACTTTGGGGGTATGATCCTCAACATATCAAAGAATTACAGGAACAACGTTGTAATCAAGTATATTTACCCGATATTCGATTTCCTGAAAATTTATTACTTGAAGCTTCGCTTGAAACTGCAATAACAGCAAGTCACAATATATTAATTGCTGTTCCAAGTCATGTATTTCATCAAGTTTTGTATAATGTTCAACCTTATTTGGATCAGCATTCACGTGTTATTTGGGCAACGAAGGGTTTAGAACATGGTACAGGACGTTTCTTACAAGAAGTTGCTCGTGAGATTTTAGGTGAAAAAATTCCTTTAGCTGTTTTTTCTGGACCCACTTTTGCTAAAGAACTGGCTATAGGTTGGCCTACTGCAATGACGATAGCAGCGTCTGATGATGTATTTGGTAAAGAATTGCAGCAACTTTTTCATTGTGACAAAAGTTTTAGAGTTTATAAAAGCTCAGATATGATTGGTGTTCAATTAGGGGGAGCAGTCAAAAATATTATTGCTATTGGTGCGGGAATATCAGATGGCATGGGATTTGGGGCAAATGCCCGAATAGCTCTCATCACACGAGGATTAGCTGAAATCAGTCGTTTAGGGGGGGCTATGGGTGCTGAACTTTCTACATTTATGGGAATGACAGGCTTAGGTGATCTGGTTTTGACGTGTACTGATAATCAGTCGCGTAATCGCCGTTTTGGAATACTGCTTGGTAAAGGAATAGATATAAAAGAAGCGGAAAAACAAATTGGTCAGGTTGTGGAAGGATATTTAAATACCAAGGAAGTACATATGTTGGCGCAGCGTATTGGGGTAGAAATGCCCATTGTAGAACAAATTTATCAAATTCTCTATTGTGGTAAAAACATAACTGAAGCGGCAAACACATTATTAAACCGCACCCTCAAGGACGAAATACAATGATGTTCTGTTTTTTTAATAATTCCAATCGTAAAAAATAGAAACATGCTATGATAGACATATAAAATAGATTGTATTGATGGTTGTATAAGACAGTCATATTCCAGCAAGTTATAGATTCATATCATTCGATTCTTTATGAAACATGGCTGAAATATAAAAGTTTTGGTTTTTGTCTAAGAGCTATCTCTTTGAAGATAAATTATCGTTTCCACTTACACATGTTTATGTAATGTAATGAACAAGATATTTTTATTGTCTCTTAAATTCATCTCACAATGATATTTGCAAACAGAATAATACAAGACTCATTAGATAGAAGCATCTTATTTATGTAACGTATAAGCTAAGAATATCGGGGCAGGGATATTGTGTATCTCTGTTTTTGTAATTCTTTAAAACAAGAAGACAATCTATTTTGAGAAGAAGATGAAATTTTAAAGATGAAAACCAGTTCCCATTTCTACAATCATTTTTAAATTCAGTTTTACGCTATCTAAAGCAATATCTTTTAAATAATAGAGATTATCTCACACCTTTATTTTCTCATTTTCTAATGAAAGCATTTCTCTGATGTGTCAGGTAAAATAGAACGTCCAAAAAAACACGATTGCTGTTGTATATTCATGTTCTTGTTTTAAAGAGACCTCTCTCTTAAAACTCCCAAGTCCACTTCGCAACGATGACCGTGAATAGTATAACGATAAAGCCATTGTGCACATCCCCATCTTTACGTTTATGAAGGAGGAAGACGAGCACCATTACCCCCCAAATGTTGTGAAACAGCTCTTGGCACTTGAAGCTGTTCAGTAGAGATATTTAAGCCTTTTATTTTCTCACATGTCAATTCTGTTTTTTATATGCAAGAAATGATTTTTGGAATTATAACTTTGAAAGTCTAAGATTGAGAAAATGTTATTGTACTTGTTTGTGACTGTCAGTTAAACTAAAAAATAATGTGATTATAAAGATAATAAATTGATTTATATGAATAATTTATTTTATTTTTGTATTGAGTTAATTAAAAAATATGTGTTTTCTTGTCACAAGCGGGTTAGTATATGGATAAAAATTATTAAAAATACTTCTAATGAATCATCTCAAGTGTCAAGTGTTGTTTCAACACATGGCAAGTAAAATGACGGTGTCAGTTTGTCATCTGTATAAACATTAAAATGGTGATAAAAAAAGGATTTTATATACTTCACAGGGATTTTTTATACGTTTTACAGGTACCATTGTGAAATGGAATGGCGTGCATTGAGAGATATCTTTTAAAAAAATGCATGAAGGAGCAACAGCTATAGTGTTTTTGGGTGTTCTATTTTACCTGACATATCAGAGAAACGCTTTCATTAAAGAACGAGTAAAATAAAAGTGTGAGGTAAAGAGTAATCTCCATTATTAAAAAAACATTGATGTAGATGCTTTTAAAATCGTAAAATCTCATTAAAGAATAATAGTAAAATTAACGATTGATTTCTTTACGCCTTCATATTCTTCCTAAATTAGATTGTATTTGCGTTTCAAGAATAAATCAAACGGTAGAAATATTTTTTTCAATTTGCTACACAACAGCTGAAACTAAGGATTTTAATAATTCTCTAATCTCTGTTTCAAACTGCGGTGACATGAGGGTTGGATATTGATTTATAAGCAATGGCAAAAGCGTATACTTTAGTAAGGTAAATGACGTCATAAAACACAAACTTTATTAACCATGAATTGAAGAAATATTCCGGCTTTTTATAAAATATTTTGCGAAACAAGGCATCGTACATCTGGTTTTGTATTCACTTATTCTTACAAACACTTGTACACATGCCTTACGTCATATTATTATAAGTCAATACACTGTTATATAGCTGAGAAAGTACTCAATACCCGATTAAAGCACTATGCACATGATTGATTTTATTTTTTAGTGCAATGAAATAAAAATTATCCTTCTTGAGAATCGTCACTTTTTTTTAGTTCTTCAAGTATTGGCATAGACATGATGTTATAGCCTGAATCAACATAATGGATTTCACCTGTAACACCTGATGATAAGTCAGAGAGTAGATAAAGAGCAGATTTTCCAATTTCATGAATATTTACGGTACGACGTAATGGGGCATTACGGCGTTGATGTGAAAATATTGCACGTGCAGCTGCAATACCATTACCTGCTAAGGTTCTAACAGGACCAGCTGAAATTGCATTGACGCGGATATTTTGAGGACCAAAGTCCGCTGCTAAATAACGTACCATAGCTTCTAAAGCGGCCTTAGCAACGCCCATGATGTTATAATTAGGGACGACTTGCTGTGAAGCACCATAGGTAAGAGTTAGAAGTGTTCCTCCATTGGGCATAAGCTTACCGGCGCGCTGGGCAATTTCAGTAAAGGAATAAGCTGAAATCACCATCGTGCGTTTAAAGTTTTCACGTGTTGTAACATCAACGTAACGCCCTTTTAGCTGATTTTTATCTGAAAAACCAATGGCATGGACAATAAAATCAATTGTTTTCCATTCTTTTTCAAGTTGCTCAAAGACGTAGTCAACGTCTTCAATTTTTTCAACATCGCACTCTAACACTAATTTGCAGCCCAGTTTATCTGCTAGGGGATGAACACGTTTTCCAAAAGCATTTCCTTGATAAGTCAACGCTAATTCAGCTCCTGCTTGTGCGAGCTGACAGGCAACGCCCCAAGCAATTGAATGGTCATTCGCAATTCCCATAATAAGGCCGCGTTTGCCCTCCATCAAACCTTTCATATTATTCTCCGTAAGACCGTATTTTTTCAATTACTAAGAACTTTTGTTTATACATAACGTTGGAAAACAAGCGTTGCATTGGTACCGCCAAAGCCAAAAGTATTTGACAATACGGTATTCAGTTGTTGATGATCACGTCGTTCACGAACGATAGGCATATCAGCAAAAGCTGGATCAAGTTCTTCAATATGGGCACTTTCACAAATAAAATTATGATTCATCATTAACAATGTATAGATTGCTTCGTGAACACCTGCTGCTCCCAAGGAATGTCCTGTTAGAGATTTGGTAGCTGAAATAGGGGGGCATTGATCACCTGCTCCAAAGACACGACGGATAGCTTCTATCTCAGGAGGATCACCAACAGGAGTTGCTGTCGCATGGGGATTGATATAATCAATTTTATTATTGACTGTTGCAAGGGCCATGCGCATGCACCGCTCCGCTCCCTCTCCTGATGGGGCAACCATATCATGTCCATCGGATGTCGCACCGTATCCAACGATTTCTCCGTAGATTTTTGCACCACGTGCTTTAGCAAGTTCTAAATCTTCAAGGACTAAAACGCCAGCCCCTCCAGCAATGACAAAACCATCACGATTAACATCATAAGCGCGTGAAGCTTTGTGAGGGGTGTCATTATATCTGCTGGACATAGCGCCCATGGCATCGAATAAAACAGAGAGTGTCCAATCCAAATCTTCGCAGCCACCGGCAAAGATGCGCTTCTGTTTACCATATTGAATCATTTCGTAAGCATTACCAATACAATGATTGGAGGTAGCACAAGCTGAAGAGATTGAATAATTGATCCCCTTTATTTTAAAGAAAGTTGCTAATGTTGCAGATGCTGTAGAACTCATCGCTTTAGGGACAACAAAAGGTCCAACACGTTTTGGACCTTTTTGGCGTGTAATGTCAGCAGCTTCTACGATTGAATGTGTTGAAGCACCTCCAGAACCCATAATAATACCCGTGTGTTCGTTCGATACTTCATGCGGTTCTAGACCCGCATCAGCAATTGCTTGATCCATAGCGATGTGATTCCATGCTGTTCCACGCCCATGAAAACGTAGAGCACGTCGATCTACGAGTTCTTCTATATTAATATCAGGTTTGCCATAAACTCTACTACGAAAGCCTAATTCGGCATATTGAGGTGCGTAAGAAATTCCGGATTTTGCTTCGCGTAAACTGGTTAAAACAGCTCCAGGGTTATTTCCAATCGCGGAGACAATTCCCATTCCGGTTACAACAACTCGACGCATTCATACCTCCTCGTTCCATATAGAATAGTGAAAAGTTCTTTCTGACGGAAATAACGTTCAATCTTCTTTGAATAAAGCAACGCGTAAATCATTCGCCTTATAAATAGTCTCTCCATCTGCTTTTAGCCACCCATCAGCTATTCCTAAGACTAAATTTCCACGTCGAATACGCTTAAAATCTATTTCATATTCAAGAATTTTAGTTTGTGGAGTTACCATCCCTGATAACTTTACTTCACCTGTTGATATCGCTCTTCCTTTTCCTGGTTCGCCTAGCCAACCAAGAAAAAAACCTGTTAATTGCCACATACCATCCAGTCCGAGACATCCTGGCATGACGGGATCGCCTATAAAGTGACAATTAAAGAACCACATGTCTGGTGTAATGTCAAATTCGGCGCGAACCATTCCTTTATCGTATTTACCATCAGTTTCACTAATTTGAGTGATTCGATGAATCATCAACATTGGCGGTGCTGGCAATTGCGCATTACCTCTACCAAACATTTCGCCGCGAGCGCAGCTTAGAAGCTCTTCATAAGTGTAGCGAGACTTTTGTTCAGCCATTGTTACTCCATTTATTTCCATATATCTTTATTTCTGCGCTTTTCCCAACCTACTTTTAGAGCAAATTTTAAAGAGAGGGAAATGATTTTATATCATTTTTAATGACAAAAGCCTTTTTTTATGTATTCTACATAGGTAATTATTTAAAAATGGAATACAAGATTACACCATACTATTCCCATTTTTTTGTATTTTGATCTTATTTAGCAGGAATATATTTGGGTTTGTAATATGTCAGTGAGTGCAGACAATTTAGATATGAATGAAGAGCAACAGTGCACAAAAGAGTGTGGAAAAATTGTGCAATATTATTCCATTTCTATGTTAGAAAAACGTTTGCGTCAAAATGGTCTGCGTCCAACACGTCAGCGGTTGGAACTTGCACATATGATTTTTTCTCAAGGAAATCGTCATATTACTGCTGAAGAGCTCTATGAGGAAGCGGTGAGGGCAGGTGTACCTGTATCTTTAGCAACGGTTTATAATACGCTTCATCAATTTACGGAAGCGGGATTATTACGGATTATTGCCGTAGAAGGCTCAAAAACTTGGTTTGATACCAATACCTCTGATCACTACCATTTTTATATAGAAGGTGAAAATCGTATTCTTGATATTCCTTACAATTTGGAAGAATCTCCCATTATTAGAAATTTGCCTAAGCCACCAGAAGGTATGGAAATTTCACATGTTGATTTAATCGTGCGATTGAAACCAAAAAATCGATCTTGTGATAGGCAGTGAGGATATTCAATGAGGAATAAAAATTAAACTTGTTGAGTTTGAGTATTCACCAGCCTTTTACTTTTACTTTTTCATCAGGATAGATTCCCCATAACTGTGGTTGTTGAAGCCATCCGCGCGTATTATTAATATTTAATTCGCACCATTGTCCATCACATTGGCGGATATTACCAATGACATTAGGTTCTACTTCTGCCACAAGTTCTGCGTTGTCGGTGGGATTTTTTCGTAGCATTAGTCTTTTAGTTTTATCTTTTTGCCATGGAATAGTTATAGCAGTTCGCTTTCCCGATAAAAGCGATTGATACACCCACCCCTCATCGCCTTCTGCATCACGAATTTTGCGCCATTGATCATATTCTTGAATGATTTCAATAGGTAAGCCCTTCTTTTTGTAGGTAAAAATGATAGAATAGTTGCTTCCTGGTCCGACGCGTACATTAACGCTGGTGGGTTTAATCGAAGCAAATCGCGGAAGTGGTAAACCACTGGGCCCTAAATTTTGATTAAATGTTTGTGCATGCAACAAATGAGGTGAAACGAATACAATGACTGTTGCTATTAAGATACATGATGCGAGTATTGAAACGCGAAACCAACGAGAATTTTGCACACCGAACTCCTTTATTTCATCATATATTGGAAATTTAAAATCTGAAAGATAAGACTGGAAACTGATAAAAAGTATGACACACTGCTCGTTAAAGAGATCTAAACGATTAGAAAATTGCTACAAAAATATCAAAATAAGGAAAACAAAAGCTTGTATTTCTTAGTGCATATCTTGTTTATGAGAAAATAACTGTAAATAAAATTGGATTTTTATGGAGCTATATGCATACGTAATAAAATAGTAAAGTATATTTGGATCGTAGCAATTTTTGTGCAGTAGATTAGGGTTGAAGTGTTGTATCTCTTTTCTGGGTTTATTTTTCGAAATAAAAATATAGGTATACATATTATGAACAAAAAACTGTTCAGTGAAGGGGTTATTGTATAGCTTGAAAAGAAATTTCAAATGAACCAAATAATACGATGAATGAAACATTTAAGCGTAAAAATATGAGCAACATTATAGAGTAGATTGATATATGAAGGGCTAACAGGACACTTTTTCGTGATAATCCATTTTATAAAATTTGCTATAATCTTATGCCATGATAATGCTTATCCGTATTAGTAGATAAGCGGGCTTCATCGTTCTATTTACCAGCTTTCAATGTTATGCAGTTCCTATTATTTATGGTGTTCATAAGAAGCCTTTTTGTTTTTTCTTAAATAGCTTTTATTCTATTTGCGTACGAATCCCGCTTATGATGTACAAGAAAATAATCTTCATTGATTCAATATGAGAAGGTGTTGAGAAATTTTATGTTATTAAGAATTATTACTTAATATGAAAAATGATTACTTATAATAACAAATCTCCGCATTAAAAACTTTAACTCGTTATTTAAATTTTAAAAATATTTCCATCAAAAATGGTAATAAAAGGCACATTCATCCATATTAAAAAACAGAGTTTTCTCTGTTTATTATCAATTTTCTTTTTCTCTAACTCAGTATAGAAGAAAGTTGAATGAAATAGAAAGGCTTATTCGATACATTTATAAGGGGAATTACATAAGTGATAGATAAAAGAAATTTATCAAGAAAAAATCTGTAGTGCAGTGGTTGAAATTCGTCATCCTTTAGAAGAGACAGAGTCAAGAGATATAAAAGTTATGGAATTATATCGTTTTGTTACATAACGGAAGGGAAAGAGGATTATGAATTTGATATCATATATCTTACACACAATTGCATATTGCGATAGTTATTTTTGTTTTGTAATCAGACCTAGGATGATCGAAAGATGTAGAATATTTAATGACAAAATTCATCATGAAACTTGTACATAAGAAGCAAGCTATTTAAGAGATATCCAGAAGGAAAAAAGTTATAGCAAAAAATGATAATAAAACACCTCATACTCAATTCACATAGAAAAAAGTCGCTTAAATATCTAAAGTGTAGTTTGCTATCTATTTTTTAAAATATATAGAGTGAAATAAAAAACATCTCTATGATAGAAACTTTATTATTATTCAAATAACTAACATATTAGATAACATTGTACACAAAGCCCACACATAAGCACTTTATTACAATCGCCTATAAAGATAAAATTTTCTAGTAGCTTATTATCTATTGCTGATACAGTTACATAATATCATAAAGTGTATTACTTTACCGCAACAGCTCGTCCGTTACTAACAAAACCTTCTCTTTGCGCACGCTTACGAGCAAGCTTACGTGTACGACGAATAGCTTCAGCTTTTTCACGAGCACGCTTCTCAGACGGCTTCTCATAATAACTACGCATTTTCATTTCACGGAAGATACCTTCACGCTGCATCTTTTTTTTCAACGCACGGAGCGCTTGGTCAACATTATTATCACGAACGAGTACTTGCACTATCTATCCTGCTTTTTTCAGAGTCATAAATGATAGGAAAAACCTACGTCCTTTTAAAGGCATATCCAAAAGGACAACTGCTTATATCATATAAATAAGACATTTGTCTATATCGCTTTTTAAAATTCTATTCTTTTTGCAATAAAATGCTTTTTATAATGAATGATAGAGTTTACGGTTATAAATTTATGAAAGCCCTTGTATTTGATCATTTTCGTCAAGATGAATTTTTTCAGCCGTGGGATAATGGGGTAGTCCCGGCATGGTCATAACATCTCCACAAATGACCACAATAAAGCCGGCTCCCGCACAGAGACGAACTTCTCGTATAGGAATTTCAAAATCAACAGGAGCACCATATTGCTTGGGATCAGAAGAAAAAGAATAAGGTGTTTTTGCCATACAAATAGGGTAGGCGCCAAAACCTTCTTTTTCCCAAGTTTCAAGTTGTTTGAGAATAGGGGCAGAGATGATGGCGCCACGCCCACCGTATAGCTTTGTTATAATACAATTAATTTTTTGAACGAGGGGAATATCATCTTGATAGAGAACTTTAAAATCAGAATCGTGCTTTTCAATCAAGGTAACGAGTTCTTGTGCAAGTTCTATAGCGCCTTTCCCACCTTGTTCCCAATGCTTACAGATAATAGCTTTGTGTCCAGTTGTTGCAACTATTTTTTGTAATGTTTTTATTTCAGCATCGCTATCGCTGTCAAAATGATTGATAGCTACAACACAAGGAATACCGTAGTGCTTCATATTTTTTATGTGTCGTAAAAGATTGGCTGCTCCTTTTTCTAAAGCGGTAATATTTTCTTCTGTCAGGTTATTTTTATCCAGACCACCATTCATTTTTAATGCACGAATAGTTGCGACGATCACTGTAGCATTTGGTACAATACCTGCTTGCCTACATTTAATATTGAAGAACTTTTCTGCTCCCAGATCTGCTCCAAACCCTGCTTCGGTGACAACATAATCAGCAAGTTTTAAAGCAGTTTTTGTTGCTATAACTGAATTGCAACCATGAGCAATGTTGGCAAAAGGTCCTCCATGAACGAGAACAGGATTATTTTCAATTGTCTGTACGAGATTGGGCTGTATAGCATCTTTAAGAAGAACGGCCATTGCACCTTCCGCATTGAGATCAGCAACGGTGATGGGCGTTTTATCATAACGATAAGCAACAATAATTTTTTTGAGTCTTTGTGTAAGGTTTTCTAAATTTTCAGAGAGACAAAGAAGCGCCATAATTTCTGATGCAACAGTAATATCAAAACCTGTTTGGCGTGGAAAACCATTTGTTATGCCCCCCAATGAAATAACAATATCGCGCAATGCACGGTCATTCATATCCAGCACGCGTTTCCAAACAATGCGACGTGGATCAATGTTTAGAGTATTTCCCCAATAAAGATGATTATCTATCATTGCGGCAAGAAGATTATGAGCAGCTGTAATAGCATGAAAATCACCGGTAAAATGTAAATTAAGGTCATCCATTGGAATGACTTGCGCATAACCACCACCAGCAGCACCACCTTTTACACCAAAACAGGGACCTAAAGACGGTTCTCTCAAGGTAGCTATTGTTTTTTTACCAATAAGATTAAGAGCATCACTGAGTCCAACTGTTGTTGTTGTTTTGCCTTCTCCAGCAGGTGTGGGATTGATAGCTGTGACAAGGATAAGTTTACCATCTGGATTTTTATTAAGCGATTTTATGTATTCAGAAGAAATTTTAGCTTTATCATGGCCATAAGGAATGAGATTTTCATGTGAGATACCAATTTTTTGTGCAATTTCAACAATATGTTGCTTTTTAGCAGTGCGAGCAATTTCAATATCTGTTTTAGGCATGGAAAAATTCTTTAACTTAGCTTTTATTAATGTTCGAGATCTGTACCTCATGGATTAATTAGAAAAATTCATAGAGAACAGAAAACATTAAGATATCATAGAAGTTGATGATATGCCATGCAAGAGATAATGCTAAAGAATCAACTTTGCTTTTAAGCAGTAAAAATACGTTTAATTCAATTAAAAATATTGCGAAAAGAAGCTGTGGTTTGCAACAAAATGCTGATGATATTAATGGATACCATAAGTGTTTTATAGTGGTACGTTTGAGAAGTAGTTTATTTATTCTTTCCAATAACACATTAAAAAAGTTTTACATGGTGGTACACCGGAATTTATGGCGGCACATCTGAAGTCCCTTTTAAGATGGAACTGCTAGGAATAAAAATATTCAGAAATATCTAGTTATGGAACAATTAGAATAAGCACGTAAAAAATTACCTAACTGATTAGAGAGTATAATCCGGAAGAGATCAAAAATAAGCGCATAGATTGAAAAAAGAAAATAACAACACACGCTACTCATGCAATCGCTACGATTATTAGCTAATAAAAACGCCTTAAAGCTGAATTGAAGGACTCATAATATTTTATTCTAGCAAAAAAGACTCACAACAGAATGAAATAACAAAATACAAAAAAACAAATCACAAAATAAAGAATTTAAAAAGTTTGCTTTATAAGAAGATATTGTTGATTAAGAAGATATTGTTGATAATGGCGCACCCGAAGAGATTCGAACTCCTGACCCCCAGATTCGTAGTCTGGTGCTCTATCCAGCTGAGCTACGGGTGCATACATTTCAATTTTTTACATTGTCTAAGACAAAGGGTTCCTAATCGTTTCATTAAAGAAATGCAAGTGAAACTTGAGTCGTCATAAAAAAAATCTCTCTTTTTTATGATATATTTTAAAAAAGGATATAAGATATTATGGCTTCAGTTGGTTTTGATATGAACATTTTTTTGTCATGACCATACAAAGCAATATGAACGATAGTTAACTTGACGTTTTAATCTATGAAAGATAGTCAAGCAGAGATGAGATGTGTTTTTTGCGGTGGGGGTAAGATATACACACCCGCTGTTGGGTTTTTGTGTAAAACGCCGATATTACTGTTGAAAACTATTTCAGATGAACATGACACAGCAAGGGCGGATGTATGGCGTTATTAAAAAAGAGCTTTCCATTAGTGTTTTTAATCGTTGTTTTAACGGTTACTTATTGGGCTGGAAAAAAGAGTGCAGACCAACCCATTTCTATGGTGGATAAAACAAGAGTATCGGATAAAGATTCAAATGAAAAAATGGGAAGGCCACCGGTAAATGTGGTCGTTGATCTTGTAAAAGTTCAAGATCTTTATGAACAACTTAACGTTCTTGGGAGTGGAAAAGCTCTTGCAGAAGTCGAGCTTACCCCTTTATCCTCAGGTGTTATTGATAAGCTTTTTGTATCAGCGGGTACAAAAGTACAAGCCGATGATGTGATTGCAAAGCTTGATTCTAAAAAAGAAGAAATAGCGGCTGCAAAAGCAAAAGTGCAACGTGATAACAATGCGTTAACGCTTTCGCGCATTCTTAAATTACGCGCCAGCAATACAGCAACGGAAGTTCAAGAAATTATGGCGCGCTTAGAGTTGGATAACGCAAATTTAGTTTTGCGTAATGCTGAATTAGATCTCGATCGGCGAACAATTCGAGCACCGATTCCTGGAGTTGTTGGTATTTTGCCCGTTGATGCGGGGAATAACGTGACCCTTAATACTGTAATAGGCCGTATTGAGAATAGAGAACGTATTTTGGTCGATATATGGGCCCCTGAACGATATGTGTCGCGCATCCATAAAGGAGATGAGGTAACGGCAACGTTAATCGCGCAGCCAGATAAATCTTTTGTTGGTCATATTTATGCGATTGATAATATCGTTGATCCAGAAAGTCGCACACTTCATGCTCAGGTTGAAATCAATAATGAAAAAGATACGCTCATGTCTGGTATGTCTTTTTCTGTTGCCTTGCAATTTCATGGTGGTTCTTTTCCTGTCGTTAATCCTCTTGCAGTTCAATGGAATAGTAAAGGGTCATTCGTTTGGCGTGTGAGAGAAGGGAAAGTAGAGGCTATACCCGTATCAATTATTCAGCATAAAGCAGATCAAGTTTTCGTAAAAGCACCTCTAGAAAATGGTGATCAAGTTGTCATTCAAGGAGTACAAATGCTTTATCCAGGAAGTAAAGTAACGATTGATGATCCAAAGTCTCATCAACAGCAATTACCAGCAGTTTACGGAACGGATATACAATGAGCCAAGAATTGAGCACAAAACAGCCGATGTCACAGGCCGAGCAAGGTGGTCTCATTACCTTATTTATTCGCAGACCGGTTTTTACTTTTGTTTTAAATGCTATGATCATCATTGCAGGATTTGCAGCATGGTTAAATGTTGATGTAAGAGAATTACCCGATGTTGATACTCCCGTAACGACGGTTGTGACGGTGTTTTCTGGTGCGTCGGCAGAAACAATTGATCGTGAAGTTACAAAAGTTATAGAAGATGCCGTTTCTCGTGTTTCAGGTGTTAAGACGATTTCTTCAACGTCTTCTTTTGGGCGCTCCCGTGTACAGATTAATTTTAATGTTGGTGTTGATTTGAATGTTGCAGCATCTGATATTCGTGATGCTCTCTCCCGTATTACCTATTCTTTACCGAAAGATGCGGATTCGCCTTTGATTATTAAAGCAGATTCGAATGCTGCTGCCATGATGTATTTGGTTGTGACGTCACCAACAATGAGTGTTGATGATTTAACCACGATTGTAAACGATCAGATTGTTGATGCAATTTCTGCTGTTGATGGTGTTGGTGATGTACAGGTCGATAGTGCTCGCACAAAGATTTTTCAGATTGATATAGATCAAGCAAAACTTGCAAGTTATGGATTAACTGTAGCAGATATTTCACGTGTTCTTGCTGATATGACAACGGATGTGCCAGTAGGATCATTACGCAATTCTAAACAAACTTTAGTTGTGCGTGCTACTGCACGTTTAACAACACCAGAATCTTTTGAACAAGTTGTTTTAAAGCCTCATGTGCATCTTGGTGATGTTGCGCATGTTACTTTATCGCCGGATATAGAAACGGTTATTCTTCGTATTAATGGAAAGACAGGTATTGGATTAGGTATCGTGCGTAAAGCACAATCCAACACTCTTAATATTTCTGAAGGTGTAAGAGCCGTTGTTGATAATCTCAAAAGTATTGTTCCTTCTTCTGTACATATAGACGTTATTAATGACGATGCAGTTTTTATTAAAAGCGCTCTTCATGAGGTTGAAGTTGCGTTGGTCATTGCTATTTTGAGCGTTATCTTGGTCATTTTTCTTTTTCTCAGAGACATTCGTATAACGCTGATACCTGCTGTATCTCTTCCTGTTGCTTTGATTGGTACCATTGCAGCTATTTATCTTGTAGGATTTTCATTGAATATTCTCACATTTTTAGGACTTGTTTTAGCAACAGGGCTTGTTGTGGATGATGCCATTGTTGTTCTTGAGAATATTGTTCGGTGGCGCAACATGGGATTAGGTTCCAGAGCAGCAGCGGTGATAGGAACACGTGAAGTATTTTTTGCTGTTTTAGCAACAACACTGACATTAGTGGCTGTGTTTGTTCCTATTTCCTTTCTTCCTGGGCAAGTTGGAGGTCTTTTTAGAGAATTTGGTTTTGTTTTGGCAATTTCTATTTTGCTTTCTTCAGTTGTTGCCTTAACGCTTTGTCCCATGTTGGCTTCGCGTTTTCTCAAAGAACATATTGAGGAGAAAGAGGAAGAGTCCCATCATTTTGCTTTTTTATATAAATTAGGTACTTTTTTTCATAAGGCATATACTTACAGTTTGCATAAGTGTTTAGAAAAGCCTTGGGCTGTTGTTTTTGCTTCACTTATTTTTGCGGGTCTTTGTGTTGGAGGCTATACGAAGCTACAACAGGAATTAACGCCAGCAGAAGACAGAGCTGTGATCTTTTTGGTTATTAATGGACCACAAGGTATTTCAACACAATATTTGAACGAGCAAATAGAGCAAATTGAAGCAAGTCTACAGCCATTACGTGATGCAGGGGAGATTGCTAACAGTTACTCTATCGCGGGTGCTGGTGGTTCACCCAATACTGCTTTTTTGATTTTATTGCTTTCATCTTGGGATAAACGGTTACGTAGTCAGCAAGAAATCGTGAAAGATGTTAATGCAAAGGTTAAACAGTTTCCCGCAGTTTTTGTATTTGCTGCGCAGGGAAATTCTTTGGGTGTGAGAGGAACTGGGCAAGGATTACAATTTGCAATTCTTGGCAATGATTATGCAACATTACAACCTATTGCTGATAAGCTGGTGAGTACTTTACAAGATGATCCGCGTTTTATTCGCCCACGTCTTACTGTTGATGCAACACAACCGCAATTTTTTATTGAAATCAATCGAAAAAAAGCCTCCGATTTAGGGATTGATATCACCAATTTGGGCGATACATTACAAACAATGTTGGATGGTAAAAAGATTGGTTCCATTAACGTGGATGATCATTCTTACGATGTTAAATTGATATCGCGTACAAATTCTATGAAGAGTCCTAGCGATTTAGAAAATATTTTTTTAAAAACCAAAGACAATCGATATGTTCCTTTATCGGTTATTGCGCGTTTACATGAAAAAGCTATTGCTCCTCAATTAAAACGGGAAAAACGCATGAGTGCTGTTATTTTAAGCGCAAATCTTGCTCCAGATATCGCTTTAGGGGAAGCTTACCAAACTGTACAGAAAATTGCTTCTCCTTTGTTATCAAAAGGGACCTACTTGGTTCCCTTAGGGGAAGCCGAAACGCTTAATGAAACATCTTCCAATTTTATGATTGTTTTTGGCATTGCTTTTTTGATTATTTTATTGATTTTGGCTGCTCAGTTTGAAAGCTTTATTTCAGGATTCATTATCATGGCCACTGTCCCATTAGGGATTGGTTGTGCTGTAATTGCTATGCTATTAAGTGGTGTAAGTCTTAATATTTACAGCCAAATTGGATTAATTTTGTTAATTGGTGTTATGGCAAAAAATGGTATTCTCATTGTTGAATTTGCAGATCAATTACGCGATCAGGGAAGAAGTGTGCGTGAAGCCGTAGAAGAAGCAGCAAACATTCGCCTTCGTCCAGTTTGTATGACAATGATTTGTGCCATTTTAGGAGGTATTCCTTTGGTTTTGGCCAAAGGTGCTGGCGCAGAAGCTCGTATAGCTTTAGGTTGGGTTATTGTTGGTGGCTTAGGTTTAGCAACTATTTTTACGCTTTATGTTACACCGGTTGTTTATCTTTTTTTAGGGCGTTTTATAAGACCAAAAGCAGAAGAAGATTTACGTTTAACAAAAGAACTCAATCAAGTTAAATGATGTGTATGATAGAAAAGATTTGAAAGTTTATTCTTGTAAAAATATCATTTTCGGATCTTATCCTTTATATTTTGTATATTCCTTCATTTTTATGTGAGCAGTGAAAATAGCGAGCAATAAAGGAGATGCTTTCTGCTTTGTTATTGTTTGGGCATAGATTTCATTATCAATAACTGTATAGGATAACCTTATGGGAGATAGCTTTTCGATTCGAAATGAAAAGGCTTTTGAAGCCACATTAAAAGCTTTAAGAAACCATGCCGCAAAGGATGGGGTTTATGATATTCGTCGGCATTTTGTAGAAGATGAACAGCGTTTTTCCCATTTTTCCCTCAGACTTGATGATCTTCTTTTCGATTTTTCAAAATGTGGGGTGACATTTAAAACATTGCAACTTTTAGATGATTTAGCGGTCGCAGCAGATGTGTTAGGCCGGCGTGATGCAATGTTTTCTGGTAAGGCGATTAATACAACGGAAAAACGCTCAGTTCTTCATATTGCATTACGTTTACCTGCTGCTGAAATTTTCATGTTGGATGGTCATAATCTTATTCGTGATATTCAAGACGTCCTTGAAGATATGGAAAGATTTTCTGAAAAGGTGCGTGATGGCAGCTATAAGGGAAGCAGTGGCGAGAGAATAAGTGATATTGTCAATATTGGTATTGGTGGTTCTGATCTTGGTCCTGTAATGGTCACATACGCCTTAAAACCTTATCATGATGGTCCACAGTGTCATTTTGTTTCTAATGCTGACAGTGCGCATATTTCTGATATTCTCTCTGTTTTAAATCCAGCAACAACGCTGTTTATCATTTCTTCTAAAACTTTTACAACGGCTGAAACAATGGTAAATGCTCAAGTTGCACGTCAGTGGATTTGTTCACATTTAGGAGAAGAAGCCGTTTGTACGCATTTTGTTGCTGTTTCAAGTGCTCTTGATAAAGTGGCAGAATTCGGCATAGATTCCACAAGAGTTTTTAAATTTTGGGATTGGGTTGGAGGGCGTTATTCAATTTGGTCAGCTATCGGTCTTATTGTTATGTTAGCAATAGGAGGGCAGAATTTTCGCCAATTTCTGAAAGGCGCCTTGCAGATGGACCAACATTTTAAAATAGCGCCTTTGCATAAAAATATTCCTATTCGATTTGCTCTTTTAGGGTTTTGGCACCGTGTTATTTGTGGTTATTCATCACGTTCGATTATTCCTTATGCACAGCGTTTAATACATTTTCCAGCTTATTTACAACAGCTTGATATGGAATCAAATGGTAAGCAAGTCTCGCTGGATGGAAAACCATTAAGTTTTTCAAGTGGTCCAATTGTTTGGGGGGCTTCAGGAACAAATAGTCAACATGCTTTTTTTCAGCTTCTGCATCAAGGAACAGATATTATTCCTGTAGAATTTATTTTGTTTATAAAAGGGCATGAGAAAAATTTACATTCTATGTATGAGATGTTGCTAGCAAACGGTTTGGCACAATCAAAAGCATTGATGAAGGGGCGTAGTATTGAAGATGCTCGGCATATCTTGATAAAAAATGGAGTTGATGAGGGTGAGGCAGATCATTTAGCACTTCATAGAAGTTTTAAAGGAAACCGTCCCAGTATTACGCTGGTTCAAGATTTATTAACACCTTTTGCACTCGGTCGTCTTATTGCGCTTTATGAACATCGTACTTTTGTTGAAGGGATTTTAATGAATATTAATTCATTTGATCAATGGGGTGTTGAACTTGGTAAAGAATTAGCAAACGAGTTACTACCAATTCTTCGTGGAGAAAGTAAAGCGGATAATCGTGATAGTTCAACATTAGGGTTGCTGGCACATATTCAGGCAAGACGTGCAAAATAAATATAATTTTACAGTAGTTTTTGTACTAACTAAGCAAAAGTAGAATGAGAAAGAAATATGAGATAATTCTTTAATTTTACTATGCGTTCTCTTATTATCTGGATTAGATTTATATAACAGAAAATCAAAAAAGTGTAAAAATTGTAAAAATGAGAATTTATTCGCAAAACGATAAAGACCTTTGAGTGGTCTTTGAAGACCCTTTGAGAACACCTTTAAAACTCTTTGAAAAAAAATAAATTGGTACAAAAACTAGTGTCAAATTATACAAAACCCGCTGGCAATCTACAACCGGCAAGCTACGATTAAAGACAGTTTTAATAATATCGCTTTATAAACTGTGGCGGAGAGAGAGGGATTCGAACCCTCGATATGGTTTCCCATATACACGCGTTCCAGGCGTGCGCCTTCAACCACTCGGCCACCTCTCCAGAAGTTTGCACTATACCCAGAAAGAAATAACGTGCAAGTCTAAACTACACATTCAAAACCCAAAAAACAAATTCATTTATTAAAGTAATAGCTTATATCTGTTGAATAACAAGCACATCCCTTCTTTTTAAGAAAAAACTTTTTTCGTGGATAGGTTTGTAGAATACAATAATGGGAATAAAAAAATTGTCACCAGTTATAAACTTTCATGCTCATTTACGCACTTTCTGCTTCACAAAAAAATACTTCTCTTAAAATTGGCATACAATCCATGGTTTTACATAACCAAATCATTAAATACCTCTCGCTTCACACCATTGATTACCCTAATAATAAATAGAATAATAACGATATAAACTTCTTATATCCCTAATATTAAAATTGTTTATTCAGATAATAAATTTCATTTCAATAAAATCATTTTCAACCTCCTTCTTGTCTCCAAGGATGAAAGTCCTTAATCACTATAACTTTGATTACAAACAACTCTTTCTTGAAATGAGATCTACCTGCTAATCACTTTTATGTTTAAGACAATATATAATATATTGACTTATAATGATAAATTATCGTTTACACATCATAAAAACCTCGAATATCGTAAATTTTTCTCATCAGACCCCCTTTCATATTGAATGAATTAAAATCACTTGCTTATGCGTCATAGGAAGGGATGATATGTGGGGGAAGAACATTTTAAGAGAGGATAAGTGCCTCTTATGCATTTTTTTAAATAGCACGAATTTTTGCAACATTGAGAGTTGTAAAATAGTGTGATGGTGTCAGTCTTCTCTTTCATAGGATTACATAATAAGCTCTACTCTAAATCCTCTATTCAATGTCACACTTCTATATTTAGTTGATACTAAAGAAAATAAAATTCAGACAAAAAAACTTTGCATTTTTAATTTAATATGTATGAATATATCTTATTTTCTGAAATGAAAAAATAGTCTCATTTTGGTCAAATACAAAATCATAAAAATGCAAACCTGTTTTCATTTTTACCATATATTTTTAAATTCAGCTTTACAGTTTTCAAAATATCTAAAGTAGTCTCCATTATTTAAAAGAGAGTACGTATTACTTCATACTTTTGATTATCGCATTCTTTAAGTGGGATATGGTCTCATAACAAAACAGAATACTCTAAAAATATATTTTTTTCTCATCCACACGTTTGTTAAAAAACATCTCTTAAAGCTTGTCACATCTACCTCATACGGTGTCTATGAGTGGTATAAAATTTATTGGATAGCATCATCTTTTCTTAAATAAAAAGGAAAAGCCAAGTACGATCACGCTATTTATCCCCTAATGTTACAACATCCCCTGCTATTTAAGAGAATGCATAAAAGGCATTTATTCTTTCCTAAAGTGTTTTTATCCATACATTACTCCTCCTTGTAATGTATAAAAGAATAATTTTTATTAATTGAATATAGAGAAATTTAAAACGAACAAACCTTACGATATTTAGAGCTCTCATTATGTAAAACGATAAATTACCATTATAAATTAATATGTTGTTAATAATCGTCTTAAAGGATAATGTTTTACAGCACTAAAGATCTGATTACTGTGCAAAATGAGCTCGTTCTTTTCCCTTAATGTTCTTTATCACCTTATATCCTTGCTTAGAGCACGTACAGCTCGTGCAGTTTCACATTGTAATGCTTTTTGTGCTAAAATTTTCATATCTTCAAAACTATGAGTCTGTAAACACGCCTTTACTGGAGAAATATCGCAAGATATCATAGAAAGCTCATGAATTCCCAATCCAGTCAAAATCATTGCACCAAAAGGATCTCCAGCCATACCACCACATACACTAACCCAACACTTATGTTGTGCAGCTCCCTGAATAGTCTGATAAATCATACGCAAAACTGCTGGATCAAGGCTATCAGCTTCAGACACAAGGTACGGATTTTGCCGATCAACAGCCATTGTATACTGTGTTAGGTCATTGGTTCCAATTGAAAAAAAATCAACATAGGCGCTTAATACATCTGCCATAATAGCCGCTGCTGGAACTTCGATCATAATACCAAGTTTTAATTTTGGTGCATCAATATCGTTGCGGATTTCCTCTGCAATCTTTTTTATAGCGACAATCTCTGAAACAGACATGACCATCGGAAACACAATCCATAGATCTCCGCCCTCTTTTGCTGCTCGATATAAAGCACGTAATTGAGGAACCAAAAGATCACGTCGACGTAACAAAAGCCGCGTTCCTCGAACACCTAAAAAAGGATTGTCCTCTTTAGATAAATGTAAATGCGTAACCTGTTTATCTCCACCAATATCAAGCGCACGAATAATTAATGGCTTATCTCCTACAG
The DNA here is from genome assembly GCF_042193395.1 of Bartonella sp. TT29SHDZB. Taxonomy (NCBI): domain Bacteria; kingdom Pseudomonadati; phylum Pseudomonadota; class Alphaproteobacteria; order Hyphomicrobiales; family Bartonellaceae; genus Bartonella; species Bartonella sp. TT29SHDZB. Next base: position 297,329 of record NZ_JBHILQ010000001.1, read on the forward strand.
CTGTAATCATCGCCCGATATATATTAAATTGTAGCTCTTCATCCGGAATATATGGATTCTCTAAAAACAAAAATTCCGTGCGCATGAGTCCAACACCTTCAGCCCCCAAATCAAGCGCAACAGGAACCTGATTTGCGTAGTTGACATTAGCCATGATACGAATTCTTTGACCATCTATCGTTTGCGCTGGTAATCTACACGCACTTATTTCACTGACACGTTTTTGCGCAACAGTATCAATATGCCTTTGAGCATCTTCAACGTCTTCAAGCGTAGGATCAAGGTAAATAAATCCGTTATCGCCATCAATAATAGCCTGAATATCAGACTGAATCGCTAAAATATCATCACCTGCAGCAACCACCATTGGAATACCAAGAGTACGCGCCAAAATAGCTGTATGAGATAATGGACCTCCCCATGCTGTTGCTAATCCTTTTACCCTTGTACAATCAAGTTGTGCTACATCAGAAGGAGAAAGGTCATTTGTAACCAGAATTACACCATGTGGAATATCATTTAAAAAGAACGATTTATAGGATGGATTGATTTCACCTAAAACACGTCGACCAACATCAACTAAATTAACAGCACGTGCTGCTAACAAAGGATTATCTACCTTAAAAAACATATCTGAAAATTGACGAACCGCTCTATCCCAAGACCAAGCGACACCATGACCTTCCGCTATAAAACGACAAGCTTGAGCTATTAAATTTTCATCTTCAAGCAAAACCATTTGCGCAGAAAAAATCGCAGCAGAATCTGCTCCCATACGCACTGTAATATCAGAAATCACAGATGCCATTTTATGTTTTGTTTTTGTAAGAGCATTTTCAAGACATGCTGCACCAGCTGCAAAATCAATTGGCTGATCTATTATGGAAATATCATTTTGCCTTAAAACAAAAATCTTACCAAATGCTAATCCTGAACTCGCTCCAACACCAGAAATGCCTTTTTGCATAGAGCGTGGATACCAACCATGAAAAGCCTTTGTTTGAGATTCCATTGCTCTCATCAGACATTTTTCACTAATACTCACTTTTTTCGCAATAGCAATGGCATCATTGAGAAGTTGTGTTCCTTCTGCAGCATCTGTAGAAAAAATCAGAACATCACCGTTTTTTGCTCCTAATTGCAATAAACCAACCAAATTTTTCATTTCAACGGTATATTGACCATGGCGAACTCTGATAGAATTTTGAGCCTTTTTTGCAAAATCAACCCAAAGAGAAGCTGGTCGTGCATGAAGACCACTTGGATAATCTAAAGTCCATTCCTGACACACCGAAAGGTCACCAATAAAAGTTTTTTCTATCTTCATATCTTGGTCAAACAAAGTTGTAACAATTTGCTGTTTGTCCATAGTTGTTGCAAGTACTTCAAGCTGTTTTTTATCAAATAAAAGAGACGTCAATTTCTTACAAATTTCTCTATAGCGATCTGGACACGCTGCAATGGCAATAACCAAATGTGCTTTTTTTCCATCATGCCACTCAACACCAGCAGGAACCTGTATAACAGCAACAGCATCCTTGATAATTAAATCACGATTTTCAGCCATACCATGAGGAATGGCTATACCATTTCCAAGCCAAGTATTGGTTGTTTCTTCACGTGCAAGCATGCTTGCCAGATAACACTTATCAACTGCACCAACCTGCACAAGCAATTCAGCAGCAGCATAAATTGCATCATTTTTATGATCAAAAGCAGCTGCAAGTTGTACAGATCTTATAGACAAGATTTCACCATCAGCAAAATCTACATTCATTGCTTCTGCTTTCTCATATCTCATCATGAATTCAAATTGCCTCACATTTGAACACCAATATCTCTGACACATTCCTTTTCAAAGCTGCATTTCCCAAAATACAATCTATAAATACCACCACAGCTTTATTTATATTTTACGGAATATAGCTAAGTGAGGTGCTTAGATACCTCAATATAACCGATAAAACAATTGGATATTATTACCTAGCGAAGTGCTTAAAATCATCATAAGTAAGTCTGCCTCTTACTCTTTTACTTTACAAAGACAAAACCCCGTTTTTTACAGCACCAATCACCTGAAAAACTATGTTTTCAAAATGCTCTCATTATCCTAAGTTATTCAACATAACTTTTCATTATTCTTCTTACAAGAAAGCATACTTCCCAATCATCCGTAACTTCAGCTAATATTTTAATTGATTCCTCAAAGTTTATTTAACCTATTATCCCTCTTTATAAATTCATGACATAATTACAAATTGCTCCATGCAACTTACCATCTTTAAAATTCCGTGCTGCCCATCTTATGATATCAAACCCTCAATATATAATATTTATGTATTTTAAGCTACACCTTTACTTCAATCAATATCGAAAATACACAATGCCCTCTGTCGCACATTTGCAAAGTACGAACATCCCCCAAGCACCATCACCAACTACTAAAATCAAGAAAAATTCTACAAATCATCTTATTTTCTAGATATTTCGATAACTGAGATAAATAAAGTACAAAAATGAAAAGTAATTATTGCCTTAACCCTAGCTCTTATGCTTATTTATTTTCAACAATACACAATAATAGTGAAATCAGAAAAAATATTCTTGAAGGGCGCTGATTGCACGTTGGTTATTTTTATATCTTTAAACACCGTCCTCCTTAAAAATATAATTTCACTCTCGATTTACCGAAAGCCCCTTAATGCACGTCACTTTCAAAGTAGTTTTGGCTGCCTTCTTATGGATTTTTTATCCCTATGTCTTTTTAAATGAATAGTCCCACCTATCCACACTACCACCTAAAAACAGTATGACAACTCATCAATACCACAATGCCGATAAAAAGCCCCATCTTTATCAAAATGATTACATAAAGAATGCTCTCATTAAATTTCTCATAATTTTCTGAAAACAAACTGCTTCTCTTATAAGAAATCACTAGACACTTCTTCATACATAAAAAGAAAGTCTCTCTCACTATTATTATACAGAAATTTATCAACAAATTCTATCATAATATCAATATGTTCAGTACTAAATACTAACATAACATCGCACAAACTTTTTCCTTCATTGAGAAAAGCCATTTCCTCAATTCTACCTTTTTCGTATATCTTCTACATTTATTATAGTACCAACGCAAAAAGGGAAAGATGAGACTCTATCTTTCCCTTTTAATACTTATAAAACCACAACTATAATTCAATGAAATCCTGTTGATTGCTAGAGAGTGTTACAGATTACTCTACTGCCTCCACCATAGGAATGACTGAAACGTAGGAACGATTACCCGCTTTGCGTTGAAAAGAAACCTTGCCATTTGATAATGCAAAAAGCGTATGATCTTTTCCAATGCCGACATTGTTGCCAGGATGCCAACGTGTACCACGCTGGCGAATAATAATATTTCCGGCAATAACGGTTTCACCACCAAATTTTTTAACGCCTAGACGTTTCGATTCTGAATCGCGACCATTACGCGAGGAACCACCAGCTTTTTTATGTGCCATAGACGCTCTCCTTTAATCTTTCTTACTCTTTGACGCTACAGACGCTTTCTTCTGCGACGTAGTCTTTTTTTCAGCCGTTTTTTTAACTGTCTTCTCAACAGCAGCTGCTTTTGTTTCTTTTGGGGCAGTTGCTTCTTCTTTTATCGGTTTCGCAGCTGCTTTTTTAGGTTTTGAACCACCCATTAAAATTTCTAAAACACGAAGCCTCGTAAATTCTTGACGATGGCCACGCGTGCGTTTAGAATTTTGACGACGGCGCTTCTTAAATGCGATAACCTTGCGCCCACGTGTCTGTTCTAAAATCTCAGCTGTCACCAATGCATCAGCAACGACTGGGGTACCAATAACTGCATTACCTTCTTGCCCAATCATTAATATGTCATTGAATTCAACAACATCACCCGCATTTCCACTAACTTTTTCAACTTTTACCACTTGATTAGCAACAATGCGGTATTGCTTACCACCAGTTTTAATGACTGCGAACATTTTTTATCCTTCCGTTCACTCCAGCTCTTATTTAATTTCTGCCTTAAAATAAGGGAAAATAGGCTGCTTTTTATCAGTCGTAATAGATCTTGAAGAAGGTTAAAACCTTCTTCAACACAAATATGCGCAGATTTCCCCACGCTTATATTTTGTATATATGAAGGAATTTCTATTCTCTGTCAATAAAGTCCCATAAAAAAGAAAAAAAGGTTGTACCAAAAACAATTGAAGGTTATCTACCCCTTATATACTCAAATAGTGCCGATTTTTGTTTCGCTTTATTATGGAGAGATGGCTGAGTGGTTGAAAGCACCGCACTCGAAATGCGGCATAGGGGCAACTCTATCGGGGGTTCGAATCCCTCTCTCTCCGCCATTAATTTAAAACGAACTTTCATATGCTTGATATGACATAGTTTAAAAAGCTCAGCATTTGCAGGATTTTTTATTGTTTGAAATTGACTAGTTCGCGCCGAGCTATGCCTGTCATTATGTACACTTAGAAATTACTATTGAATTTCCATAAATTTTATAATTTCTAAGCTCCTCTTCTCTCGATCTTTAGATAACCTGATCTAGCATAAACGATCTCTTCAAATATCATTAAAGGATTTTTGCCATTATCACTAACTTCTGGTAGAGCTTTTAGAATTAATGGTGATCATAGTGCTATTTGCAATTTCGTTGATTAACGGGCTAAATGCGTTTTATCCACATGAGAGGTAACGAACACCTCAGCTTTTCTCACGCAATGTGCTTATTGAAAATTAATGTCATGAATATTTGTACAACATTTTTATCTATACGATAATCAAAAAAAGGCTGACGTAATATAATAATTGAATATCATTCATGCGGCGCTTTCTTTTATCTTTAAGCTTTGTATGTAAATAGATAGTCCGTGCAAAATAAATAAAGGGGCGCAAAAGCCTATAAATACACATAGGACGTATAATATAGAAAATGAAAAAAATTTTCCTGCATATAAAAGCACAATAGAGAATAAAGCTGTTATGATGCGTACACTGGCATCGCCTGCCAAAATCACCTCGGCTAAATTTTCACTAGGTGTGATAGCTTGTCCAATTGTTATTCCCGATATCCTAAAATAAAATTGCCCAATACCTAATAAAAACCCCATAATATAAAGGGAATATTGAGTAAAATTTAAATATAAAACAAAAGAGATTGCGATCACGGCAAAAGCCGGTGTTCCCCATACAAAAAAACGAATTAAAGATGGAAATTTCCGTAAATAATAAGATGAGATAAGACCATTGATCACAAAACCCAGTGCTGACAAAGAAAAAATAGAATTTTGAATAGCTGTAAATTTTATATTATCTGATGTTATAGAAGCAAGAACAAGTGGCAATAAAACAATAGGCCCCGTATAGAGAGAATTATTCAAAATACGATTAATCGTTAAAAACCGCAACGCAGAAATCCGCCAAAGGCATCTAAAACCAACTCCATAAGCTTTTTGAGATGGCTTTTTTAATAGCTCTTTTACTCTGTTTAGTTGTTGTATAGACTTTATACGAAACCATAAGCAGGCATTCAAAAGATAGATAAATACAATAAAGGCTATGGCTATTTTGTGCCCCAAATGCGCAATTATAAAATATATAAGCAATGGGGATATAATAACAAAAAACTGACAGCAACTAGTGTAAAATGCAAAAATTCCAGCTTTTTGTTTGGGAGCGGGAACCAGCTGATTCAAGGCACTATTGTTATTTGGGTTATCTGCCCCCATCAAGAGAGAAAGTAAAAAAAATACAAATAAAATAAGCACCGGATTGTTCATAAATAATAAGAAAGATAATAAACAAGCGCAAATAATTTGACTATAAAACCCAATTATAAAGCCTTGATAGTGCGCCAACACGTTTCCCAAACATAAGCCAGCAATTCCAATTGCGATTAAATTAACAACATTTAAAGTAGCAGACGCTTCTCCCGTTGTATCTTGGAATTGTAACAAAGAAAGGCCAATAGATAATACACCACTAGCACAAAAACTCGTCAAACAACCAATCACAATCATAAGAAAAACAGAATTACGCAATAACTTTCTCTCTCTCAAACAGGGATTCAAGCCATTTTATGATTTTCTCCATTGTCGAATATGGTTCAGTACTAAATTCGAGTTTTTCATAAAATTTGAGTTCAAATGCGTTGTAGGTATTTATTTTTGCAAGGCATCTATCAGCATGAATTCTATACTTTGTAGAATCATTATATATACTTTTGTTTAATTCTAGGAAACTTAGTCATTATTGTACTCCATTGTAAGATATGGGCAAGGTGGGGGGCAGTACTATTATCCTGTAAGAAATATTGCATCCATTCTTTATTCTTTGGATTGTCATATTCCCATAAAAAGGTGGATTTTATAATAATATCAAAAGGTTCAAGTTTTTTTCTACAATGGAGACATTTTTTTCTTTTTGTTCTGTACTGAGCAAATGAGAAAAAACCATCTGGGCTTGAAAGTCAAATAAATATAGAAATTTTTCTACTTATTCTGTTTATATGAGATAGTGTATTGCAAACTATGGATATAGGTTCGCCATGAAAGCAGAATTTTCATAGAGGGCTATCCATATTTTGAAGTATATACTTGGGCCTTTTCTGTTGTCAAGCGTTTGAAAATCTTTAAGTATGGACCCAAAATTCTCTCTATAAACTTCAACTTTTTTGTATGGGGGGATTCGAAAGTAATAAAAGATGTTTTTTCCAAAGCTCTTATAGTTATCGCAATAATTTATAAGGTTTTCTATAGTACTTTTTGCGGTCAACTTTTTGTGAGCCTAAATCTAAGCATGTTTTTTGGGTATTCATTTATCCCGAATAGACAAGGAAAAGGTCTGTTTTTGTTATTCATGGTTGCATTGAATTCTTTAAAAATGACTTGCTTCCATTTTTAATATTTGTCTATATTTTCAATTGATTGCGCTTCTGAATCCATGTTTTTCTCCCCCTTGCTGTATTTTATAAGAAATTGCTACGAATGATCCTCTCCAAAGCTGATAATTCATCATCACTGTGTCCCCAAATTGCTATAATAGCTGGACAGGTATTTAAATCGATGGTTAGGGGGAGGGGCTCGTTTTCTTTAAAAAAGAGCATAAAATGAACCACATTTTCCCAAGAATGAAGCTTTTGCCGCCATACATTAACATCTTTTATAATATGACTGTCGATCTCGTTGATAAGGAAGATAATACGCCCTTTTTTCTTAAAGCGACTTGGTGTTTGCGAAAACACGCCTGCAATAAGGTTAACGGAGCTTTCAAGTAAACCATCTTCATAGCAATGCGTGAACAAGGTGGGTGCAATTCCTCCGTGGAGGCGGGCTCCTACTTCAATCATCACTGGACCACGAGCTGTTTGCATGATTTCCATATGCGCAGGTCCATATTCAATTCCCAGCGCGCGAATGCATTGTTTTGCATAAGAGATAAGAGGGGCATAAGAGGGATCTTGAGCATCAAGCACATCAAGCGATTCATAAACAAAAGCACTTCCATTATGAATACCTTTTTTATATCGTGACAAACTACATATTTTTATAGCCTCTCCCTTTACAACGGCGTCAACGATGTATTCCTCTCCCTCCAATCTTTCTTGGAGCAAATAGGCCTCGTTAGGTGCGCCAAAAACATTTTTTTTCTTCCAGTCGATTTCAGAGGTCCACGTTAATACTTCCTCAAGATTAGAGAAAAACAAAACACCATCACTCCCTGCAGAATCATTTGGCTTTACCACATAGCCGCTGTGGCTTTCAAAACCATCGAGAGTACAATCGTTTTTTGTAAGAATTTTTGATCGGATGTAAGATAAACCATTTTCACAAAGACGTTTTTGCATCGCTGCTTTTTTCCGTCGCCAATCGGTAGTCAAGGGGTTATTCCCAAGACAACCATAATAAGCCGCCAATTGCTCTGCACAATAGATACCTCTTTCGGCACCCGCTATTACAGCCTCTATCGTGCCGATAGGAAAGCGTTTCTTTATCTCATCGACACTATGAAGCTTCGCTTCTGCCATGCCCTTTCCCTGATAAGAAAGCATAAAGTGTGAAAAAGGAGCTGCTTGAGAGACAACACCATAACAAGCATAGCCTAATTTTTTCAAAGCAGGGCCATAGAGGGCACCAGTGGAGAAAGGGTCGACAATAAGAATAGGTTTTCTCATACTTTGTTCCGCTGTGATAAAAGGAAAAGAACATAAATAAAGATTATTAGCCCTATAAGGGGTAGAAGATAAACAGCTGCTTGAGGTCCCATAAGGGCAGAGCTTGTAAGAAGACCAAGGATAACATAACCTGCCGACTGGGAGAGAGTATAAAGCATACCGCTATAGCTTCCCACCAGCTCTGCTTGAGCCTCTGTTTTGGTTGCTTCAATCGTATGTTTGCGGGCATTAATTCGCATGGTATTCATTGAAAAGCCAATAAAAAAGCAAAAGACCACAGCCAAATAGGGCGATTGTGTGGTGCTAAAAATAAGATCAGCCATGCTCAACATAAGGGCTGGGAGAATAAATTCAAAACGAGGGATTTTGATAAAAGCAGCCAAAAAAGCGCCCACGCCTGCAACCGCACTGCAAAGCCCATAATATTCAGAACCAAAATTTTTCACACTCTGAAAAAGAATAGTTGCCAGCGTATTATAAGCGCAAATATGAAAGCCAATAAGTCCTATGCAGACGCATAAAAGTTTAAGCTCACGGGAGAGCCCATCCGCTTGCGGTGTAGGTGCTGGCTTCTTACCAGTTGTAAGTGCTGTGGTATCTGTAGCGTTATATTCATCGCAAAAGATAATATATCCGGCTATAAGGCTTATAATGATGTCAAACACACAAAGTGTCACAATCAAACCATTATAACCGATTTCAGCTGCTGCCCCTCGAGGGCTGGTCGCTTCTAAGAGATAACCACTCAGTGCTGCTCCCAAAAATGCACCAATTTGCACCACTGTTTGCATAATGCGGGAAGCCTTTTGGGCGCTAATATAACCACTAAGTGCTAGTTTAGTATTATAAGTCTCGAGTGTGCTTAAGGTAATCAAAGAGAGATAGCCGATAGAGATAGAGACAGCAATAAAACCAAAGGGGGAATCAGCGTAATGGAAAAGAGCAATCAATAAAAGAAGGCTATAGATAATGATCCGCCTTTTGTATAAATCGACCAACCGCAGTGAGGCTTTAATGCGCACAAGTCCGCTTTTTTTCAAAAGATAGGGCATAAGAGTTCCCAAGGCCATGGTTACGCCTAGGAAAACCGATGAGGATGTTATGCGATAAGCATTCCACAGATTACTTAAAAATAAAACCATATCAGAAAGATACAGCAGGACAACAAGCCCATAAAACCGAAACATCAGTTGTTTGTGCACATTATCCCCCCATTTCAGAATCTCTTAAAAACACACAGTATTATAAATCAGCATACATGTTTACAAATAATAAATACACACACATATTACTGGGCACGTCAAGTTTTTTGGTAGGGAAAATTTGAACGCTGATGTCTATGGTAGTGATAGCTTATTATTCAGGAGAATGAATAGCGATAGAGGTTGGTATTTTTACTGCGTCTGTTGCGGGAGGCTTGCCAATAAGGGGAAAGCCAGATAACGAATATAACTATGTCCTAGAGATATATTTTGCGCTTTCAAGTTGATTTTGTTTATACTCAAGGTTGAGGTTTTTCTTTTGACCGTTGTTAGATGTTGTTGTGACAATAAACTTCGTTATTTGAAGGCTTATTATAATATTCTTAGTTTCAGTTTATGAATATACCGAAAGATATAGTGAAACATTTGATTCAAACGCTTTTGCAAGACATATTTCAATATCTCAGCGATGTTTTCTGAGAATTGCTCTGCTGCTTTTTGACGGGATTGGATATCAAATGCTTATAGTGAGGGCAGTGGTTTGAGAAAAGATAGAGTTGATTTCATTAAATTCCTATGGAGCGGCATCCAGTCTCAGCCCTTAGGGGCAATAATATATCTAGATCGAACTCATTTTTATACGCTTACACGACGCTATAGGAGTAATCCTCAGAAATTCTACTAGAATTCATTAGAAAATGGAAGGTTATGGAGTGTGAACAAAAAATATATTTTTTACAAATACTTAATCTCATTTTAAGTTGTCTAAAATATAACCTTATCTTAAAACTAAGTCTATATATCGCCATTTATCATAAAGTTAATAAGTTATACAAATGCGGGAGTATTGTGTTTTTCTGTTTAGAGACGAGTTAAAAAACACCTTATTGAACATTAAAAGATTTTAGACAAAAAACAATTTAACTTATGGAGAGTATATAGACAGAATGTATCTTGAAAAAAAGTTTATAACTCCATATGGTTCTTCAAAGAAATTTCTCGTCATTACTCAACAGAAAAACATATAATACAAATTTTTAACACAGTTCTTAGTATAGAAATAATCCATAAATTAGAGATATTTAGATAATGGAAAAGCAACTGATCCGTTGCTTTTAGCACTCTTAGCAAGACAGATAGACGCAAACATACGCTTGAAATTATTGAACCTTCCTTAGCTTCATTGCAAAATTTATTAATTAGCGATTGATCTGTTTATTCTAGTCTTGCTTATTTTTATGCTCGAGAGCTTTCTTTTGAAAGTGTCGTTAAATTAAATTCAATCTATTCCAAGACCCCATATTATATTTTATCTTCATTTATCGCCCACTACAGTACTGGAGCGGTTGCAGAAAAGGAATAGTTTAAACTTAAAATACGAAGAAAAACTCTCTTTTATTGAAAAAAATTATTTGGAAAACTAACTGTAATGGGTTTGTTTTAAAAGATTTAGAGAAGGGGAGTAGAAAAGTTATCAATATTTATCGTGAGGATAATAGTGTGTTTATTCTTTTAGAGCCAAAGTGTGGTGATAGAAGAACGACATGGAAGGATATACTCGAGCATATTTTAGTGCACGGAATAATAAGGACAATAATGTGAGTGAAGCTTCCATACCGTAAAATTGTTTTACATAATAAAGGTGTAGCTTCTGAATAAAACGCACATAAAATATTAATTTTGTTTTTGTGCATAAATGTTTTTTTCATAGAAGAATTAATTATACATCAGCGCGAAAATTGTAAAAGTCTCAAAAAAGAAATTTTGTTTTCTTAAATTTAATGATCTAAAATGAAAATTGTAAGAATGCATGTTTTTAAACAGGATGTATGATGCATATCAACTGGTATTTATTTTAAAGGATAGTTTATGTTCACTTCAAATTTGAAGGAACGCATTGCTTTATTTGAAAATAGAACTTTTCTCTATTTTACTTTGAGCGGCTTATTTGCTACATTTGGAAGTGGACTAAATTATATTACATTGTCATGGCTCGCTTACAATCAGACGGGCTCAATCCGTGGTGTAGCGTTGATGATGCTTTTTCTTTGGACGCCTGGCATTATTTTTGCGCCTATTTTTGGCATATTGGCAGATAAATATAATCGTAAAACGCAGATTATTATTTCAAATCTTGTGAGAGGTTTGGTAATCGTAAGCTGGGTAATGCTTTGGCATTTTGGTATAGAAATTGAATTGATGGTCTTATCTGCTCTTTTGGGTATTTTTATCCCTTTTTATATGCCATCAGCTATTTCTTTAATTCAAAGTATTGTGCTGAAGGAACAGCTCATCAATGCAAATGCGACCATCGATATGGTTTATGAACTTGGCACAATCGTAGGTATGGGCTTAAGTGGATTGATACTCGCCTATGCAGGAATAAAAGGAACTCTTCTAATAGGTGGTATATTCTTTATCCTTGCTGGTTTATTTAATTTTGCAATGAAGGTACCTAAAAACCGAAGATCTAAAAATCAAAACCAGCAAAATTGGTGGGAAAATTATACAGCATCCCTTCATTATTTTAAACAGAATCCGGCTCTTTTTGTACCTTATATAAGCCAGATGATTATTATGACTCTTTTGATGACCATTCCTGTTATTCTCGTTCCTTATATACAAGAGGTTTTACATGCAGATAGCAGTATCTTTGCAATATTTGAGGTGCTTTATTCTATGGGCGTATTGACAGGTGCGTTTTTTTCACCACTTCTTTGTAAAGTTTTATCTATCAGGAAAACATTAGCCATTTTATTAGCTTTTATGGCTATTGGCCTCGCTATTCTATCTGTTAATACACACAATTTTGTTGTTTTTCCTGTTTACTTTATGATTGGATTTGGACTTTCGAGTTGGGCTCTTTCGATTTCTTTATCACAACTCTCTTGTGATCCTGAATACCAAGGAAGATTGCAGGCAAGTTTTAATGGTATCTCTGGATGCTTGATCCTCGGAGTCTACCTCATTATGGCAAGCGATAACAGTAGCATATCACCTCAATCGATATATTTTTTTCAAAGCATTGTTGCGTTTGTTGGAATACTCATAGTGCTGTTTTATAAACATGAAAAACAATAAATTACGTTTAAGAGTGGTCAATATACGCTATTTTATAAACATTTACGCTGCAGCACATTTCATATTTTGCTTTTAAAGGAGAGTTGAGAAAATGTAAAAGTTGGTGCTTAATGAACAAAGCATAAATTGATGTATAATAGAGAATACTCTCTATTTTTTGATAATGATCTAAAAGAATTGATGCGTTTCTTTAATTCATCTCACTATTGTTAAGAAGGCGAAAACGTAACACTTTAAATCTTCTTGAAAGTTTTTTGTTTAAGCGTAGTAGAAAGTAAAGCACTGAGGTAATATCGTATCATATGGGGAGAGTATTGTATTATTTTCGTTTTTCAAAATCCATATGAAAAATTGTATCAATTTCATCTTCATTGGAATGGGTATTTCTACGACGATGCAAGGTTTGCACAATCTCTTTTTTTAAAACAGCATCTGTTTCACTTAAACGATGAATACTGAGTTCCAATTCAAGAGATAACGCCAAATCCACGCACAATTTAAGCTCTTCTCCAATGTCGAAACCGCGTTGATAGTCGTCATAAAGACCAACCAGTGTGTCAGACAATTCTTTATCGCATAAAGAGGTCATGCTTAATTCCTCAACGTTGCGGGTTTCCATGCAGCTTTTTTAAGTATCACTCCACTATCATCACTTAAAATTGCCATGTATACGAACCTCATGGTTTTGTCAATTTTCTGCAAAATACGCGCTTTTAAATCAATGCCTATTAAAGATTTTATTACTCCAAGATTTTGAAGCGCTCAATTGTAAATATGGGTGGCAATGTGTTTACTATAGAACTTATAGCATAAAATACATTTCCAAAAGGCTTTTAATGTGCGTAGAGGAGGATTATTCTGACGATAAACAAAACACCTTAAAATCTCTATTGCCAATTACAGCTAAATCAATGCCATTAATATATTAAAATAAGCAAACAGGGTTTGTAAACGTCTAACTTTTTAATAACGAATGATAATCTCATTTTTTGTAGAATACCAATTATTTTGCTTAACAAACAAATTGATTAAAAAAGAAGCTAATATAGTGTCATTTCTGAAATGTTTGTTGGTTGAGGGAAAAGATGTTGACAACAGTGCAAGTACAGTGGTTTATGTGGGAGAAAAGCTAAAAAACAGCTTCTTTTCGATTTGTGATATTTAAAAAATTTATACAACAGTGAAAATACAATGACGATGTTTTGTTCCTATAGAAGGGTAACAGACATATACGCGAGAAGAACGAAAGATCATTTATAGCACTTTTGTCTTTTTATGAAGAGGACAAGATGAGCACGTTGGAACTTTTTATAGAGCGTGCATCATTATATTAAGAAAGATTTCTTTCAAAGATATGCAATTATATATTGAAACAGATTATCTCGCAACAAAGAGTGAGATTATCATGATAATCGTTATCTATTACATTGTGCTATAAGTTAAAAAAATCATAAATTTGTGTTTATAAGAACTGCTATTTTATTGAGAAGTATTTTTACAAATTTATAAAAAATTATTTTTTACACTCTTGCCATTTTGCTGATGCGCTTTATTTGAAAAGTAGAATTGCCCTTTAGTGAAACTATTTTGTTAAGAGATAAATCGCAGTATTTTTAAATGGAGATTATGGTATATTTTCAAAGTCTTGTGTTTTTATTGATTTTTTAGCTTGAATCCCTCTAGCTAAAAGGGTTGGGGACTTTTCTAGATTCGATGTTGTTGCAGAGATTTAGGGCGATGCCGTAAAGATAGCGGTATCGTAAGGGGGAGAGTTTTGTCTTGATTTATTGGTTTTTGAAGTGCGCAAACTAAGGGTTTTGCCATGTGTGTTTTCGCGCGTTGTGATGATGTTGAACTCTGTTGGAGGAGGTTCTTATGAAAAAAAAATATTCCACACCAAATTTAATTAAAGTTGTCTCTCTTAGTACGGTAATGGCGACACTCTTATCGAGTGTTTCTCCTGTTTTTGCAGCAAACCTTGCGATAACAGGACAAACGGTTAAAAGCTCTAATATGCCGCAGGTTGAGTATCTACACGGTAGTCATGGCAGTATTGTTTTTGCAGGTGATGATGATTTCTGTGGTGCAGACAATGTTATCGGTCGTGGCGGCAAACAACAACAAGGGGTCAGTAATAATAGTCGAATAACTGCAGAGGAGCAATATGAGAGATTTGTTGGTGAGAAAGTTTTTGGAGGTCGTAGTCCTTATGGTACGACCACCGAAAAGGTTACTTGGGTTGGTGATGGGGTAGTAAGTGATAGCACTAATGGTTATATGGGAACACCCACTGGTGGTATCTTTAATGCAATGCCTGAGGCTTTTGGTGTTTATTCTTTTGCAACCGGTTGTGGTTCTTCTGCAACGGGGAATTATTCAACAGCATTTGGTGCTGGTGCAACTACAAAGGCTGGTGGTGCACAAGCTTTTGGTGTTTCTGCGCTTGCAGGAGGTATAGCAAGTGTTGCTATGGGCGTGGGATCAGAGGCGTCGGGGAAATCTTCAGTTGCTATTGGAGGGCTTGCAACTGCATTAGGTACAAATAGTATTGCTTTAGGTACAAAGGTGAAGGCAGAAAAGAGTTATACGATTGCTATAGGTACAGATGCTGAAGCTTTAGGTTCAGGTTCTATTGCAATAGGGGGGAGGCGCTCTGACAGAACTGAAGAGGTTAATCCTAATAGAAAAGTAACAGCAAAAGGTGAAAATTCGATTTCTATAGGTACCTATGCTTACACTGAGAAGGATGATGCGGTTGCTATTGGTGTAAACGCGCAGGTCTTTCAGACTGATGGTGTTGCTATAGGGGGTGGTTCTGTTTCTAGAAGAGCAAAAGGTGTCGAGGCTTATGATCCTGCAACAGGTACAGTCTCGAACCAAAAGAGCGGTCTTGCATGGAAAAGTACAGCAGGTGCTTTTAGTATTGGTGAAGTAGGGGCTGAGGGTAATGATGGCAACGGTACTTTAACACGGCAAATTACCGGTGTAGCTGCTGGTAAAGAAGATACCGATGCGGTAAACGTGGCGCAGCTAAAAGCTATGAGAGAAGTTATAGCAGGGGGAGGGGGCTGGAAACTTTCTGCTAACGATACCGATCTTACAGACGTGAATCCAGGAAGTATAATAGATTTTTCAGTGAAAAGTAAAAACGACAAAGGAAAAAACAACTTAAAGATTGCAAAAAACACTGAAGGCACTAAGCATAAAATTGAATTTACTTTAAGTGATACTCTCACACTTACAAAAGTCACCACAGGCCAAAGCTCTATCAGTGATGATGGTTTTATTATTGATCGTGGGCCAATGATGACTATTGATGGTATTGATGCTGGCAATAAACAGATTACAAAGGTGGCAGATGCGACTGCAGATGATGAGGCAGTGAATTATAAACAGCTGAAAGAAGTAAAAGATGGTTTCAAAACAAGTTGGCAACTTTCTGTTAATGGTGCAGATGCTACGCATATTGGTCCAAACGGTGTGGTAAATTTGCAATCAGCTGGTCGCGAAAGTAACCCGAATATCAAAATTACCAAAAACGGTGACAATACTGTAGAATTTGGTTTGTCTGATGATATTAATGTAATGACTGTCACAGCAGGAGAGAGCGTTATGGATGCTGCTGGCTTTAGATTTAACAATGGCGAGGGGCCGAGCATAACTGTTCAAGGCATTCATGCTGGTAATAAAACGATTAAAGGGGTAGCGGCAGGGGAAGAAGATACCGATGCTGTCAATTTTTCACAGCTTAAAAAAATAGAAGGAATGATATCAGAGGCAGGAGGCTGGAAGCTTTCTGTTGATGGTAACGATGCTACAGATGTTAAAGCTGGGAGTACAGTAGACCTTATTGCGGCTGTGGGTGAAGACGGAAGCAAAAATATAAAAATTGCAAAAGACAGTAATAAAGTTACATTTTCTTTGAGTGATACTCTTAAGTTGACGAGTGTTACGACAGGCAACAGCATTATGAGCAACGATGGCTTTACGTTTATTGATGGTAATGGACCAAGCATAACTTTAAATGGTATTAATGCTGGTAATAAAAAAATTACAGGAGTAGCTAAGGGGGAAGAAGATACAGATGCGGTGAATTATAAACAGCTGAAAGATGTAAAAACACTTGCAGAAAATGGCTGGAAACTTTCTGTTGATGGGAACAATGCTACAGATGTTAAAGCTGGGAGTACAGTAGATCTTGTTGCGGGTGCGAGTGATGATGGAAGCAAAAATATAAAAATTGCAAAAGACAATAATAATAGAGTTACATTTTCTTTGAATGATACTCTTAAGCTCACGAGTGTTACGACAGGCAACAGCATTATGAGCAACGATGGCTTTACGTTTGTTGATGGAGGACCAAGCATAACTGTTGATGGTATTGATGCTTACAATAAAAAAATCACAAAAGTTGCTAACGGAACTGATGATACCGATGCTGTGAATTTTAAGCAGCTGAAAGATGTTACAGCGGGAATTAAAACGGGTTGGAAGCTTTCTGTTGATGGTGATAATGCTACAGATGTTGGGGCAGGAAGTACAGTAAAGTTTGTTGCAGTTAAGCAGAAGGACGATGATGATAATGAGAGTGAGAATACAAATATAAAAATTACCAGAGGTGATAACAATGAAGTAAAGTTTGATTTAAGCGAATATATTAAAGTTGGTCGTGTAGAAACAGGGGATAGCAGAATGAGTAATGCCGGTTTCATGATCAAGAATGGTCCAAACATGACGAAGGGTGGTATTTTTGCTGCTAATACAAAAATTACAGGAGTGCAAAAGGGTACTAATGAGAATGATGCCGTAAATGTTTCACAGCTGAATGACATAAAAGATCAAATAGAAGATAATAGCCTTGTTAAATGGCGTGAAGATCAGAAGCTTATTACTATTGGTGCCGAAAAAGGTGGTATCGAAATCGATATTACAAACGATGAAAACAGAGAGCGAATTATTTCTGGCGTTGCAGTTGGAAAAGTCAGTTCCGATTCAACAGAAGCAATAAATGGTCGTCAGCTGTTTAGTTATATTACTAATATAGTGGATTTTTTTGGTGGTGAGGAGACAGATATACTTAATGGTATCAAACCAACTTTTACTGTTCAGAATATAAAACACGACAATGTAACGGATGCTTTCGCTGCTGTTGATACTTCTATCACAGATATTTATAGTCAGATTAACAAGGTAACAGAAAATAGTCTTGTTAAGTGGAATGAGGGCGAAAAGCTTATTACCATTGGTAAAGAAAAAGGCGGTACGAAAATTGATATTACAGGTACTGATGGAGGGCGGCTCATTGCAGGTGTGAAAAATGGAAAGATTTCAGAAGATTCAACAGAAGCGATAAATGGTAGTCAGGTCAATAAGATATCTGGAGATGTTGCAAAATTCTTTGGTGGGGATGCAGCATTTCAGGATGGTACTTTTGTAGGCCCTAGATATAATCTATCTAAAGTGTCTGCAGATGGTAACGTAGAACAGAAAACCTTTGAAAATGTTGGTGATGCTTTGACAGGGCTTGATGCGAATGTCAAAAATGTGAATAGTCGTTTAACACATGTAGTCAATAATTTTACTGAGGAAATTCAGGGGCTCTCTAAAGATGCTTTATTGTGGAGCAGTTCTGAGAGTGCATTTGTTGCACTACATGGACCAAATGGACGGAAGACAGATAGTAAGATTAAGTTCCTTGCGGATGGCGATATTTCAGGAGATTCAACAGATGCAATAAACGGTTCTCAACTTTATAAGATGGGTGATAAGATTGCGAATTATTTTGGCGGTGGTGCTAGCTATGAGAATGGAGTCTTTAGAGGACCGAGATATAATTTAACTACTATTGATGAACATGGCCAGGAAAAACAGATGGAACATAATGATGTTGGATCGGCTTTGTCAGGGCTTAATATGAACATCAGGCATGTTAATCAGCATTTGCTCTATGCAATAAATGATGTTGCTAAATATTTTGGTGGTGGTGCTGGGTATGATGACGCTGGTAATTGGCATGCTCCCACTTTCAAAGTTATCCAATTCAAGGCTGATGGCACTTCCTCTAAGCAGCCTTATTCGAATGTTGCTGATGCTTTTGAAGGTGTGAACAATACTTTTAGCGCAATTCACAATCAAATTTCTAATATCACAGAAAATAGTTTGGTTCAGCAAGAGGGAGAAGATGGTCTTATTACTGTGGGTAAAGCAACCGGTGGTACTAAAATCAGCTTCGTAAATAAAGGTGGTGAAGAAAGAACTCTTTCTGGTGTGAAAGATGGAACGATTTCTCGAACATCCACAGATGCTGTAAATGGTTCACAGCTTTTTGCTACGAATGAGAAGGTTACAACTGTTACTGACAATCTTAAAAAAGTTGCTGAAAATACATCGAAATATTTTGGTGGCAGTACAGATGTACTGAACGGTGTAGAGCCAACCTTCCTTATTCAGGATAAGGCATATAATAATGTTACAGATGCGTTTACTGGTGTGAATATTTCTATCCATAAGATTGATAATAAGATTTCCGATGTGGTAAAAAATAGTCTTGTTAAGCAAGATGGAGGTGCATCAGGTGTTATTACTATTGGTAAGGATACCGCTGGTACTGAGATCAATATTGCAGGATATGCTGGTGTAGCGCGTTCTATTTCTGGTGTTAAGGCAGCAGAGAAGGGTGATGAAGCTGTTAACAAAGACCAACTTGATAAAAGCATAGAGAAAATTTCTAAAGATATTGATTTTGCAAGTGCTGCAGCAGTTCTCTACGATAAAAATGAAGATGGTAGTATCAATTATGGTAGCGTGACCTTGGGTGGCAAGAACAATGTCGGACCAGTTGCTCTCCTTAATGTTAAAGATGGCAGAATTGCTGCGAATTCAACCGATGCCATTACCGGTAACCAGCTTTATCTCATGAGCAACCAATTGGCTGCGTATTTTGGTGGTGGTGCTGGCTATAATAATGGAAAATGGAACGCTCCTAATTTCAAGATTTCTCAATTTAATGCCGATGGTACTGTTGGGGAGGAGAAAAACTACAATAATGTTGCTGAAGCACTTGGTGGCATTAATGGCGGTATGGTAAACATAAATAACCGTATTAATGATGTTATCAACAAGGTCGATTCAGATGCTTTAAAGTGGAATGATAAAGAAAAAGCCTATGATGCTGGTCGCGATGGCAAGCCAAATAAAATTATCAATGTAGCTGATGGTAAAATTGCAGAAGGCTCGAAAGATGCAGTTAATGGTGGGCAACTTTGGAAAACCAATGAACGTGTCACGGGTGTCGAAAAAGATGTGAAGCATCTTACCAACAGAGTCGACAATATTTCCACTACGGTTACGGATATTGGTGAAACGGTTTTCAATATTGAAAACAAAGTTAATGATATTGCTGAGGACGCTGTTCGTTATGACAGAGATGAAAACGGCAAAAAGACTAATAAAATCACATTAGCGGGTGGCGATCCTAGTGAACCTGTTATGATTGATAATGTAGCTGATGGTAAAATTGAGAAGGGATCAAAAGAAGCTGTAAATGGTGGTCAACTCCATGACTATACTAAAGAACAGATGAAGATTATTCTTGATGAATCCAAGCACTACACAGATCAACGGGTTAATAATATTGTGATTGATGCGATTGATGATGCTGTTGATCAGTCTAAACAATATACAGATATGAAGTTTAACGTTTTAAACTACAGTATTGAGAGTGTGAAAAAAGAGGCAAGACAAGCAGCGGCTATTGGTCTTGCGGTGTCTAACTTACGCTACAATGATACACCTGGAAAATTAAGCGTTGGATTTGGTACTGGTTTATGGCGTAGTCAGTCTGCATTTGCCTTTGGTGCAGGTTACACCTCAGAAAATGGAAAATACCGCTCTAATATATCCGCAACGACTTCTGGAGGTCATTGGGGTGTAGGTGCGGGATTCAATATGACATTGAACTGATAATAAACAAAATACATAAAAATTCCTTTTCACCCCTGTCTCATGAGGCAGGGGTGAATTGTTGTTACGTATGTAAAAATTATATATATAAATTGATAAGCGCTATAACGACAAATACAGGTTTAAAAAACAGAAAAAACCTATACACTTTCAACAAAATGAACTTCTTATTTCAAAATAAGATAATAAGTTTTTTCATAAATTATAAGTTCATTATTTTCTTCTTTAATTTTTAAATCTGAAAAATCTGTAGCACTCTACAGATAGAAAAAACCCTTTTGCTCTCTACAAATCTATTAAAAAGTTTTCTACTAAGATAAAAGTACACATTCAAATGTATTTCAATTTTACTGGAAGAAGTTATAAAACAATATACTAAATTAACTCTATCCCTTGCAAAAAACAACCAATAAGCTTAAAAGTTAAAAAAACAAATCACCACAAAAAAATTTACTTTCTTAGGAAATGTAAAAGAGCAAAACGCATTAACCTTAAAAACAACTTCTTTATCTTTTCAGTCAGGTACTAAATTTTTGAATACATTTAGAAAAAACAACTTTAAAAGGCTCTATAGCGTTTAAATGTGTCTTTTTTGTGTTTATAGTTATTTCTTTCATTGGGGAGTTCATTATGAAAAAATTATATACAAAATTAACAGGGAGCAATTTAAAATTTTCCCGTTTTCCTTTTATTAAAGTCCTACCCTTGACTTCAATAGCGGCACTTTTAGCCAGTATTTCCCCTGTTTTTTCGAATGATTTGGATTCTTCTAGTTCATCACAGGAAAATTATTTAACAGCGCTGAATGTTGCTTTGACATCCAAGGTAAGTGTTGCTGATGACTATGCAAATTTTTTAACCAAAACTCTTACTGGTGTAAGCGATTATAGTCCTATAGTGAATGTTTTGGCAGAAACCAGCGATTCGATACGTTCAATTGATATGAATGTTGGAAGTAAAAAAATCACAAGAGCAGCTTTAACTCCAAGAGTTGTAAAGGGAGATCAGATAACTAGGGATGAGAATTTGGGTAATCCTCTTGTCCATGGTGAACGAGCTCAGGGAGAAGCTCATGATGCTATTGTTTACGGGCAGGTAGCGCAGACGAAGGCTGACCAAGGGATTGCAATCGGCTTAACTGCTTTAGCCGGTAGTAGTAGAAATACTAAAAATAGCATTGCAATCGGTTCTTCTCTAACCGATAGTTATGATGAAAAAGAGAGAACAGCTTCATTAGGTGATTTTTCAATAGCCTTCGGTAGTAAAGCACATAGTTATGCAAATGAAGCGATTGCTATGGGGTACAATGCATATGCACAGGAGCAGGCGCCGCAGGGAATTGCTATAGGCGCTAGCTCTAATGTGACGGTTGCGGAAGGTGTTGCTCTAGGAAGCGATTCTGTAGCTGATAGGGCTGCTGGTGAGCTTGGCTACACTTCTTTGTTGCAGGGGTCTGCAACAAACGTTGAGGCGCAATGGAAAAGTACGCGGGGCTCAGTTAGTGTTGGTGATTATAGTAAGGGTATAACCAGACAAATTACAGGCGTAGCAGCTGGTTCTAATGTTACCGATGCAGTGAACCTTAGACAGTTGCAGGACTTAGAACAAGTTGTAAGACAAAACGGTTGGAAATTCTCTGTTGGAGATAAAAATGCTACAACTGTTCTTATGGATAGCGCGGTAGATTTTTCTGCTGGAAGTAGCAACCTAAATATTACAAAGGGCGAAGATGACAATAAAGTAAAATTTGATCTGGCTCAAGACATTACGTTAACAAGCTTAAAAGCAGGTACAAATACCTTCGATGCCACGGGCTTAGTAGTTACTGATGGTCCGAAAATAACCACCGGTGGTATTGATGCTGGAAATAAAAAGGTAACGGGTGTTACATCTGGTGATCTTAGTGCAGATTCACAAGAGGCGGTAAATGGTAGTCAGTTGAATGTTGTAGCTACCCATATAGCTGGATATTTAGGCGGTGGTGTTAAATTTACGAATGGTCAATGGGATAATCCAGAGTTCAAAATTAAAACTTTAAATCCTGAGACGAGTGAGATTGAAGAAGAAAGTTTTCCAAATGTAGCAAAAGCCTTTGAGGGTGTGGGTAAGTCTTATGTAAATCTTCACAATGAGATTAAAAAAGCCGCTGATGATAGTGTTTTTAAATGGCATGCCGAAACGGAGAGCATTACAATTGCTGCCAGTGAGGGAAAAGGTGGGCAAGAAAGTATTGCTATAGGTAAGCTTTCAAGTGCAACTGCCGACAATGGTATTGCATTAGGTGGTTCTGCAAATGTATCTGGTGAAAATAGTATCGCATTAGGTGGTTTTGCAAATGCATCTGGTGAAAATAGTATTGCATTAGGTGGACTTTCAGCCGCAACAGCTAAAAATAGTATGGCATTAGGTTCAAATGTACAAGTACTTCCTGAGGGTGGTGTTGCTGTGGGTTATAAATCTGTTTCTCGTAACTCAGTGTCCGCAGTTGGCTATGATCCTTCCATAGGGAGCCAGTCAACGGATGATGGTGTGATATGGAAGAGCACTCAAGGAGCTTTTAGTGTTGGTGATACTCCGAATAAGATAACACGACAGCTTACAGGTGTAGCAGCGGGTTATGCAGACACTGATGCCGTCAACATTGCACAGCTGAAAAAATTAAGAGAATTTGTAGCACAAGGGTGGACACTTTCTCTTAATGATAAGGCTGTTTCAAACTTTCAGCCGGGTGATATATTAAATTTGGTTTCTGGAAGCAAAAACTTTGAGATTAAAAATAGTGATACAACAGACAATAAAGACAAAAAAATAACATTTGATTTGGCACAAGATGTCACATTGAACAGTGTAAAATTAAAAGGCGTCACTTTAGATAAAACGGGATTAACCATTGAAAATGGTCCCAAAGTAATAGCGGATGGTATTGATGCTGCAGGTAAAAAAATAACAGGTCTTGCGGGTGGAGATCTTAGCACAAATTCGACAGATGCCGTTAATGGTGGTCAGCTTCATACAATCACTGGAGATTTATCAAGAATTTTAGGTGGAGATGTATCCTTTGATGGAAAAAACTTTAAAGTACCAGGGTATAAATTATCGAATATTGATAAAAAAGGTGAAGTAACAGATAAATCTCATACCGATGTTGGTTCTGCCTTTAAAGGACTTGATGATAATATCAAGAATGTGAATGCTCGTATAAAGGAATTTGAAAATGACCTCTCTTCGAATAGTTTAAATTGGGATGGCAGTGTAGGTGATGGTGGTGCCTACAATGCTGCTCATGGTGAGAAGGGTGCGAGCAAGATTGTTAATGTCGCTGATGGTAAGGTAGAGAAAGATTCGCACGAAACTATAACAGGTTCCCAGCTTTATGCACTGGGCAACAAAGTTGCAGAATATTTTGGCGGCGATGCTACGTATGAGAATGGCGTATTGAACAAACCAACCTTCAAACTCAAAGTTTTCAACTCAGAGAGCAATGAAATTGAAGTTGAAGAAAAAACCTACAATAATGTAGCAGAAGCCTTTGACGGAATTGATAAGAATTTCCAGACTGTGAATAAGAATGTGCAGAACATCGTTAATGATTTTAATGACAAAGTCACGAATATCAAAGAATCTGTCCAAGGCGATGCTCTGTTGTGGGATGGTAAAGAACAATCCTTTGTAGCCAAGCATGGGGAAAAAGATGGAGAAAAGGAAAACAGCAAGATCACATCGCTTGCCGCAGGTTCTATAATATCAGCTTCGAGTGATGCGATTAATGGCGATCAGCTTCATACAATCACTGAGGATTTATCAAAAATTTTAGGTGGAGATGTATCCTTTGATGGCAAAAACTTTAAAGTACCAGAGTATAAATTATCGAATATTGATGAAAAAGGTGTTGTAACAGATAAACCGCATACCGATGTTGGTTCTGCCTTTAAAGGACTTGATGACAATATCAAGAATGTGAATGCTCGCATTAAGGAAGTCTCAGAAGGAGTTGCACAAGATTCTTTATCTTGGAGCGATGCTGACAAAGCTTTTGTTGCCCAGCATGGGGAAGGTGATGACAGAAAGGCAAGTAAAATCACATCGCTTGCTGTAGGAGATATTACGAAAGAATCGATGGATGCCGTAAATGGTTCTCAACTTTATTTACTGGGCGATAAGGTTGCAAAATATTTTTCTGATGACGCTGAATATAAGGATGGGGAATTGAAAGTTCCTGATTTTAAGCTAAAAATTATCAATGATGATGGCACTGAAGCTGAATCAAGCTATAAGAATGTATCAGATGCATTTTCAGGTGTGGGTAAACTTTTCACAAAGGTTCAAACTGCGATCAGCGATGTAATCAGTAATTTGCTTGTTACGAAAAATGAAGATGTTATCAACATTGGTAAAGGAGTAGAAGGTAGTGAAATCAATATCGCAAACAAGGGTGGTAAGGATCGAACTCTTTCTGGTGTAAAGGCAGCAGAAAAAGCCAATGAAGCTGTGAACAAAGAACAATTTGATAAAGGTTTGAAGGATCTTTCTGATACCCTTCTGTCGGATAGTTCTTCTGTTGTTCTTTACGATAAAACAACAGATAATCAAACTGATTATACAAATGTAACTTTTGGGAAAGGGAAGGATGCTACACCTGTTGCGCTCCATAATGTAGCCGCCGGATCGATTGCGGAAAACTCAACGGATGTTATCAATGGAGGACAGGTTCACATTCTTTCAATGGATATAGCAAAATTGTTGGGTGGAGATGCTGAATTTAAGGATGGTGCTTTTAAAGGGCCAACTTATAATTTATCCAGTATTGATAAAGGTGGTGAAGTAACAGATAAACCGCATACCGATGTTGGTTCTGCCTTTAAAGGGCTTGATGAGAATATCAAGAATGTGAACGCTCGCATTAAGGAGGTCTCAGAGGGAGTTGCACAAGATTCTTTATCTTGGAGCGATGGTGACAAAGCTTTTGTCGCTCTGCATGGGAAAGGTGATGACAGAAAAGCAAGCAAGATCACATCACTTGCGGCTGGCTCTATAGTATCAGGCTCGAGTGATGCGGTTAATGGCGGACAGATTTATGATCTGAATCAGTCGCTAGCAAAGTATTTTGGTGGTGATGCTAAATATGATGGTGATGGCTGGGCGCTTCCAGGTTTCAAGATAATGACTTTCCAAGAAGATGGAAGCTTTGTAGAGGAGGATTATGATAGCATTGCAGCCGCGTTTGCCGGTGTAAATAAGGTTTTCAAGAATCTTCATAATGAGATTTCAGACAACATTGAGCAAAATGCGTTGTTGTGGAGTGATGATGCAGGTGCGTTTGTAGCACAGCATGAGAAAGAAGGTAACAAGGAAAACAGCAAGATCACGTTCCTTGCGAAAGGAAAGATATCAGAAGATTCGACTGATGCGATTAATGGTGGTCAGATTTATACTCTTCAACAGACATTTGCCTCATATTTTGGTGGAGGAGCTGGTTATGATAAGGAAGGAAACTGGCAAGGACCAAAATTCACCGTTCAGGTCTTTAATAAGGATGGTACGAAAGGTGATAAAGAGGAGCGTAATAGTGTCTCTGAAGCATTTGATGTTGTTAATGACAGCATGAGCACTATCAACGATCGTATAAAAGAAGTTGAAAAGGGTACCTCTTCGAATAGTCTGAATTGGAATGAAGAAAAAGGAAGCTATGATGCATCTCATGTTGATGCTCAGGGTGTTAAGAGTCCAAGTAAGATTATCAATGTAGAGGATGGCAAGGTAGACAGAGATTCAAAAGAAGCTGTGAATGGAGGACAGCTTTGGGAAACTCAGCAAATGATTACAGATCAGGTCAAGGATATTGAAAATAAAGTTACGGAGGGATCTGTACAATACGATAAAGATAAAAAAACGGGCAAAAAGACCAATAAAGTTACATTAGTTGGTGGAGATGACAGTTCTCCAGTATTAATAGACAATGTAGCCGATGGAAGGGTTGAAAAAGATTCGAAAGAAGCGGTTAATGGTGGTCAATTAAAAGATAAGATGGATTTTGTGCTTGAAAGTGCCAATAAGTATACGGATGAGCAAATTTCTCATCTTGTAAAAGATGGAGTTAGTGGGGCTAATTCGTATACGGATATGAAGTTTTCGACATTAAGTTATGCTGTTGAGGATGTTCGAAAAGAGGCAAGACAAGCAGCAGCTGTTGGTTTAGCGGTAGCTGGTTTACGCTATAGTGATATTCCTGGAAAATTAACAATCGCATTTGGTAGTGGTTTATGGCGTAGTCAATCTGCTTTTGCTTTTGGTGCAGGTTATACTTCAGAGAACGGTGATATTGGTTCCAACTTGTCAATTACCACTTCTGGAGGTCACTGGGGTATAAGTACAGGGGTTAATGTGATACTCAACTAATAAACGACTAAATCCATAAAATTGATTTGCCTTTTTCTTATTTAAGAAAAGGGCAAATTTTTTACTTTCTTCCAGAACTCTCTAAAGCTATTCTAAATGTATAAAACTCCCGTAATTATATAAAATCCGAATATAAAAAGCCTATGACAACTTTTGTTGAGAATAAAAGAGCTTAGTGGTAAAGATTCAAAAAATTGATTGCTATTATTTTGATTTATTAAAATGCTTCAAGCAATGTAAATACGAATATACCCTTTATTAAAAGAAGACAGTTTTAGCTTTTATTTTCGTATAGTTTTAAACGTATGCTTTATAATGCAACGCTCTACAGATATGCAACGTACTCCAAACACAAGTATTGCTTTAGGGTAGTGGAGCGCAAACGGAAAAATAATGGAGCGTTGCTGTAGGCAATATGGCTCATGCTTTAGAGAAAAGCAGTGTCGCAGTAGGTGGTGAATATAATAAGAAGAGCGAACACGGGGAAAATGATTATACTCTTTCGAAGAGTGATTATTCAACAGTAGTAGGAGCTGTTTCTAAAGCTTTAGAATATGGTTCGATTGCTCTTGGTCACTCCGTACATAAGCATTTGCTCAAGAAGCTATTTCTATGGGCTTCTATTCAAAAGCAAAAGGGGTTGGAAGTATCGCTTTAGGTTCCTATTCTAAAGTGATGGTTGATGGGGGGCTATCGGGAACAGCTCTGTGTCTGGTAGGACTGCTGGCGTTTTTGGGGATACGTCTGTTCTGCAAGGACTGGCTAAAAACACCTAATCTCAATGGAAAAGTACGAAAGTTTCAGTAAGTATTGGTGTTCCTAGTAAGAACATAACGCGACAAATTATAGGCGTAGCAGCTGATAGCAAATCTGCCGATGCAGTGAACCTGAGACAGTTGCAAGATTTAGAAGAAGTCATAAGAAAAAAAGGGTGGAAACTGTCTATTTCTGGTGAGGCAGCTAAAGATATGGGTGCTAGATAGTACAATGAATTTTTCATCGGGAGGAAGTAACTTCAGGGTTAAAAGAGATAAGGACGATGAAAATAATCTCATATTTGGTTTTGCGAATGATATAGCATTGAAAAGCATAACATTAGGAGAGAAAACAACAGTCGATGCAACAGACTTAGTAATTACTGATGGTTTGCAAATAACCACCGGTAGTATTAATGCGGCAAGTAAAAAAGTAACAAATATTGCAGAAGGAACTAGTAATACTGATGCAGTAAATTTTTCACAACTGAAGGGAATAAAAGAACAAGTAGCAGTGAGTATTTTTGTAAAACAGGATACAGCAACGAGACACATTACTATTAGTAAGGATATAGATGGGGCATTTTAGTAAAAAGCTTTCATAAATCCTCTTATGAAATAAAAAAATCTTATTCACGAAAAATAAACTGATGCCTAAGCGGATGATTAATAGGCACAAAAAATTATACCTTTTTCAAAGAGATCAAAGCTAAAAACGACACAAAACCTTTGATAGAAAAACGAAATCCATTCTAATATTAAGTATTTTTTTACCTTCCTCAAATTGACTTTCACGAACCTGCCCCTAGTTACCCTCTAAAGACACTGTAGAAACAACAGTTTATGTCTTAATTTTATTTATGTCCTAAAACACGCTGTAAAAGCAGGAACACGCAAAGAAAATAAGAAAGCTTTAGAGTTCTAGAGCATACCTTTTTTGTGTTTTTAATCTATTATTATGAAGGGGGTATTATGAAAAAATTATATACTACACAAAATCTGCGTGATTTGAGTTTTTCTCGCTCACATCGTCGATCATCATTGTTTAAAGTAGCTTCGTTGGGAACTGCGGTTGCCTTGTTTTTATCGAATGCTGCTCCTGTTTTTTCAGCAAATCTCGATTTAACAAAAGCATCTCTTGAAAATGTGAAGAATGCTGCCGTGGTTTATCCGCAAAGTACTCTTTCTGCTTATAATAATTATACAAGTGGTATGGGGGGGGATAATTCTGCCATAAATGTTTTAACAGTCGACGGAAGGTTTGTATGGAAAGATGCACAAAATATCTTTACAGTGGGTGGCGCTGTTATTTTAGATCCAGAGAAATATACGGAAAAGGGGAAAAGTGTAGCTATAGACTCTACAGCGCACGCTTTAGGACTAGGTAATATCGCAACAGATGCCGGATATAATAACCAAGATGATAATAGAGATGCATTCGTAAATGCTTATTCTTTACGAGTGAGGGCTGATGGTGATGAAACTGTTGCTATAGGGTCTGGGCCTGAAACGCGGGCGTATGGAAAGGTTATTCTTGGGGACGGTTCTTCGAGTAAGGCGGGTCCGGGTGCTTACGGTTTCGATTTTCTCACTAAAAGCCCGTCAAAGCTAGAGAATGAAGTATGGAAAAGTAATGCGGGTCCAGCAACTATTGGTAATGATGTAAATCAGATGACGCGCCAGCTTGAAGGGGTGGCAGCTGGTACTTATGATACTGATGCTGTGAATGTTGCGCAGTTAAAATCATTACAAAAATACGTAGACCAAGGTTGGAGTTTGTCTGTTGGGGGTGAAAATGCTAAAGCCGTTGGTATAAAAGATACTGTAGATTTGTCAGCGGCAAGTGGCAACCTTACGATTATAAAAGGTGAGGAAGACAATAATGTAAAATTTGATCTAGCTGAGAATATTAAAGTGGAACGAGTTACCGCTGGAAGAAGCTCTATAAGTGATGATGGCATTCTGTTTGCTAATGGGGCTGGTATAACTGTGGATGGTATTAATGCTGGCAATAAGCAGATTACAGGAGTGGCAGCTGGGGAAGAACCTGATGATGCAGTGAATTTTGCGCAGCTACAAGAGATAAAAAATCAAATAGCAGCAAATAGTCTTGTTAAGCAAGATGGTGGAGAAGAAGGTCGTATCACCATTGGTATAGAAACAGGTGGTTCTGAAATCAATGTTGCAAACAAATCGGGTGAAGATAGGATAATTTCCGGTGTGAAGGCTGCTGTAAACAATAACGACGCTGTTAATAAACAACAGCTCGATGGTCAGATTGCAGATGTTGTTGACACTATAAAAAGCAATAGCCTTGTTAAGCGAGAAGAAGAGACAAATCGTATCATCATCGGTAAGGAAATAGAAGGCACAGAGATTAATATTGCAAACAAATCAGGTGATGCTCGTGCAATTTCCGGTGTGAAAGAAGCAGTTAAGGATGATGAAGCCGTTAATAAAAAACAACTTGATGGTGAAATTGCAGATATCACGGACAGTATTAAGGTCATTAAAGAAGCAAATAACTTTGCGGTTCTTTATGATAAAAATGCAGATGGCACCATTAATTATAATAGCGTGACTTTGGGTGGTGATAAGACTACGGCACCGGTTGCTCTCCATAATGTTAAAGATGGCATGATTGCGCAAGGATCGCATGATGCAATTAATGGTAGCCAGATTGAAAAAATATCCCGAGATGTAGCAGTCATTTTTGGTGGTGATGCGGACTTTCACGACGGTATCTTGTTTGGTCCGCACTATCATTTATCGCACATTTCTGAAGATGGTGCAGCAGTAACTAAGGACCATAATAATGTTGGTACAGCTTTGACAGGGCTTGATGACAATATCAACAATGTGAATAGCCGCTTAACACATGTAGCTAATGAGTTTACTCAGAAAATTGATGGTGTCTCTAAAGATTCTCTGTTGTGGAGTAATAATGAGCAGGCATTTGTAGCACAGCATGGAGCAGACAAAGAAAATAGCAAAATTAAATTTCTTGCCAATGGAGATATTACTGAAAATTCAACCGATGCAGTGAATGGTTCGCAGCTCTTTGTTACTAATCAGAATGTTAACACTGTTACAAATAATCTGACAACAATTGCTAAAAATATATCAAAGTATTTTGGTGGTGGTGCAGACGTATCTAACGGTAAGGCTCCCACTTACACTATTCAGGGTAAGCCACATAATGATTTTGAATCTGCTTTTAGTACTGTTGATACTTCTATCACGAATATACAAAATCAGATTACGAATGCGACAAAAAACAGCCTCGTTAAACAAGAAGAGAATGAAGGTACTATCACCATAGGTAAGGCAACAGGTGGTATAGAAATCAATGTTGCAAATAATGCAGGCAACGATAGGACGATTTCTGGTGTGAAGGCAGCTGTAAATGCTAATGACGCTGTTAACAAAGCCCAGCTTGATAAAAGTATAGAGATGATTTCTAATGATATTAATCTCACAAGTGCTGCTGCAGTTCTCTACGATAAAGAAAACGGTGCCATTAATTATGGTAGCGTAACTTTAGGTGGGGTAGATAACCAAGACCCTGTTGCTCTCCATAATGTTAAAGATGGCATAATTGCGCAAGGATCGCATGATGCAATCAATGGGAACCAAATTAATAAAATATCTGGAGATATAGCAAATTATTTTGGTGGTGGTGCGTCATTCAAGAATAGTGCCTTTAAAGGACCAAAATATAGTTTATCTGTTATTGATACAGATGGTCAGATGGCAAAAGCCAACTATTATGACGTTGGCTCAGCTTTGACAGGTCTTGATGCAAATGTGAAGAGTGTGAATACGCATCTGACGAATGTGGTAAACGATGTCAATGAAAAAATCACGAATATTACTCAAGAAGTTAAAGGGGACGCCTTGTTGTGGAACGGTGATGAGCAGGCATTTGTAGCACAGCATGGAGAGGGAAGAACCAATAGCAAAATTAAGTTTCTTGCCAATGGAGACATTTCTGCTAATTCAACCGATGCGGTAAATGGTTCACAACTTTTTGTTACTAATCAGAATGTTACCACTGTTACGAATAATCTAGCAAAAATTTCTCAAAATACATCTCAATATTTTGGTGGTGGTGCAGATGTATCTAACGGTAAGGCTCCCACTTACACTATTCAGGGTAAGCCACATAATGGTTTTGAATCTACTTTTAATGCTGTTGATGCTTCTATCACGAATATTCAAAATCAGATTACGAATGCAACAAAAAATAGCCTCGTTAAGCAGGAAGAGAATGAAGGTGCTATCACCATTGGTGAGTCAACAGGTGGTATAGAAATCAATGTTGCAAACGAATCTGGTGATGCTCGTACAATTTCCGGTGTAAAAGCTGCAGAGTGGAGTGATGAAGCTGTTAACAAAGCCCAGCTTGATAAAAGTATAGAGATGATTTCTAATGATATTAATCTCACAAGAGCTGCTGCAGTTCTCTACGATAAAGAAAACGGTGCCATTAATTATGGTAGCGTAACTTTAGGTGGGGTAGATAACCAAGACCCTGTTGCTCTCCATAATGTTAAAGATGGCATAATTGCGCAAGGATCGCATGATGCAATCAATGGGAACCAAATTAATAAAATATCTGGAGATATAGCAAATTATTTTGGTGGTGGTGCGTCATTCAAGAATAGTGCCTTTAAAGGACCAAAATATAGTTTATCTGTTATTGATACAGATGGTCAGATGGCAAAAGCCAACTATTATGACGTTGGCTCAGCTTTGACAGGTCTTGATGCAAATGTGAAGAGTGTGAATACGCATCTGACGAATGTGGTAAACGATGTCAATGAAAAAATCACGAATATTACTCAAGAAGTTAAAGGGGACGCCTTGTTGTGGAACGGTGATGAGCAGGCATTTGTAGCACAGCATGGAGAGGGAAGAACCAATAGCAAAATTAAGTTTCTTGCCAATGGAGATATTACTGAAAATTCAACCGATGCTATAAATGGTTCGCAACTTTATCTTATGAGCAACCAATTGGCTGCGTATTTTGGTGGTGGCGCTGGCTATAATAATGGAGAATGGACTGCTCCTACTTTTAAGATAGTACAATTCAAGGCTGACGGGAGCTCTGGTGAAAAGAAGAATTATCATAACGTTGCCAGTGCTTTTGACGGCGTAAGTGAGAGTATGTCTAAGATAAACGACCGCATTCAAAATGTTGAAAACAATGTCTCGTCCAATGGTTTAAATTGGAATGAACAGAAAGGAATGTATGACGCTAGTCATAAAGGTAAAGCGAGCAAGATTGATAATGTATCTGATGGTAAAGTTGAAAAAGGCTCAAAAGAAGTTGTAAATGGAGGACAGCTATGGGAGACGAACAAGAAGGTCACAGAAGTTGAAAACAGGGTAGACACAATTGAAAACAGAGTAGATAATATCCATCAACATATACAAGATATTGAAATTTCAGTCGCAGATGGTGCGGTTAACTATGATAAAGATGGAGAAGGAAACAAAACTAATAGGATCACTTTAGAGGGTGGAGATTCCAGTGAACCTGTTTTAATTGATAATGTTGCGGATGGCCGTATTGAGAAGGACTCGAAAGAAGCGGTGAATGGTGGTCAACTGCATGATTACACTCAACAACAGATGAAAATTGTTCTCGATGATGCAAAAAAATATACGGATAGTCGGGTGGATAATATTGTTATTAATGCCATTGATGATGCTGTTGATCGGTCTGACCGATATACAGATATGAAGTTTAATATTTTAAGTTATGATATTAAGAGCGTGCGCAAAGAGGCAAGGCAAGCAGCCGCCGTTGGTTTAGCAGTATCCAACCTACGTTACTTTGACGAGCCGGGATCTTTGAGTGTCTCATTTGGTAGCGGCACATGGCGTGGACAATCCGCATTTGCTCTTGGTGCTGG